>DASXXR010000038.1:0-1565 GCA_036502945.1 Paraburkholderia sp. | reverse complement strand
ATGGCGCATGTACCCATCCGCCGTCGACGCGCACCATCACGAACAACCCGGTGCAGTACTACGAGCGCCTCACCGACAATGGCGACACCTATTCGATCACGTTCTGGCCGGACTACGACCCGGCAAGGAACATGCGCCCGGACAGCGTCCAGGTGAACTACAGTCTGGGGCCGGACAACCACGACTACGTCGAGATGTCGCGTACCACGTCGGTGACGCTCACGACGGACCAGCTGGTGAGCGCGGGCCACGCGGCCACGATCCAGGCACAGGGCGCGATCCGCATCAACGCGGACGGCGGCGCGATCAGCAACCAGTCGTCGTCGATGGCGGCAGGCGGCGACCTCGTGCGTCGTGCGAATGGCGGCACGGTCAGCGATACCGGCACGGTGCTGCAGCAGCGCATCACGGAAACGGATTCATCGACGTTCACGTGGCACCAGAAAACCGGCGGCGACAGCGACACGCAGAGCGTGCCGGCCACGGTTACGCAGTCGGTTACGACTGTCGATGCACTGCCTGCGATTGCGTCGTCGAACCAGACCGTGCAGACCGATGCGCAGACGATCAGCATTAGCAGCGTGAATCGTAAAGGCCAGACGGTTACCGGTTCGGGCGTGACTGCAGGCGATGCGGGCGGTTTGCAGGCTGTGGCACCGGCGCTGGTGCTACCGGTCAACGGGTTGTACTCGCTGCATTCGGCGCCTGACGCTTCGTACCTGATTGCGACCGATCCGCGCTTTACGCAGTACACGAAATTCATATCGAGCGACTACATGCTCGGGCAACTCGGTCTCGATCCGCAGAAGACCGTGAAGCGACTCGGCGACGGCTTCTACGAAGAAAGGATGATCAGCGACCAGATCACGCAACTGACCGGGCGCATGTTCCTGGCGGGCTTTGCGAATGGCCTTGATGAATACACGGCGCTGATGGATAACGGCGTCGCGTATGCGAAAGCGTTCGGGCTTGAACCGGGCATCGCGCTGTCGGCCGCGCAGATGCGGCAGCTGACGACGGATATGGTCTGGCTCGTATCGAAGGACATGACGCTGCCGGATGGCTCGCATCAGTCCGTGCTGGTGCCGCAGGTTTATCTCGCGCAATCCAGCACGGTTGACCTCACGCACAGCGGCGCGATTGTCGCGGGCAACGCCGTGAGCCTGAAGGCAACTGGCGATCTGAACAACAGCGGCCATGTCGTCAGCGATGTCGCGACAACCGTACTCGGCAACAGCATCGTCAACCGTGGCGTGATGGGCAGCGCGGGCGCGACCACGGTTGCTGCGGTGCAGGACGTGCGCAACGTGAGCGGCCGGATTGGCGGTAGCGACGTGCTCGTGCAGGCGGGCCGCGATGTTGTGAACGAAACGGCAACGTTCGGCGTCGCGCAGTCGTTCGGCTCGGATCGTTTGAGCGGCAGCGTGACGGGTACGGGCGTTGATGCGATCGGCACAATCTCCGCCACGCGTAGCGCGACGATCCAGAGCGGCGGCAACGCGGCGATCGCCGCCGGCCGCGATATCAACATCGGCACGACGACGCTGACCGCGACGCAGGACTAC
>DASXXR010000037.1:0-31316 GCA_036502945.1 Paraburkholderia sp. | reverse complement strand
AGACTTTGCGCGGCCATGGACACGCGCGCCGCCGCGTGCCCTGGCTGCGCGATCGTCGATATGGCGGCGCTACTGCTGTGCGCGTGGCTGGGCTACGGCTTCGTTACCGACGATACACAGGCGTTCGGGTTCGCGGCGTTGCTGGCGACTGCAGGACTCGCAGCCGCGCTAGGGGTACATCTGATGATGACGATCGATGACCGGTACGGCCGGTGGTTCGCCGTGGCGGGCGGGCATCGGTCGAACGTGCGGTGTGGTGTCGCTCAACGGCGCGTTGTGCAGGTGCACTTCGAGTGGCGTGACGACCCGCTGCACCTGCGGCCATACGACGATTTCACGCAACGGTGGACGCTAGCGGACGTCGACATTGACCCGTCGCCTCGCGTCGCCGCTGCTTCGAGGAGCGGCAATGCACCGGCGACGCGCGAGCGTAACCGTCAACGGCAACGCATGCCGCGTGGTTGAAGCGTGGAGAAGACGCCCACGCCATGACCGGCGCGGGCATCAGAAAGCAGAAAGCGCGGCTTTCATTCAGCAGCGGTCTCGCGATAGAACTGGGACTTCTTCTGAAAGATGAGTTCAGCGAGAAAGTTGGCGTCATAGGCTTTGAGCAGATGCGAGTGAAACCGCTCGATGTAGGCGGTGATCCGCGCAATCTCCGAGTTGAATTCCTTGAGCACGTCGAGCGTATCGCTGTCCCAGCGAAACCGCAGACCCAGATCGCTGAAAGCCGAGTTATAGGCACACAGCGTTGCATCATCATCGGAACTGTTCGCGGCAACGTGAGCAGCAGGCGAACGGGTATGAGTAACAACCGAAGCGTGATTCATGACGGAGCTCCTAGGCGGGCGAGGGATAAGACTCGCCTCAAGCATAGAAGCCGGGATGGATTTGCAATAGTTAAAGTTTTATTGGCAATCCATAGAGAATCACTTATGCACGCTCAACTGCCTGACGCGCGTGATCTGCTCGATGAGGCTCGCGCCTTCGTCCATCAGGAACCGCTTGAACGCAACGGCGACGGGCGGCAAGCGCTTGTTCTTGCGGTGCACCACATACCAGTTGAGCATGACGGGAAAACCCTCGACGTCGAGCACGGTCAGGTGACCGACCTGCAATTCGAGGCTGATCGTATGCGCGGACAGAAACGCGATCCCCATGCCCGCTATCACCGCCTGCTTGATGGTCTCCGTGCTCTTGATCTCCATCGCGATCTTGAAGTTGGTCAGCCGGCCGGCAAAGCCTTCTTCCATCGAATTCCATGTATCCGAGCCGCGCTCGCGCACGATGAACGCCTCGTCCGCGAGTTCGCTCATCTTGATGCTGCGCTTGCGGGCGAGCGGATGATCTGGCGCCGCCACGATAACGTAAGGATGCGGGGCAAACGGTTCGTTGATCGCATCCGTCTCGTGCGGCGGACGCACCATCACCGCGAGATCGGTCTGATTGGTCGCCAGTTGATGCAGCAGTTCCTCGCGGTTGTGCACCGCCAGATTCAATTCGACGCCGGCATACCGGCGCGTGAATTCGGCAAGCAGACGCGGAAAGAAGTAGTCGCCCGCGCTGATCACCGCGACATTGAGCTTGCCGCCGGACACGCCTTTCAGCTGGCTCATCGCTTCGTCTACTTCGAGGAACTGCTGGATGATCGCGCGGCTGTAGTGAAGCATTTCGGCGCCGGCCGGCGTCAGGTAGATTTTCTTGCCGAGCTGTTCGAAGAGCGGCAGGCCCGCGTGCTCTTCAAGCTGCCTCACCTGGGTGGACACGGCAGGCTGCGTCAGATGCAGTTCCTCCGCCGCGCGCGAGAAGCTCAAGTGCCTCGCGACCGTTTCGAAAACCTTCAGCTGGCGGAGTGTCGCGTTCCTCATCGTCATGGCCGATGTATAAGCGAATATGAATCCACATGGTAACAAACTTTAATTATCAGTAATTCAGCAATGACCCTAGCATGCTTCGAAGGGGGCGGCTCCGGCCTTGATGGTATGGGGTTAACGCCTATAACGGGGCAGAAAAGGACAACGAAAAAATGCCTCAAACAAGCCATTTTCCAGTTTGCTGGACTAACGGAATCAAGTGATACGTTCAGCCGTTTATGAATGATAGGAATTGGCGATACGTTGCTTCTATACCCGGCATTTCGATCGGGACACAACTATAAGGTGGGATGCATGTAGACCGGCAATCCGGCCGGTTGCACCAATACATATCGGAGACAAAGCACATGGACGTCATCACTCAGCAAGCTCCGGCACCCGGATTCTGGAAGAACCGCTGGTTCCAGCTGGCCGTCGGTATTCTATGCATGGCGCTGGTCGCGAATCTGCAGTACGCGTGGACGCTATTCGTCGCGCCGATGGAAGCACGGCATCACTGGGGTCTCGCTTCGATTCAGCTAGCGTTCTCCATCTTCATCCTCACTGAAACATGGCTCGTGCCGCTCGAAGGGTGGCTCGTCGACCGGTTCGGCCCGCGTCCCGTCGTGGCAGGCGGCGCGCTGTGCGCAGGCGTCGCATGGGTGTTGAATTCCTATGCGACGACCTTGCCTGAGTTGTACGCCGCGGCAATCATCGCCGGTATCGGTGCGGGCGGTGTGTACGGCACTTGCGTCGGCAATGCGCTGAAGTTGTTCCCCGACCGGCGCGGCCTCGCAGCCGGACTGACGGCAGCGGGCTTCGGGGCCGGTGCCGCGATAACGGTGATCCCGATCGCCAATATGATCACGGCCACCGGCTATGAGCATACGTTTCTGTTCTTCGGCATTCTGCAGGGCGTTTGTATCTTCATTCTGGCGATGTTGCTGAAGAAGCCGGACATGCAGAAAGCGCCGGCGCCGAAGCGCAAGTTCGCGGTGACCAAGACGGACTTCACGCCCGGACAGATGATCAAGGCCCCGGTGTTCTGGGTGATTTACGTGTGTTTCGTCGCAGTTGCAGCAGGCGGCCTGATGGCGACCGCACAGATCGGCCCGATCGCGAAAGACTGGGGTCTCGCGAAGATCCCGATGACGATCTTCGGCATGACGCTGCCGCTCCTCACCGCGACGCTGTCGATCGACAATGTCTGCAACGGCTTCACGCGTCCGCTGTGCGGCTTCATCTCCGACAAGATCGGCCGTGAGAACACGATGTTCGGGATCTTCATCGGCGAAGGGCTGGCGCTGCTCGGGCTCATGGAGTACGGTACCAATCCCTACGCGTTCATGACATTCGCCGCGCTGATCTTCCTGTTCTGGGGCGAGATCTTCTCGATCTTCCCGGCTATCTGCGCGGATACCTTCGGCAGCAAATATGCGGCGGCCAACGCCGGCACGCTGTACACCGCGAAGGGCACGGCATCGCTGCTTGTGCCGATCGCATCGGTGCTTGCCGCAACGGGCGGCTGGAACCTCGTGTTCGTGGTGTCGGCGGTGATTACCATCGCGGCCGGGGTGTCCGCCAAGTTCATCCTCGCGCCGATGCGTGCGCGCTGGATCGAATCGAGCGATGCGCTCGTGCTCGAGAGCAGCAAAAGCGGCGCGCCGTCGCGACTGAGCACATGGCCCGAGCAGACGGGCGAATAGCATCTGACAGGAGGAGCCGACCGGCGGCGACATGAACGTCTCGTTGCAGCAACTCAAGGTGTTCGTCGCCGTCGCGCGCCAACGCAGTTTTACCCGCGCGGCGCGCGAATTCGACCTGACGCAGTCGGCCGTGAGCCGCTGCGTGCGTGAACTCGAAGAAGCGATCGCGTTGCGGCTCTTCGACAGAACCACGCGTCAGGTCGAACTGACCGTAGCCGGCGCGAGCCTCGCGCGCCGCATCGGGCAACTGCTCGATGAAATCGACCTGACGCTGCGCGAAGAGCGCGCGACGCACCACGGGCATACCGGCGTGGTCAAGGTCTCGAGCAATCCCGTGCTCTCTTCGCGTTGGGTGCCGGAATGTATCGCGCGCTGCGCGACGGTCTTTCCGGCGCTGACCGTCGACGTGAAGGATCAGCCGCAAGAGGCGGTGCTCATGAGTGTCGAGCACGGCGATGTCGACTTCGGCGTCGTGTCGGACATCGACGCCGACAACATCGATACGTTGCATGTGCAACCTTTATTCGCCACGCCGCTCTGCGCCGTGTTGCCCGACGCGCATCCGCTGGCGCGAGGCACCACGTTGATGTGGAGCGCGCTTGGCGATGCACCGCTCGTCACACTCAATAACGATGCAGGCAGCCGCGCGGCGCTCGAACGCGCGATGACTGCGCACCGCGTGCAAGGCGGCCGCGTTCAGGAATGCGGCCACGTTGCAGCCGTGCTGCGCATGATCGAACTGGGGCTGGGTATCGGCGTGCTGCCGATCGGCGCACATTGGCCCGCGCCGTCCGCGCGGCTCGTCGCGCGCCCCCTTCTTCCTGAAGCAACCTTGGCGACGATGCTCGTGCGGCGCCGCAGCCGGACGCTGCGGCCCAATGCAGACGCCGTCTGGTCGCTATTCATCGAACTGGGCGGAGCGGCTGTCCGCGTGCCGGAATCGCCGACGGTCCGCCCATCCACTACTCCTCTCGAACCGATGCCGGCCCTGCCGGGCGACGAAGCGCCGTTGCGCTCATCACGGCAAGCCTGAGGCACCGTGCAGCCCGGGCTGGTTAAGCGCACTATTTCATCATTGCAAGGAGTACGACGATGGCCACTGAAACCGACCTCATACGTCATGACCTGTTGATCGACGGCCAGCGGGTACCGCCCAGCGCCGGCGAATACTCGGTCGATATCGACCCCGCGACGGAACAACCGATCGCACGCGTCGCGCAGGGCAGTACGGCCGATGTCGACAATGCCGTGCGCGCGGCGCGAGCCGCGCTCACGGTCTGGAATGGGATGCGCGCCGCGGAGCGGGGCCGAATCCTTGTGCGTTTCGCGGATTTGCTGCGCGCGAACCAGCAGGAGATCGCTGAAATCGAGAGCCTCGATGCAGGCAAGCCGATCGCAGCCGTGCTGCGCCAGGACGTGCCCGCCGCAATCGACACGCTCGCGTACTACGCGGGCTGGTGCGACAAGATCAACGGCCAGGTGGTGCCGGTGCGGCCCGATGCGCTCACCTACACCATGCGCGAACCGGTAGGGGTGGTCGCAGCAATCGTGCCGTGGAATTTTCCGCTGATGATCGGGATGTGGAAGATCGCGCCGGCACTGGCATGCGGTTGCACGCTCGTTGTGAAGCCCGCGGAAATCACGCCGCTTTCTTTGCTGCGGGTCGGCGAACTGGCGCTGGACGCGGGTGTGCCGCCCGGCGTGCTGAACATCGTAACGGGCAAAGGACGCGTGGTAGGCGATGCGCTGGTCGCGCATCCGGGTGTCGACAAGGTGACGTTCACGGGCTCGCCTGCGGTTGGGCGCGGCATCCTGCAGGGCGCGGCCGGCAACTTCAAGCGTGTGACGCTGGAACTGGGCGGCAAGTCGGCAAACGTGATCTTTGCTGATGCGAATCTCGACAACGCCGTGCGCGCGGCCGCCTCCGGGATCTTCTTCAACACCGGGCAAGTATGTTCAGCGGGTTCGCGCATTCTCGCGCATCGCGATGTCTACGACGACGTCGTCGAGCGGCTCGCCGCGCGCGCGAAAACGATCAAGGTCGGCGATCCTTCGGTGCGCGAGACGTCGATGGGTCCGCTCATTTCGGCGGCGCAGATGAAGACGGTGCTCGATTACGTCGACATCGGCAAGAACGAAGGCGCATCGCTCGTTACTGGCGGTGCGCGGATCGGCGAAAGGGGTTTTTTCGTCGAGCCGACCGTGTTCGCGAACGTCGAGCACGAAATGCGCATTTCGCAGGAAGAGATCTTCGGGCCGGTCGCGAGCGTGATTCGTTTCGACGACGAAGCCGACGCGGTACGCATTGCCAACGGCACGCTGTACAGCCTCGCCGCCGGCGTGTGGAGTGCCGATATCGGACGCGTGCATCGTGTGGCACACGCGCTGAAGGCGGGCACCGTATGGATCAACACCTACGGCTATACCGACGTGCGTTTGCCATGGGGCGGGTCGGGCGACTCGGGATTCGGCCGCGAGCATGGCGATGTCGCGATCGAAAACTTCACCGAACCGAAGACGGTTTGGCTCGCGATCGACCAGTGAACAGACCTATAACAGAGCGGTAAGGAAAGAGGATCGAACGCGTTACGCGTTCGATCCTCTTTTCACATCAGCTTACCTAAGCCTCAAGCGGCGTTTGCCGGCATACCCGCTAGCCCGCACTCAGTTAGTTGCCCTGAAGCGCCATTTTTTCGCGCATTTTCACGAGTGCGAGTACGACGTCGATCGTCGGCGTCGGTTCGCCGACGAGGCGTCCCATTTCCTGCACGACCGTCAGCAGCGGATCGATTTCCATCGGCCGCCGGTGTTCGAGGTCGACCAGCATCGAAGTCTTATGCGCGCCAACCGCACCCGCACCGTCGAGCCGTTTTTCGACGTCGACGCGAAAGCGCACGCCGAACGGCTCGGCGATGCGCTTCGCTTCCAGCATCATCGTGCGGCACGCGGCGCGCGTGCCCGGATCGCTCGCCAACACGTCGAGCGTCCCGTGAGTCAATGCACTGATCGGGTTGAAACACAGATTGCCCCATAATTTCAGCCAGATTTCATCGCGGATATTGTCGCGGATCGGCGCTTCGAAGCCCGCGGCCTGCATGATTTCGTGAAGCTGCTGGATGCGCGGGGTGTGCTCGCCGCTCGGCTCGCCGATCGGGAATTTCTTGCCGTACACATGCTTGATGACACCCGGTTCGACGATTTCAGCAGCCGGGTACAACACGCAGCCGATCGCGCGTTCCGGGCCGAGCTTCGTCCATTGCGCGCCATCCGGGTCGATGCTCGCGAGCCGCGTGCCGGCGAACTTGCCGCCGTGCTGATAGAAGTACCAGTAAGGAATGCCGTTGACGCCCGTGACGATCGCCGTATGTTTGCCGAGCAGCGGCTGCATTGCGTCGACCACGTCCGGCAGCGAATGCGCCTTCAGTGTGATGATGACGTAGTCCTGCACGCCGAGTTCGCGAGGATCCGACGTGCAACGTACGGGGACCGAAATCTCCTCGCCGTCCATCAACAGCCGCGCGCCGTGTTCACGCATCGCGGCCAGATGCGGGCCGCGCGCGACGAAGCTCACATCGGCTCCTGCCCGCGCGAGTTGCACGCCCATCAAACCGCCGATCGCACCCGCTCCGAAAACACAGATCTTCATGATGTTCGCCCCAATGACATTGAAAACCCGCCTGGCCCGCGATGCCGATGCCGGCATCGTCACGCTGCGCGTGCGTGTCGTCCGCTGCTTCGCCGATGCGCGGAATGGACACTACGCAGCCGTAATGGGCGATATTGCCAGCATAGGGGCCGGCTACGATTGCGGACAGTTAAAGTTTGTCGCGAAAAGCATTAGCGATCGTTTATGGATAGCGGCGCGACGGGCCGGGGAAAAAATAGCCACGCGGTGACGGACATGGTGGCAGATCGTACGGAAAGAGGACACCGTCTGTGCCAGAGTGCTGGTGAGCGGTGGCCGATCGAAAAATTGAGGAGTTCAAAAGGTCGAGAAATCAAGGTCGATCGCGGCGGATTTTTTCGACCGGCATGTGAAACTGTACGAGGATATGCATGCACACCACCACGAAAGGAAGTCAGGATTTGTCCTATTCACGGATGCCATGTCGGCCCATAGACTGTCAGCTTATTTTGTCGGGCTGCGTAGCGCGACGAAAGCGGCGGATTCATTCGCTGACCGTTGGGCTGCCTCGCAGCCGGGTCGTGTTCACTTCGCATTCGTTTCGCCGCAGTAGTGCTGTTGTGCACTGCCGCTCATGCACGCAGTCTTCTGTTTCTACCGCGGGATACTTACGTGATGGTTTGTCTACGTACATTCGTTGCGCGTAGGCAGCGCATGTTCACCGAGGCGGCCGGTCCGGCGCCTCTCAAACGCAAGACGCAGATTGTCGCCGCCGCACGCGCGGTGCTTCTCATCGGTACGGCCAGTATTCTGAGCTTGCCTGCCGCGTCGGGTGCTGCGTCGATAACGGCTTATCCAGCTGCGACGTCGGCGGTGCCTGGCGCTGCTGTGAACCTCGCCTTGCCTCGAGCGTTACCTGCCGAATCTTTCGATGCGATCGAGCGTCCGGCTCACGGCATCGTCAGTGCTTCTTCAGCACACGCGGCGCGCGAGTTCGACGACTTGTCGTGGACGCTCATCGGCGACGCGCCTGCGCCGTCCGATACAATGCTGCGCCACGGCGCGCCGATCCTTGCATCGATGTGCCGTGCGGCGCCTGTGCTCTGCATGCCGGCTGAGCAGATCGACGCCGGCCGTGAATGGGCCGGCCCCGTTACGACTGGCAACACGCTCGCTACGGACAGCGATGCGACCCGCTTTCCGCTCATAGGCGCATCGCCGTCGGATACGCACGATGAACGCTATATCACGCGTGCGGGCCGGATCGAGCGAGACCTGCATGACGCGCTGACGCAGGCCGACTTGCCACCCGATGTTCTCAACCAGATCGAACGCCTTTTCGCCGGCCGGCTGGACGTGTATGCGAGCGCGCTACCCGGCGACGACTACCGCATCGTCTATGAGCGCGCCGACCGATGGGACGCCGTGTCACGGCATCCTCGCGTAGTAGCGGTCGAAATCCGCGTCGACGAGCGCACCTACACGGCGCTCTGGTTCATCGCGCCGGGCAGCACGCGCGGCGACTATTACGCGTTCGACGGACAGTTGCTGGCAGCCGAACCCTTCGCAATGCCGGTAAATTTCGAGCGGATCAGTTCGCCGTTCGGCGTGCGTTTGCATCCTGTCTCAGGCGAAGAGCGTTTCCATACCGGCGTCGATCTGACCGCGCCCGTAGGCGCGCCGGTGTTTGCGGCGGCGGCCGGAACGGTGGAGTTCGTCGGAACGCAAAGCGGCTACGGCAGGCATGTCGTCATCAGCCATGCCGACGGCTATACGACGTGTTATGCGCACCTGTCTGCATTTTCCGCCGGGTTGCGTGCCGGAGCGCAGGTCGCTCAGGGAGAGCGCGTGGGCTTCGTGGGCCGCAGCGGTGTGACAACGGGGCCGCATCTGCATTTTGAAGTGCGCCTGCATGATCAGCCGACGGACCCGCTTGCATTGACCGAACGTGTGTTCACGCCGCCGCTCACCCCGGACCAGCGGGTGTCGTTCGAGCGGGCTGCGGATGTTGCACGTGAGCAACTGGCGGCATTGCCGGCCGTTGTGACGCGCGTGGCGGCAAACCGGACGTTCGTCATTTTCTAGGCCAGGCGTTAGCGGATATACCGCGAGCCTTACGCAGTTCTCCTGTCTGTGGCATGGCCGGTTCTCCGGAATCCCGCATCGAGCCGCATCCACAATCGACGCCCCGCACAACGCAATATCGCGCAGTGAACTTCGCCTGGCTGTCCATCGCGCCGTTCTTTTTGCCTCCGGGAGCGGGAATTTCCAGCATCCTTAAATGCTGGGCAAAGCGTAAAGCGTATCACTCGGGTTTATTCGTTCTGGTTGACATAAGTGCTACGATGCCTTGACGACGATGATGGAGGTGGATATGGCTACCTATGCTATCGATGCCGTGCGCATTAACCCCACGACCGACCGCGTCACCCACGTTCGCTGGGCGCTCGTCAATCCGAAAACGAACGAATGGTTGTCGCAGCATGAGATCGTGGAGGTCGCGGACGTCGTGACTGCCATCCACGCCGGAAACGCGGTCTGGTCGCTATTTACGCTTGGCGGCATGCAATTGCTGGGGCCAAAAATAAAAACGGTGTCGCACACCGATGGCCTTGACGGAATCGACACCGACATACCTGACGGTCACGTCGAAAAATTCATGGACGACCTGCCGCGGGTCTGACTACCTTATACATGTGCTGCGTTGCGTAACCGGGCGCCCGGCATTCGTGCGGCGTCCCGCTGGCGCCCGGTGCAAGCGAGCGTCGCCAGGCGCGGGACCGGATCAGCGCCGAAGCGAGCCGCCAGATCGGGAGAGAGGCGATGACGCACATGTTCGACGAAGGTCTCGGCCGCCGCGAGGCGAACTACGTTCCACTAACGCCGATCGATTTCATCGCGCGTGCCGCGGAGGTTTACGGCGAGCGCACCGCGGTGGTTCATGGCGACGTGCGCCGCACGTGGCGCGCAACCTATGAACGTACACGCCGGCTTGCCAGTGCGCTCGAGCAGGCAGGCATCGGTCGCGGTGATACGGTGGCCGTATTGCTGCCGAACATCCCGGCGATGATCGAAGCGCATTTCGGTGTGCCGATGGCGGGCGCGGTGCTCAATACGATCAATACGAGGCTCGATATTGCATCGATCCTCTTCATGTTGCGGCATGGCGACGCAAAGGCGTTGATCGTCGATAGCGAATTTTCGGATCTCGCGCAGCGGGCTGCGCATGAGTTTCCTGCATTGCGAATCGTCAGCGTCAGCGACACGATGCCTGCCGATCCGCAGAAGTTCGCTCGCTCGATCGATTACGAAGCATTCCTGCAAGACGGTGATCCGCGGTTTGCATGGACGCCGCCCGCCGACGAGTGGGAAGCGATCGCGCTGAATTACACGTCGGGCACGACGGGCGACCCGAAAGGCGTGGTCTACCACCATCGCGGTGCGTATCTGAATGCGCTTAGCAACATCCTCGAATGGGATATGCCGAAGCATGCGGTTTACCTTTGGACGTTGCCGCTCTTTCACTGCAACGGCTGGTGCTTTCCGTGGACGGTTGCGGCTCGCGCCGGCGTCAATGTCTGTCTACGGAAATTCGATGCGAAGACGGTCTTCGATTTGATCCGCCGCGAACGCATCACGCACTATTGCGGCGCGCCGATCGTGCAAGGCGCGCTCGCGAACGCGCCGGCGCAATGGCGCGAAGGCATTACGCATCAGGTGTCGACGATGGTGGCGGGCGCGCCGCCGCCGCCCGCGGTGATTGCGCGGATGAAGGAGATCGGTTTCGATCTTACGCATGTCTATGGATTGACGGAGGTGTACGGCCCCGCATCGGTGTGCGCGAAACAACAGCAGTGGGACGCGCTAAGTGACGATGAATGCGCATGCCTGAACGCGCGTCAAGGCGTGCGCTATCACCTGCAGGCCGCGGCGTCGGTGCTGGATCCGGATACCCTCGAAGCGGTCCCGGCCGATGGCGAGACGCTCGGCGAAATCATGTTTCGCGGCAACATCTGCATGAAGGGCTACTTGAAGAACGAGCGCGCCACCACGGATGCGTTCCGGGGTGGCTGGTTTCATACCGGCGATATCGGCGTGATGATGTCCGACGGTTACTTTCGCATCAAGGACCGCAGCAAGGACATCATCATCTCTGGCGGCGAAAACATTTCGAGCATCGAAGTCGAAGATGCACTGTATCGACACCCGGCGGTTTCGCTAGCGGCTGTCGTTGCGATGCCGGATCAGAAATGGGGCGAAGTGCCGTGTGCGTTCGTCGAACTGAAGGAGGGCGCGAGCGCGTCGGCCGACGAGATCACCGCGCATTGCCGGACTCTTTTAGCCGGCTACAAGGTGCCTAAAGCAGTTTGTTTTGGCGAACTGCCAAAGACGGCTACCGGCAAGATCCAGAAGTTCGAACTGCGTGCGCGAATGAAGTCGGGACAGGCGATCGATGTGATCGGTGGTGGCGCGAAGAAGACGTCAGCGGACAAGGCTTGAATTCGATGGTGAGCGGACGCCATCGAATTCCTCATCCGTGTACTCGCTCAGATTCCGGCTTTGTGCGCAGTGAAAATCAGCCTGAGCCCAAGTGCCGCAATCGCCGTTGCAGCGGCGCGGTCAATCGATGTTTTTGCTTTTACATAGAGTTCGCGTGGGCGCCTGCTTGAAAAGCACATCGCGACGATCGTATACCAGCCCGCTTCGATCGCGAATACGGCTGGCGGCAACACCGCATAACACCAGATGGGCGGCTGCTGCGGCAACAGTGCGGCAAAGATGCTGCCGTAGAAGATCGAGGTTTTCGGATTGCTGAGCTGCGTGGTCAGCCCTACCCAGAATGACCGGCGCGCATCGCCGCTTGACTTGCCTTGCATGCCGTCCACCGCGAGCGGCTTTGCCGCGCCGCGCCATATTCTGGATGCGATGTAAATCAGATACAGGCCACCGGCAACCTTTAAGCCGACATAAAGCCATTCGACTGCGGCGAGCAGCGTGTAAAGACCAAGCAGCGCAATGCCGCTAAAGAACACACCGCCGATGCCCATGCCGACGGCGCTCGCCAGTCCATCGCGGCGCGACAGGCCGATCGAGTGACGTGCGACGACAATGAAGCTGGGGCCTGGGCTCATTGCTCCAATCAATAGCGCGCCGAGAATGGCGGCGATTGCAGCGTGCGGGGTCATAACGATGGTCCTCCTGAAGACTCGACGACGGAAACCGCAAAATAACACGGGTTCGCCCCAACACGGTGCGACGCTGCCCGGACGACTGCGAGTCAACCGCTGGCATCCCGGAAACGTTGAGCCAGAGCCATTCTCGGCGCTGCACTGCACGATGGCGACATACCTGGCGCTACGTAAAATGAATGCTAGAATCGCATGCACATCAGGGAAGCGACTCGCGAAGCGCCGGAGTTCCCAGCGGAGTTCAGCCGGCGCATAAGCAGAGATAAGCAGCTACAAGCGGACACCAGCGGGCATTCGTCGTTAAACAATTTGCTGGACATGGCCGGAAGACTCATAGCATGACAGCGGCCCATTATGTCCAGCGGATTGGTACAAGGGCTTCGCTGAACCGTGAAGCCTTTGTGCTTTATAAAGCGCGCACATTGGGCCGCAATATCGGTACTTTATGAAAGAACGAGAGGAACATCGGATGTTCGATTCCGACGGTCAAGCGCGTGAGCGGCTAGTCCTGTGGATACGGCGCCGTATGGATGAATACGGCATTTCGATCGAAGACCTGGCGGCCGCGATTACTGCGGATGCAGCCACGCCAAAATACCGTGACGCTTACGGCAACACCTGGGACGGCAAGGGCGAGCGCCCCGACTGGCTCACGCGCGCGATCAACGCGGGGCAGGACATCGAGCATTTTCGCTGCTGAGCTGAGCAAAAGCCGGCAGCGGTGTGCGACGAAACTTCTATCGTGTCCTATCGGCGCGAAATCGGCGCGAAAAAAAAGCCCGCGCATTGCGGGCCTGGAAGAACTGCTTGGAGTTTCGTTGCGAGGTTCACTCGCAGCGAGACTTTAAAGCGCCAATGTGAAAACGGCGTGAACCCGGCGGACTACAAGTCGAAGAACACGGTTTCGTTCGGGCCCTGCATGTGAATATCGAATCGGGTTTGCGGCCAGACGGCTCGACCCGGAACGGATGTCGGCTTGAGTTTCGAGCAGCGGTGCAGCGAACGCTCGTTGCGGTGGCGTGCGCCGGGCATCCGATGGCGGCCGCAGACGCACCGCCGGGCGCGCCGCTGCAATTTAAGTGCGCCCGCGCGGGCGCACGGCGAATGACCTGATTCATCGCGCACGCCATGCATAATACGGTTCTGGCTCATAACGATGCGATGCGCAGCGCTGCTGCGACGACGGCCGTCAAACTAACAATATCCCTGCAAATGATGCGAAATACGAATGTCGAACCGTTGCTGCCGGCACTGCGTTGTGAAGCCGACTGCGATCCGGCTAGTGCACAGCGCATCGTCAGGATGACGACGGGGCAGGCAACGTGAGCGAGGACCCTGTGAATTGTGTCGAACCTTTACGCGCCGCGGCGCCGTTTAGTGGCAGCACCGACGTGATGCGCGCGCTCGAATCCGATCTGCGGCAGCATGTGCGCGGCGAGGTGCGCTTCGATCAAGGCTCGAAGGCGTTGTACGCAGCGGACGCGTCGAACTATCGGCAGGTGCCGCTGGCGGTCGTCGTGCCGCGCGACGTCGACGATCTGGTCGCAACGCTTGCCGCGTGCCGGCGCAACGATGTGCCGTTTCTGCCGCGCGGCGGCGGTACATCGCAAAGCGGGCAGTGTGTGAATGTCGCGGTGGTTGCGGATGCAAGCAAGTACGTGAACCGCATCGTCTGCGTCGATGCGCAGGCGCGCACCGCGATCGTCGAACCGGGCGTGATCTGCGATACGCTGCGCGACGCAGCGGAACAGCACGGTCTCACCTTCGCCCCCGATCCGGCGACGCACAGTCGCTGCACGCTCGGCGGCATGATCGGCAATAACTCGTGCGGCGCGCATTCGGTGATGGCCGGCAAGACAGTCGAGAACACCGAAGCGCTCGAAGTGCTCACCTACGATGGCACGCGTTTCTGGGTCGGCCCGACTCCGGACGACGAACTCGCGCGCATCATCGCGGCCGGCGGTCGGCAAGGCGAGATCTACGCCGCGCTCAAGGCATTGCGCGACCGGTACGCCGATCTGATCCGTGCAAGATTTCCGCAGATCAAGCGGCGCGTATCGGGTTTCAATCTGGATCAGTTGTTGCCTGAGAACGGCTTCAATGTGGCGCGCGCGCTGGTCGGCACCGAAGGCACCTGCGCAGTGACGCTGCAGGCGAAAGTACGGCTCGTGCACAGCCCGGCAAAGCGTGTGCTACTGGTCGTCGGGTTCGCCGACATCTATACCGCCGCCGATGCCGTTCCTCATTTCATGCGCTTCAAGCCGATCGCGATCGAAGGCCTCGACCGCGTGATGATTCGCGGCTTGCAAGCGCGCGGTCTGAAGCAGGAAGAGATTGCGCTACTGCCGGCCGGCGATGCGTGGGTCGTGCTCGAATTCGGCGCCGACACGCACGATGAAGCGGTGCATGCCGCGCAAGCCGCCGCACGCCATTTTGCAGCGGGCGACGCGGGCCCGAATATCTCAACCGTACTTGTCGAAGCGCGCGCGTTGCAGGCGAAGGTGTGGTCGATTCGCGAGACAGGCGCATCGGCGGTCGCGTTGACGATCGAGCCGGGGAGCCCCGATCCGGTGGTCGGCTGGGAAGACGCCGCGGTGGATCCGCTGCGGCTCGGCGATTATCTGCGCTCGTTTCAGGCGCTCGTCGACCGTTACGGCTACGAGACTTCGCTGTACGGCCACTTCGGCGACGGCTGCGTGCATGCACGCATCACATTCGATCTGCGCACGGCTGAAACGGTCGGCACGTGGCGCAAGTTCCTGCGCGAAGCAGCGGAACTGGTGGTCGAGTTCGACGGCTCGCTGTCGGGCGAACACGGCGACGGCCAGGCGAAGGCCGAGTTTCTGCCGGTCATGTACGGCGCCGAACTGATGCAGGCCATGGAGCAGTTCAAGGCAATCTGGGATCCGGCGAACCGCCTCAATCCGGGCAAGGTCGTCCATCCTTATCGTGCCGACGAAAATCTGCGGATGGGACCGGCGTACCGGCCAGTGACGCTGCAAACGAAGCTGACGTTCACGAGCCCGGAAGGCAACGGTTTTCAGCGCGCTGTCGAACGCTGCATCGGCATGGGCAAGTGCCGCTCGCTCGACGGCGGCACGATGTGTCCGAGTTATCGCGCGTCGCGCGAAGAAGCGTTTTCGACGCGAGGCCGCGCGCATCTGTTCTGGGAAATGCTGCAAGGCGAAGTGATCACGGACGGCTGGCAAAGCCCCGAAGTGAAGGATGCGCTCGACACCTGTCTCGCCTGCAAAGGCTGTAAATCCGATTGCCCGACGCATACCGACATGGCGTCCTACAAAGCCGAGTTCCTGTCGCATTACTACGAGACGCATCGCAGGCCGCGGCAGGCGTGGTTCATGGGCCGCATCGGCGAATGGGCGCCGCTCGCGTCGCGCGTCGCGCCTCTGACGAATTTCATGACGTCGGCGCCCTGGCTTGCGTCATTGGGCAAATGGTTCGCAGGCGTCGCGCAGGCGCGTGACCTGCCGAAGTTCGCGCGGCACACGTATCGGCAGATCGCGCGGCGTGCGGCGGCGGGCACGAGGCATGATCCGTCGGCGCGCAAAGTCATTCTGTGGGTCGATACGTTTAACGATCACTTCACGCCGGCCGTCGCGCAAGCCGCCACCGACGTGCTGACGCAACTCGGCTTTCACGTCGTGCTGCCGAAAAAACGGCTGTGCTGCGGCCGGCCGCTGTATGACTTCGGCTTGCTCGAACGCGCACGAGAACTGCTTGTGAACGTGCTCGACGAACTTGCCGACGACATCGCCGCCGGTGTGCCGCTAGTCGGACTCGAACCGGGCTGCCTGTCGGTGTTCAAGGATGAATTGTTGAAGCAGTTGCCCGACAGCGACGCTGCAAGGCGTCTTTCCGCACAAACCTTCCTGTTCTCCGATTTCGTCGCGCGGCAGCCGTTCGACTGGCCGACGCTCGACGCGCAGGTCGTCGTGCATGGGCATTGCCACCAGAAATCGCTGTTCGGCATGCAAGGTGATACCGCGTTGCTCGACCGGCTCGGCGTGCAATGGAAACTGCTTGATACGGGCTGCTGCGGGATGGCGGGTTCGTTCGGCTTCAACGCGAAGCATCATGAAATGTCCGAGCGGATCGGCGAGGACACGCTGTTTCCGGCAGTCCGCTCGACGCCGGAAGACACGATCGTGTTGACGAACGGCTTTAGTTGCCGCGAACAGATCGAATACGGCACTGGACGGCATGCGCTGCATATTGCGCAACTGGCGCAGCGCGCGCTGGCGGCGGATGCTCAGCGGCAGCGGCGCGCGGCGGGTACGGGTGCCGGCGTCGCTGCCGATACCGCCGCCCAGCCACAGTCGAGCGCCGCGCACCACTGAGCGAGCGGGCCGCTTATTTCTTTGGCGGCTTGTCGCGCGGTTGCGTGGGGTCGGCGCCGGTGGCCATCCACAGCACTTCGGCGTCTTGTTCGCTTGTCGATACCGCGGCGTGACCGGTGCGGCTGTCGAAGTAAATGCTGTCGCCGGCGTTCAGATGGGTCGGCGCGTAAAGCTCCGAATACAGGCATACGCTGCCGCTGATCACATACAGAAACTCTTCGCCCTCGTGACGACCCCAGTCGTCGAATGCGTCGAGCGTATGCGCGGAGATGCGGATCCGAAACGGCAGCATCGCTTTGTGCGCAAGGTCCGTTGCCAGCAGCTCCATCTGGTAGCCGCGGTATGCGTGACGCTGCCCCGCATCCTTGCGGGTGACCGCGCGACGGCCGCTGGCGCTGACTTTGAGCGTTGAGCCGAACAGTTCGCCCAGGTCGATCTTCAGCCCAAGCACGATCTTCTGCAGCACATCGAAGGTCGGCGACATGAGGCCGTTTTCCACTTTGGAGAGCGTCGAGCGAGACACGCCGCACAGGCGGCTGGCATTTTCCAGCGTTAGATCATGCGCAAGCCGCGCGGCGCGTACGCGCCGGCCCAGATCGGACGTGCCTGATTCGGCGGGTTTGGCGGAAGTGGTGTCCATGGCAGCGATGACAAGGATGCGCGGCGACGCACGCGGTGTTTCCGATCATAACACCTTGCTGCTATGCGGCTTTGCGGCGTGCAGTAGAGGGTGGCGCATGGAAGCGGGGAAGCTTGTTTCTCATTGGAAACGATTGTCCCAAAGCGGGCAACCGTGCCAATCGTATGAGGCAACAGGCTTGTCCATGCGTGGCCGAGATACGGCAGAGCGGATCCGAAGGTTCGCGTCGACGGGCGGCCCTTCGCGAGTCCGGCGAGGCAAGCGGACGTAATGAGCTACAAATGCAGTCATGCAAAGTGGCCGCCGCGAAAGCGCACGGCCTGCTTCGCGAACGACACGTACAAATGGAGTCGAGCGCACCATCCACCGCGATCGCCAGGGCGGGCACCGAACAGGCTGCACGCGCGTTGACCATCGCGCCGCCGCTTCAATGCGTGTGCGCTTCAACGGGCTGATCCAGCTTGATCGCCACCGCGGGCGCCGGCTGCGCTCCGATCAGATCGAAAACGTAGCCGATCGAATAGACGGTTTTCAGCTGGAGGTTGCTGTGTTCATCGAGCGACAGTTTGCTGCGGAGCTTGTAGATGTGCTGCTCGATCGAACGACTCGCAATGCCCGCCTCCTTTCCCCACACCGCGCGCGCAATCTGCTCGCGGGTCAGAAGCGAGCCGGCGTTCGCGAACAGCAGCCACGCGAGCGTCAGTTCACGTGCCGTCAGCTTGATCTGATGCCCGCTGACACTGATCGCGCTGGTCGAACGGTCGATCGTGTACTCGCCGAGCGAAATGCGGCTATCCGATTTCGCGCCGCCGCCGCTCTTCGCGATGGTGCGGCGCGCGCGCGCCAGCACTTCCTTCGTGCAGGGCGTGTTGACCGCAATTTCGTCGACGCCGGCATCGAGCGCCTCGATGATGCTGTCGGTGTCCCACGACTGGCCGATCATCATCACCGGCAAGTCGCGGCGGAAGTGACACGCCCGCCACGACAGCACGCCCCGGCCCGACGCGCAGGTGCGGCCCGCATCGAACAGGACGAGCGCCGCGTCGTGGCGCTCGAGAAAGCGAATGAGCGGAAGTTCGCTCGTAAAGCGGACACACTGATAAACACCGTCTTCGTCGAATGCCTTGTCGATTTCGCGAAACAGATGGTCGTTTTGTGTGTAAAAGGCAATCTGCATGATTTCTCCGTAACGATCGCTACGCTTCGCAACGAAACGCGGTTTGCCCCGTCAGGTTCTTGGTCATTGGCTACGAACTGTCGTTGCGTCGTGCTCTGCCCAACACAACACGTAATAGCGACCGCCTATTCCCTTACTGCGCTCGAATCTCGCATCTGACGAAAAAGACAGGCAAACGTTATAATTCTGTAGTGTTAATGAAAGAAAATGGCGTTCGGCGCGTGCCGCACACCCGCCAATTCTCAACAATGCTCAAATTCATTTAACGCGCCAGATTATTGAGAATTTTGACCAACGTTTTGGCTACATTGAGTTCCGTTACTGTGTTCGGGTTTTTACCGAGCGCTTCGAACGCTAGCGCGTTCCGATCGGATCGCCAATGGAGTCAGCCATGCTTGCCACTTTCTACTTTCCTTACGTTTCGATGCTTACGTCGACGTCGCTTCCACCTGCGTTGACCGACCTGATCACTGAAGGCAGGATCCAGGCCGCCGCTGCGCAGGCGTCGCGCCAGATCGACACCTGCGACCCGGACCTGTTGCCAGGGCTACTGCAGTTGCACGGCGATCTCCAGATGGCGGTCGGCATGGACGTCGATGCCGAGGAGTCGTATCGCGAAGCACAGAAGCTGATGCGTGCGTCGAAAGAACAGGTGCGCTTCGCGTCGTGCCGCAATGCCGGCTGGCAGGCACTCTTCCGCTGCCGTTACGGCACCGCGATGTCCTGCTTCATGCGGCTCGTCGATCAGCCGGGCAGTGAACTGTCGCTGCGGCTCGAGGGACTCTTCGGGATGTTCGGCGTGCTGTTCGGCCTTGGCCGGCTGCGCGATGCCGACGGCGTGCTCGATGCGCTTGACGACCTGATCGACGACTCCACCAGCACGCTCACCACCGCGCGCGGCTGGCGTGAGCTGCTCACCGCGGTCCGCTTCGACGTGGCGACGCAAAGCGAACTGCGCTCGCACGCCGAGCTCAGCGATCACGTCTATTGGCAATCCGGGCTCACCGGCGAAGGCGCACCGCGCATCGCGCCGATCCAGGGCGCTACGCCGCGCGTGAGCACGTACGCTGTGCAAACGCCGCTGCTGCGCGCGCGCACCGAATACCTGAAGCAATTGATGCAGCTTGCCAACGGCCAGCGCGATCTCGGGCACGTGCTCGGCGCGCATGCAGAGTGGGCGGGCAAGCAAGGCATTGCGAATTACCAGGGCGCAGTGCGAATCGAGATCGTGCTGGCCAGTCTCGCCGGCGGTGCGCCCGCGCTCGCCGAATCGATCCTGACCTTGCTGAATTCTGAAGTCCGGATGCCGCAAAGCCACCGGCAGTTGGAGTATCTGTATTGCTTTGCAAAGCTGCGCCACCAGCAGGAACGCAACGCCGAATCGCTGCGCGTGTACACGCGCTATGCGTTGACGGCGATGCGCTGCATTCGCGACGAAGCCGGGGCGCTGGCGCGCTACGCGCAGCGCACGGTTCGCGTGCCCGAGCAGCTGGACGATATCGGCGCCCGGCTGCCCGCGCGTTATCGGCGCGCGTACCGCTATCTGGTCGACAACCTGGACCGCAAAGACTTGTCGATTCGCGAAATCGCAGGCGAAATCGGCGTAACCGAGCGCGCACTGCAGAGCGCATTCAAGAGCAGTCTCGGTTCGACGCCAAGCGAGATCGTTCGCCGGCTGCGCATGGAACGTATCCGCGCCGAGTTGCAGACCTCCGATGGCGCGCACGAGAACGGTATTCTCGCAACCGCGAACAAGTGGGGTGTAAGCAACCGCTCGACGCTCGTCAACAGCTATCGGCGCGAATTCAACGAAGCGCCGTCCGATACGCTGAACCGATAGACAGACCGTTGACCGCGCCGCCGATAGCAAACGTTTGCCATCGGCGGCTGCGATGCCTCGTGGCGACGTAAAAAGCAGGCTTCTCGTCTTTCGGTTCGTCATCCGCTGGTCCCTGAGTCCTTTGGCCGCTGGCTGCTAGAAGGTTTTGCGCCGGCGCGTTTGCGTTCTCTGAGGGGGCGCTTTGCATGGTCGCGTCTGCCGCTCCGTTTCAGGAAGCAGGGTCTGGCGACGCATGGATACGCGCCGGAGGATATCTGCTACGCAGAGATGGGTGTGGTCTGCTGCTTGATGCGGAAACGCCGTAACCGTCACGTTGACAGATCGCCCTAAGCCTAAGGTTGTTGACGTCGGAGGTCAGTCAATAAGCAATCTCTATCTGGGCGATAGGCGGAACGGCCCTATCTGCGCTTTATGCCGCAACCAGACAAGTAATAGGTTTTTGGAGGCAATCGACGATAGAGGTGTTTAAGTTAATATCGTCGATCAACAGCGCTGGCGGATCGAAATTAATAAGGTAAGCGAGACAAAACGTGTGGTTCTATCCGGCCGGGGTTGGGCCGTCCGACGCCGCATTCCGATGCTGCTGAGGGGCGTGGACGGTTTAGCGGGAGTTAATGGCAACGCCGTGGGTAACGCGCGAAGCCGCGCGTCAGCTGGTGGTTTTATGCGGCGCGATAGTGCCGTTCTTGCCGAACAACTGATCGACGCCACGACCGGAGATCTGCTTGCCCACTTCAGCGAGATCGACGCCCTCGTTAGCGCCGACGAGTGCGTAGTGCAATTCGTCCTGCCGCCAGGTGACGACATTCATGCCGGCGACTTGCGATGACGCCACGGGTTCGTCGGGCCGCATGTCCTTCATCACGCATAGCGCGACGGGCGGGCCTTCCTGCGGCAGATATTCGATCTGGACGAGCGGCTTGCCTTGAAAGCGCAGCCGCGTCACACGCCTGAACGTAAGCCCCGCAGCGCTCAGGTCGGGAACGCGCAGCGATAGTTTGTCGTCGTTACGGATCTGCTCGACGGTCTGAACAGATGCGTCGGTATCCACCGGACCGAATGCGACGGTTTCGCGTGCATAGAGCTTCTGATAGTCGACCACCGCGCGGATCCACGGCGAAGGGCCCGCGGAGGCGACCACGCTTTGCGCCGGATTGAGGCTGGGCGCAAGGCGCAACACCGCGCCAAGGCAAAACGCGCCTCCAATGAAGGCGACGGCGAGCCAGGCGGGTGCCACGCGCAAGCGCGAATGCACGGGCGCCGAAGGCGGCAGAAACGCGTTGTGTTCGATGTGGGCATCATTGGCGCCTGAGAGGGGCTGCGCCGTAGCAGGTTCGGCCGCATGCGCGCGCGCGATTTCGTCGATCTTTTTCGTTAGGCTTTCGGGGACCGGCGGCAGCTTCTGATGTTCGAATGCGTCGCCATACGGCAGGTGCGACGCCGAGAAGAGCGCGACGCGCTCTGCCAGTTCGGGCGAAGCGGCAAGCTCGCTCTCGACTTTCTGGCGTTCCGCTGGCGACAGCTCGCCGTCGACATACGCCATCAGGAGGATGTCGTCCATTTTCATGAGACTTCGCCCTTACTCTTCGCTGTGTTCTTCATTTTCTGGCCTTCCCGCACGCCGAAATGCGTGCCTATGGCTTGGCGTGCCCGCGACAAACGGCTCATGACCGTTCCGACGGGTACTTCGAGGACCGCAGCAGCCTCGCTATAGCTCAAGCCTTCCACCGCTACCAGCAGCATAACGACGCGTTGCGCTTCCGGCAAGCGCGCAACCGCGTCGATGATCTCTCCGTTCATTACGTGATCTTCCGGTGTGCGCGCGGCCGGATCGGCCACGGTCTCAAGCAGTGCGTCGTCCCATTGCATGCTGGAACGGTTGCGCACGCTGCGTGCCCGCAGTTCGTTGATCCACGTTGAATGCACGATCGAAAACATCCAGCTGAGCGGAGCCGTGTCGGGCTTCAACTGATGCGCGCGTTCTAGACCGCGAACGCATGCGCGCTGTACAAGATCTTCCGCATCATGCTGATCACCCGTAATGCGCAGCGCGAACGCCCACAAACGTGGCAGCATGCCGGGAAGGAGGCTCGGTAAGTCTGCGTCGGTCATCGACGTAGTTCCTCGTTTGTCCCTTGTAGTAATCGAAGAGCGTCGGCAAGGGCGACGCTTTAGGCCACCGCGGCAAGTCGCACACGGTAACGCACGAGTTTAACGTCTCGTAATGAAGTCTGCTGAGCATTGTTTGATCTTGCGCTAACGTTTGCTTGCGAAAAAAACTTCTTCCGACGTGCGCCGGTAGAACGATTCGGTGTAAGTGGCCGAGCGCGCTGCGAGCAGCGGATCGGCGGAAGGTTCAATGCCCGCAGGCAAAACAAGCGGGTCGAACTCGATGTCGCGGCACGGTCCGTCGATCTGCGTCTGCGCACTGTCGATCACCAGCGTGCCGGCGTCGATGCGTTCGTGATCGTGCGTTTGCGGCCACAGCTGGGTTGCATCGTCAACCACATCGCCGGGTCTCGCAACCGTGAGCATCAGGTGCCAGCGCGCCGGGCGCTGCTCTAGATGCGTGACCAGTTGATGCGCGAGGAAATCAGGGTCGCGCCGTGCGCGGCCCGCAACCGGCTGATACGGCGTTTCGGGCGCCATATGCCATCGCACATAATGCACCGAGCCGCTTGCGTCGATGAAGCGAAACGCGTTGACGCTGTAATACGCGGCGTTGTCGAAGCCGGACGACGGCGGATGGTTTCTCGTCCATACGCGAAAAGCCCTTGATTCAGGATGTTTCGCATCGAACGCGGCCACCTGGACGGGATCGGGCTTGCCGGTCGACTTTTCCACGCGGGTCGCCTTGAGTTGCGCGAGAAAGTCTTCCGGCGTCCTGACAGGGAAGATCGGCGCCGAATTCATTGCGGTTCGCCATTCTTTTCCGTCGCGCAGTGCGAAGCGCAATGCTAGGCTGCGCAGGCGCGACTCGCCGTCACCCACGGTGGGATTGGTGCCGGGCACCGAGAACCGTCCGACGACCGGCACCACGCCTTTACTGAAGACGCTTGCGTGCGAAAGCGCCTCTCCGGCGCCGGTGCTTTCAAAGTGACCTGACACACAAATGCCTTTCGCGTGATTGCGCCGGAAACCAGGGTGCCGGCCGGTATTCGCTTCGAATGCATCGACCATATCTTTTGCCGAAAGCGGTGCGTGACGCGCCGGCCACTCGACCCAGCCGGCTGCCAATGCGTACGCGAACGAAATCGCGCCGACCGTGACGGCGATGACCGCGTAGCGCAGGAGAACCGAACGATGCGCGTCGCCGATACGAAAGATCTTGCTCAGGTAGTGGAGCGCTGTTGCCATGGGTGTCCAGCTATGCTTGGGCTCCCGCGCGTTTCCTGTTGCTTTGGAGATCGCGCGAAGCACAATCAAGCGCGCCAGTATAGCGGAGCGCCGCGGTTGCCGCAGCGAAGGCGGCACCTTTGTTAGGGCTGGATCGAATGGCATTCGGTGCACGCGGCGCCGGGCGAATGAATCGGGCGCTTAAGTTGCATCGCGATGCTGATTTATTAACGCCTACCTACCTGTACCTGTACCGACTTTGTAACCGGCGCGCACCGGCTGCGTTACCGCTGCAACAGGCCCGTCTGGAAGCGGTCGCGTTCAGACGCTGAAAAACAGCCGGGCCAGTTCCGCGCCCGGATCGGCGGCGCGCATGAACGCCTCGCCGACGAGGAACGTGTCGACGCCGGCGCTGCGCATCCGCTCGACGTCGGCGGGCCGCAGAATGCCCGATTCGGTGACGACGATGCGGTCGTCCGGCACTTCGCTCAGCATGCCGAGCGTCGTCTCGAGTGTGACTTCGAATGTGCGTAGATTACGGTTGTTGATGCCGATCAGCGGCGTTGTTAGCGTGAGCGCGACGTCGAGTTCATCGCGCGAATGCACTTCGACGAGTACCGCCATCTTTAGCGAATGCGCAAGCGCTTCGAATTCGCGCATCTCGCCGATGTCGAGCGCGGCCGCGATCAGCAAAATGCAGTCGGCGCCCATCGCGCGCGATTCGACGATCTGGTAAGGGTCGACGATGAAGTCTTTACGCAATATCGGCAACGCGCATGCATTGCGTGCGGCGGCGAGATCGGCGGCGGACCCCTGGAAGAAATTCCGGTCGGTCAGCACCGACATGCAGGCGGCGCCGTGCCGCTGATACGACGCGGAGATCTGCGCGGGTTCGAACGGATCGCGAATCAAGCCTTTAGATGGGCTCGCCTTTTTTGCTTCCGCAATCACGGCCGGCAGACCGCTCGCGTGTTTCGCGCGCAACGCGCCAGCGAAGTCGCGCAGCGACTGCGACTGCGCTTCGCGCTGCAGGGCTTCGAGCGGCGTTGAGCGTCGGCTCGCGGCGACTTCCTCGCGCTTGACGGCGATGATTCTGGTGAGAACGTCATACATGTTTAACTCGCGGGTTTTAGAAGGAATCGATTGCCTTGCGGCTACGAAGGGCGATCAGTCGTGCCGACGCTTGCGGCGTCGGCAGCCGACGCCTTAAACGGTTCGTAAGAACTTGAGCAGGTGGTGGAAGTAGTAGGCCTGATCGTCCCACATGCACAGATGGCTGCCGTCCTGGCAGATCACCGAACGGGCATTCGGCATCAGTCTCGCCATTTTCTTCACGTCGGCGGGGTCTATTTTGTCGAATGTCGCGCCGATCGTCAGCGTGCGGGTCTCGATCTCACGGAGACGGTTCCAGCGGTCCCAGCCTTTCAGATTGCCCGTCACGGCGAATTCGCTTTTGCCTTGCATCTGGGCGTGGATCCTGTCGTTCATATGCCGCAACGAGCGGTTCACGGCGTCCGGCCACGGCTTGATGCGGCAGAACATCTTTGGATAGAACTCGTTCATCATGATTTGCGTGTATTCCTGCGAGTCATAAGCCTGGCTGGATTCAAGCGACGTGAGTTGCGCAAGCGAAGCGGCCGAAAGCTGCTGTCTCAACTGCACAGTACGTTCGACGTACGCGTCAATGCTTGCGGTCATGTTGGAAATGACGAGGCCGCGCAAATGTTGCTGGTAGCGCAGTGCATATTCGATCGCTAGAATCCCGCCCCATCCGTGTCCATAGAGCACGAAGTTCTCGAGGCCTAGACCGTTCCGCACTTCTTCGACCTCGTCGACATAGCGCGGCAGTGTCCATAGCGACGGATCGTCAGGTCGATCCGAATTGTTGCTGCCGAGCTGGTCGTAGTAGTACATCTCGATGCCCGCTTCGGGCAGAAACGATTCCATCGCTTCCAGATACTCATGGCTGAGGCCAGGGCCGCCGTGCAGCAGCAACACCTTGACCGGCCCGCGGCCGATGCGTTTGGTCCAGACCTTGTGCCGGTTATCGACGACCGGCACGAGGCGCACGCCGGCGGCGCGAATGCCCGGTGGGTTCAGGCCGTCGGCCTCGCTCGAACGATCATATACAGACTGGGGTTCCGCTACCGCTGCGAATGCTGCGTTGCAGGTCGCACCGGACACCACGGATGCGACGCCGGTTGCCAGAAATTTACGACGTTTCATGTATGAGCATTGCTTGATTCATGGATGTTTGGCACGAATGTCAAAGCAATGAACAGTCATGGTACTTGCGTTATTCCAGCGGAATGTTTTTCCGCGAAACAGGGCGTTAGTCGAAGCGGAAAATTTCGTTTTACGCGACATGATTTCGCATCGACAAGCTTGATGAATCTACATGGAGGCACGGCCACCGTGTCTTGTCCGACGCTTCGCGTAGTGCGGTTTCGGGATCCTCAATCAAGGTCAGCGACGCAACTGGGCGTAAGCGGGAGGCGATATTTCCAATCAGAAACAAAGCGGGACGCCCATGCCGCATTCATGAACGAACCCGTGCCGTGGCCGATTGGCGTTTCGGGAAAACCCGTTATTAACGGGCTCAATGCTCGATCATCATGTGCGTGGCGGGTCACTGCAATCTTCCTTGCTGCGTTAAAACCCGGCGTGTATAGTTCCCGAACTTACTTTTGTTTCTTATCGGAAATTAAGAGGGCCAAGATGAATGCTTCGACTATCCTCGCCGACCTCGGCATTGCCGGCGCCGCGCAAGCTGGCGATATCGCTGTCTATTCGCCGATTACCGGCGAGCTCGTCGGCCGCGTTGCGAGCCATACGGCTGCGCAGGCCGATGCGGCGCTGGCCGCTGCAAAACAGGCATTCGCCGCGTGGCGCAACGTGCCGGCGCCGCGCCGCGGCGAGCTGGTGCGCTTGCTCGGCAATCGTCTGCGCGAGAAGAAGCAGGCGCTCGGCAGCCTCGTCACGCTCGAAACCGGCAAGATCCTTCAGGAAGGCCTCGGCGAAGTACAGGAAATGATCGACATCTGCGACTTCGCAGTGGGCCTGTCCCGCCAACTGTACGGCTTGACGATCGCATCGGAACGCCCGGGCCACCGGATGGCTGAAGCGTGGCATCCGATGGGCACGTGCGTCGTGATCTCGGCGTTCAACTTCCCGGTCGCCGTATGGTCGTGGAATGCAGCGCTCGCGCTTGTCTGCGGCAATGCGGTCATCTGGAAGCCGTCCGAGAAAACGCCGCTCACCGCGCTCGCCGTCAACCGGATTCTCAACGACGCGCTCAAGGAATTCGGCGACGCGCCCGCCGGGCTCACCGCGCTCGTCATCGGCGGCCGCGACGTGGGCGCGAAGCTCGTCGCCGACCCGCGTGCATCGATTGTCAGCGCAACCGGCAGCACCGAAATGGGCCGTGCGGTCGGCGTCGAAGTAGCGCGGCGCTTCGGCCGCTCGCTGCTCGAGCTCGGCGGCAACAACGCCGGCATCGTCACGCAAAGCGCCGACCAGGAACTCGCGCTGCGCGGCATCCTGTTCTCGGCGGTCGGTACGGCGGGGCAGCGTTGCACGTCGTTGCGCCGGCTCTTCGTGCATGACAGCGTGTACGAGCAAACCGTCGAACGTCTGAAACAGTTGTACAGCAAGGTGCCGATCGGCAATCCGCTCGAAAAGGGCACGCTGATGGGACCGCTAATCGACAAGCAGGCCTATGGGCGCATGCAGGAAGCGCTGCAGCAGGCCGTGGCCGAGGGCGGCAAGGTATTCGGCGGCGAGCGCGTCGACGTGAAGGGTTATGAAGGCGGTCATTACGTGCGGCCCGCGCTTATCGAGATGCCGTCGCAAACGGCGGTCGTGTTGAAGGAAACGTTCGCACCGATTCTCTACGTGCTGCGCTATAGCGGCTTCGCCGACGCAGTCGACGCGAACAACGCCGCGTTGCACGGCCTGTCGTCGTGTGTGTTCACAACCGATCTGCGCGAAGCGGAACGCTTCTTGTCCGGTTCGGGCAGCGATTGCGGCATCGCGAACGTGAACATCGGGCCGAGCGGAGCGGAAATTGGCGGCGCGTTCGGCGGCGAGAAGGAGACTGGCGGCGGTCGCGAGTCGGGCTCGGATGCATGGAAGGCTTATATGCGCCGCGCAACGAACACGGTCAACTACTCGTCGGCGTTGCCGCTCGCGCAGGGCATCGACTTCACTATCGGCTGAATGCAGCGCGAACCTTCATTTCGTTGTCGGCGCAACCAGTGAGTTCGCGAGTCGTTATCGTCGGCGGGGGCGTGATCGGTAGTTCGAAGAGCACGAAGAAGCGAGTGCAGCAATTGAGCTTGGCCGAGTGCTGACCCTTTTGTCTCCCCGGAAAGCTGGCTATCGGATCGGCAACGACAGTGAACCGACATTGTCTGTCCGGGTCAAGTGCTGTTGGCCACTGCGTGCTGTTCAGCTGGCCTCTGCCATCGGCGGCGCAACAAGTAACTTGATGTTCATGAAAAAAGGCGCGGTTGCCCACGCCTCCCATCTCCCCCTAGCCCCCGCTGGGGGGGGGGCTCCACGCTTAGGCGTGTGCATCAACCGGCGAATTTCAATTAGCGCGTCGATCAGTTCGTCAAGAGGCGCTTGCGAGGCCATACGGCCGTCCGGCTCTGGACCTCCCAACTCGGCTACAAGGTTATCCACGCCGTTCTCCTGATTTACCCGGATGACGGGGTTTCCATCCAGCGGCACTTCGAGCGTCAGTTCTTCGTACTCGTCCATTGCCGATGACCAGACTATTTCAAGCTTGTTCATGAACGTGCCTATTTTCGTGAGGGATATTAATACTCCGCTAAAGGCGCCACCGCTGTTCCCTCTTGCTACGGTTCCATCCGGTGCTCGATACTGTATTCCGCCGTGCCCCAAGTCCGTCCGCACCGTGGTTGGATTTTCTAACAGAGCGCGCAACCATGCTTCCGTAGTGAAGCGCTTCACGTTTCTCCTTTGTCAGATTTGTTAAGGGTCGCGTAATAATGCGACCCAGCACTATTTCCGGTTCATGGAAACGTCTGCTTTAGGTATGGAAATTTCTGCGCGTCGCACATCGTCGTCGCGGTAGCAAAGGGAGGTAAAAGGAGCGGAAGGTGGAAGCGATCTGAAGAGTTAAAGGAGACGCCCGCGTTGAACGGGCGTGAAAAGAGCTCCTCGGCGGAGTTAGCAGGGCTCAAAGAGACCGCTCACAACGGAGGCGCCAGCGAGCGTAATCGTTTTGTCTCGTGATGCTCCAAAAAACAGCCGACAACATTGAATGCCGCTAACAGCTCGAGCCAATGTGCGAAGACAACGGGGGCTTCCGCGGATCCGTTGCCTCCGTCCTGTTTATCTCAATCCGTCCGCTTGCCGTCGTCGTGTCGTTATAACGTTCGAAGCATATTAACCAGCAACTGGTGCCCAACTGCCGGAAGACACACCACCTCTGCCTCTCTTTTCAATAATTACAGAGCCGTAATACGCACAATCAATCCGCCTTAATTGCTTCGGTTTGATATTCGTTTACAGATTCTTTATTTACTCATCGATATGATTACGCCGGGGTTACGCATCGGAACAAACAAAATAAGATCGGCTTCAAGCAATGAACAAGAGCAAATATCGGCTTGTATATAGCAAGCTGCGGGGTATGCTGGTTGCCGTCGAAGAGACGGCTACGGGAACCGGCAAAGCAACTGAGAGCAAAGGCGACCGCGAACGGAGCAGCGCATCCGGGGCATCGCACACTTGCCGCTTGCCGGTCAGACACGCGGCTTTGGCAGTGCTGATGCTCGCCAGCGCGTTAGCGGGGCAAGCACGCGCTCAAGTCGTCGCCGATCCGAACGGCGGCGCCCACCGGCCAACGGTCGTTCAGACGGCTAATGGCATCCAGCAGGTCAACATCACAAAGCCATCGGGTGCCGGCGTATCGCAGAACGCCTATTCGCAATTTGATGTACCGAAAGCGGGCGTCATACTCAATAACTCGTCGACGATAGTCAACACGCAGCAAGCCGGGTACGTCAACGGCAATCCGAATTTTGCGGCGGGACAGTCGGCAAAGATCATTCTCAATCAGGTCAACAGCAATTCGCCGAGCCAGCTGCGAGGCTACATCGAAGTCGCCGGCAGCAAAGCGGAAGTCGTCGTCGCCAACGGATCGGGCATCGTCGTGAATGGCGGCGGCTTTATCAATACGACGCGCGGCGTGCTGACAACCGGCGTCCCACTCGTCGACAGCAACGGCGCGCTGACCGGCTTCAACGTCACAGGTGGCCAGATCACGGTTCAGGGCGCGGGCCTGAACGCAACGAACGTCGACCAGGTTGACCTGATCGCCCGCGCCGTGCAGGCGAACGCGGCAATCTATGGCAACACGCTGAACGTCATCGCGGGCGCGAACCATGTCGACCACGATACGCTTGCCGCGACACCGCTTGCCGGTAATGGGCCGGCGCCGTCGATTGCGATCGACGTGAGCCAGCTGGGTGGCATGTACGCGAACCGCATTTTTCTCGTATCAAACGAGTACGGTGTGGGCGTGTCGAATGCCGGCGTGCTCGCCGCGCAGGCCGGCGACCTGACGCTCACTGCGCAGGGCCGGCTCGTGCTCGCCGGCAGCACCACGGCGAGTGGCAACATGGTGCTCGCCGCAGCGGGCGGCATCGGCAACAGCGGCACGACGTACGCGCAGCAAGGCGTGGCAGTCGATACCGCGGCGGACCTGACCAACAGCGGCACGCTCGCCGCGCAGCAGAACACGAGCGTCAACGCGGGCAGTGTGAACTCGACCGGGACGCTGGGCGCCGGCATCAATAGCGACGGCTCGATCGCCAATAGCGGCAATCTCATTGTCAACGCTTCCGGTGCGCTATCCGCGACCGGCAACAATGCGGCCGGCGGCAACGCATCGCTTGCTGGTGCATCGATGAACCTTGCCGGCAGCCAGACATCGGCGAACGGCAACCTCGCGCTCAACGCGACATCGGGCAGTCTGAATCTCGCAGGTGCGACGGCCATGGCAGGCGGGGCACTCGCTGCCGCCGCCGCGGGGACGCTGACGAACGACAATGGCGTGCTGTCCTCGTCCGGCACGCAAACCGTCGCGGCAGGCGCGCTGTCGAACCAGAACGGCCAGATCGTGTCGCAGTCCACGCTGGAGGTCGCTGCCGGTGCCGCCCTGAACAATCGCCAGGGCATCATTCAGGCCGCCGGACACGAAAACATCAGTGCGATCTCGCTCGACAACACTGCGGGCCGCATCGTCTCGCTGAACGCGGACGGGCTGAACATCGACACGAGCGGCGCGCTCGTCAACGCAACCGGCACCACAGCTACAGGCGCGACGGGCGGCGTGATCGGCAGTAATGGCGCATTAAACGTGTCGGCAGGTTCGATCTCGAACCAGGGGCAGTTCAGTGCGAGCGGCAACGCCACGATCGTTGCTCAGTCACTCGAAAACCAGGACGGCAGCATCGTCGCAGGCGGCACGCTCGGCACGACGGTGTCCGGGGCGATCGGCAACCGGAACGGTACGCTGTCCGGCGATTCAATCGCTGTTTCAGCGGGGTCGATCGACG
>DASXXR010000036.1:0-6640 GCA_036502945.1 Paraburkholderia sp. | reverse complement strand
GATATCACGAAGCTGACGGGTGCAGCGGCATGCGGTTGGCTCGCTTCGGTTGCGCCCGAAGCAATCCGCCCCGGTTGCAGTGCAAGACGCGCCAGCACGAAAAAATCCGATGCCCGTGCAATGCCGATCAGCGCCACTGCGTGATGCGCCGGCTTGCCGGTCCGGCTGTGCGCAATGCACGGTGCCAGTGCCGAATACCACAGCGCGCCGATATCGTCGCCGATCTCGAATGCCGAAATCCGCAGCCGCGCGGCGTAGCGGGCGCATGCGCCCGCTTGCGCGAGGCTCGAATCGAATACCGCTAGCGCGTCGCGCGGGCCGGCCGCGGCCGTCACATTCGCAGCATCGGCGAACCATGGCGGCAAATACGCACATGCCGAAAACCATGTGCCTGTCGCGATGAACGTGCGACGGTCCATGCGTTGTCTCCCTGTTGTTTGCGATGCTGAGCGGTGGCTAGGTGCATCGCATGCGCTGTCTTCACAGATGGTGTTTGCGCACGGCACTCACGTATAACCGCGCTTGCCTCGCCACGTCCGCGGCCAGATCCCCTGCTTTCCCGGCGACAGAATGCCCGCCGGGTCGAGCGCATCCTTGACCGTCTCCGAGAGCCGCAGCAACGCGCCGTCGTTGAAACTGTACTGCGCCGCCGCGTAGTCCATATGCACCAGATGCGAGCGGTACTCGCCGTAACCCGCCGCGCGCACGTCGCTCATCAGCGCGCGCAACAGGTCGGCGGCCTGCTCGCTCTGCCGCGCATCGTTGCGGTCGAAGATCGCGGCAAAGATGTGATGCAGATGCCGCACGCCCGCGGTGAACCCACCGTAGTAATCGAAGCCGTAGTCGGCCGCCCGCGCTTTCGTCATCGTATATTGGCGCATCGCGTCGCGGCCGGTCGCCGGGCAGATCGGCGAGAAGTCGATATGCGCGCCGGCCCCGCCGCGCCAGTCGAGCATGCGGAACGCGGTCATCGCGGGAATCCCGGCCATGTTGCGATCGCCGCCGCCGGTGGGCTGCGCATCGCCCGCGTACTGCTTCGCAAACATCGACGCGCGCGGCACGCGCGAAAACGCGCGCTGCACGAGCGCATTGCGTGCGTCGATCAGTTCGGGCGTGCCGTACAGCGCGTAATGCAGATTCCAGCGGCCCACCTGCAGCTTGTCCAGCATCGCCGCCACCGCGCTCTCGGGCATCGCACCATCGCCTTCGTACCACTGCGTGCGCGGCGATAAACCGGCCGCGCGACGCAGGCCGCCCTCGATCACCGCATGGTTGCGAATCGTTTCATCGAGCCGCAGCGGCCGCAGGATATCGACGATCGCTGCCAGATCGTGCTCGTCGTGAAACTGGATCTCGCCGAGCAGATACGCGGGCGGCGCGGGCATCAGCCACAGCCCCATCTTCGTGACGATGCCGTAGTTCGACTGCATGAACATCGAATCGAACGACGGGCCATAACCCGGCGGGTACAGCTGCCAGGCGGTGCCGATATCGATGCCGCCCATGCCGGTGCGCACCACATCGCCATTCGCGAGCACGACCTCCATGCCGCACTGCGCCGCGGCATGGTCGCCATAGTCCGTATAGCCGAAGCCGCGCTCGAGCGTGTTGCCGACCACACTGCCCCAACCCGCCGCCGGCGGATCGACCCATAGCTTGTAGCCGTGCTCGTGCAGGTAGTTATGCAGGTCGAAGTAGCTGACGCCGGGTTCGACGAGCGCATAGGCGAGCGTTTCGTCGACGGCGAGAATCCGGTTCATCCGCTGCAGGTCGAGCACGACCGAGCCGGTGAGACGCGGCGCGGCGCCGCCGTACGCGTAGTTGCGGCCGGTCGACACGGTCCACAGCGGGATGCGGTATTCGTTGGCGACGCGAAGGATTGCCTGGATTTCTTCGACCGACGCCGGCAGAACCGCCGCGGATGCTGCAAATGCGGCGGCGACAGGCCCCGGCGCAAACGGATCGAGGTAAGGCGTGAGCCCGACGCCCGACACCACATGCTCGCTGCCGACGATCGACTGCCATGCGGCGAGCGCGCGGTCGAACTGCGCGGCAGAAACGTCGGGCGGCAGAATACGTGTGGCCTGCGGCGTCAAGGCGCCTCCTTCGCTGCGAGCGGCACCGCCGAAGCGGCGCACATCACGCCCTGACGCAAAGCGCCGGCGCATCGCTGCAGCGGTCGACGTCGCGGCCGCTTCGCGGCGCGCAACCCGCGGCTAGCGGTGTCCGCCACCACCGTGACCGCCGCCATGAAAACCGCCGCCGCCCCATGAGTGGCCGCCATGAAAACCGCCGTGCCCGCCGAAGCCGTGTGGATGTCCGAAATGGACATGATTGATGTGATGGAAATGATTGAACCGGTCGACGAACACGAACGTCGCCCCGAAGCCGATCGGGGCGCCCCAATACCACGCATAGGGATACGGACCATAGCCGTAGTACCCGTCATCTCCATAGTACGAACCGTCGGGCGCTGGGTACACGGGCGCACCGCCGCCGTCCGCTGCTTGCTGCATCTGCCACGTACCGTCGGGCTGACGACATGCGACGCCGCTGATCCGCTGCTGCGTGCCTTCGATCTCGGCCTCTCCGGAGACTTCCTGACATGGCTGTTGCTGATCGTTGAGCGTCTGGTATGACGCGTTGGGTGGATCGGCCGGTTGAGCGCCCGATTGAGCGAGCATGGGATTGAACGGTTCATCCGCCATCGCAGAGGGTGCGCCCGGCACCGCGCAAGCCACACCGAGCAACAGCACTGCTCCAACTCCAAAAATAACGCGCATCATGTGTCCCGTTTCGACGGTCCGGCGTCGCGGCACACATGCGTGCCGGCGCCGTATAGGCCCTATCGGTTCGCCTGCCTGGTCCGTGCCACTGCCGGTGTGAGAGCACACTGAAGTAACGAACCTGCATAGCTATAAACGGCATGATGCGTATTCCTATTCCGCGCCGGGCGGCGCGCGCCTGCGGATCTTCGTTACGCTGTATTTCCACTCGCAGCGCGGACGCGAGGCTCGCTTCAGGAATGCTTGATGTGCGGCCTATTGCCACGCCTCGGGCCGGCCGCCGAGTGCACTGCAGACTTCGACCGCGATCGAGCGCAGCTTGCCCTCTGCAATCGGCCCGGACAGCGCATAGCCCATGCCGTAGCTGACCCAGTAGAACGTGCGGCGGTTGCCGTCGCGGAACAGGCGAAACGCGGTTTCGTCTTTAGGGACGCCCGTGACGTACAGCGTGAGCCGCGCGCCGGTCTGATTTTCATACATGAACTGGGCTGCCGGGCCCGCTTCGCCCGGCAGCAGCCGACCGCCGACAAGCGTGTAGCCGTACTCCTGCAGCGACGGCACCGACAACTGCCGGTTCAACCGCTTCGACAACCACATGATCAGATGTTCTTCTTCTGCCGCCGCGACCTCGACCGGATGGCGCCGTTCAGGGGTATAGACCGCATACGCGATGTCGGCGCGGCGCGCGAACGTCATCACCTCGCCGCCCAAGAGGCGCGGCAGCATCGGCTCCAGCGCCAGCGCGAGACCCGCGCCGGCGACGAGCCAGCAGGCGGCGATCGCGGTGCGCCGCCACCATGGCATGCGCGGCCGCAACACGACGAACTGCGAGTCGTCGCGCGTGGTCGCGCCGCACAATGCCCGCAGCGCAGCCCGCTGCGCGCGCCACGCGGCAACCTGGGCCGCCGCCTGTTCGTCGTGCGCGAGGTGCTCGCGCACTGCGGCGCACTCGCCTTCGGTCAACTCGTCGTCGACGAATGCCGACAACATGCGCAGATCGGGCACGGCGGGACCTGTAGGGTGGGCGTCGTTGTTCATGAAGAGTTTCTCACTACTTTCAGCGACGGGGACTTGTGAATCGAGCCTTCAGTCAACAGTATTCTCATCTGCTCGCGCGCGCGGGACAAACGCGACATGATCGTGCCGACCGGCACGCCGAGCGCTCTCGCAGCTTCCTGGTAAGTCAGTTCTTCGACGCACACGAGCAACATCACTTCACGCTGCTCGACGGGCAAACAGTAAAGCGCGCGCTGCACGTCACGCAACACGAGCCCGTCCACTTCGCCCTGCGGCGCTTCCAGAGTGCGCCACGGCGCGCTTTCTTCATCGACGGTGAACTCCCGCCGCACGCGCAACTGGTCGATGTACAGGTGCCGCAGGATCGTCAGCAGCCACGCGCGCAGATTGCTGTTCGGCCGGAACGCCGACCAGCGGGCGAGCGCACGCTCGGCCGTGTCCTGCACCAGATCGTCCGCCCAAGCGGAGTCCCCCGTCAGCGCGCGCGCATAGCGGCGCAGCTGCGGGAGCCAGGAAACGACTTCCGCTTCGAAGTTCACCCGGCGAGAAAGCAACGCTGCCGCGGTCGTCAGTAGCCGCCGGAGCTGCCGCCGCTGCTGCTGAAGCCGCCGGAGCTGCCGCCGTTGCTCGAACTGTCGCTGCCGCCCGACATGTCGCTGCACGCGCTGGTCGAAAGGGCAACCGCGCCGAGCGCGACGAGCATGCAAAGGGCCCTGACTACTCTCGACATCTTCATGTGAAATCCTCCTTCGAATTGAGGCCTTGCCGGCCTTGGAAACGGTGTATTGAAATGGACGAATACTGCAATCGAAACTAAACGGCGGTAAAACGTCAGCTAAACAATGGGCTGCACATGAACAAAACGTAGTTTCGATGCGATTTATTCCGTCCCCACCAGGGCTTTTTTTAAGATACGCCGTACCGCGTTCTGGCACTCGTCCGCGCCGATTGCCAAATTCCCCCGTAACACCGCGCTGCGCCTCGAAAAGCAAAGATTCGTAACGCATCGTTACACATCGTATTTAACGGATGCTTATGCGTCCACAAGCCGTTATAGTGGGCGTCACAGTCCGGGATCAGCGCGCCTCAGCCCCGACCCATGTAGAATCGCGGCGAACAACCGTACTTCAATACACAATCGTCCATGCCTTCCGCAGAATCGCATCCGCAAAACGACTTCATGAACGCAGCGCGCAAAGAAAGAAAGCGCGTGGAGATTTACCTCGTCAATGGCATTCGTCTGACAGGATGCATCGAGTCGTTCGATCAGTACCTGGTGATGCTGCGCACCCCCGTCGGGCTGCAGGGCATTTACAAGCGCGCCATCTCAACCATTCAGCTCGACACCGGCACTCGGCCGGCACCGCGCGCTGGCCGCCCGTCGCATGGCGAACATACGACGCGCGGTCCGCATGGCTCGCATGGTCCGCGCGAACACCGCGAGCCGCGCGAACCACGCGAACCACGTGAGCCACGCGAATCGTATGGCGCGGCGCAGCCGCCTGCCGAGCGCTCCGGATCCGACGCGCCGGTGGTCGTCACACGCCGCCGGCGTCTGTTCGGCACGGGCGCCAGCGACAGTCACGGCCATGGCAACAACAGCAATAACAACAACGGCGGCACCGACAACAACGAATGACCGGCGCGTGACACAGTGACGCAAAACGGCGACCGGCCCTAACCCACGGGCCGGGCCAGCCGCGTCAGGATCCGTTCAATTCTCATCACCTGCTGGCGCGTCAGTTCGTAACCGCTCTTGATGGCCAGTACGCGGCGCCGCCAGTAATCGGCATCCAGCATGTCCAGCATCGGTTGCCGCGTTGCCCAGTCCAGATGTTCCAGTTCTGCGTCTACCACGTGTGAGGCATTCCAGCGTGCTGCTCTGCCGGATTCGTTCGTCTCCATGGCGATATCACCTCTTCTGTGCACACGTCGGCTGTACTCGGAGCGAGACTGTGGCCGTGCGACGCACGTAGAACGAAAAGGGCAACGGAAAAATTCCGCCGAAGCCTGCGCGGCCCGCCAGCCGGATCTGCAGCGCGGCATTCATGCGGCACTTACATTGCAGCAACGGCGCGCGGCGCAACGAATGCTTGCGTCACGCCGCGGCCCGGCAGCCTCAGTCTTAGGCCGTGCGGCCGACTGGTCGTCGCATGCGGCTTTGCGCTATGCTGACCTCTCGATACGTCAAGGCAGAGAGCGTCATGTCAACATCGAAGCAGACCGCACCGCAGCCTCCACTCACAGAAGAGCAGCGCCTCGACGAGGCGCTCGACGAAACGTTTCCAGCCAGTGACCCGATCGCGGTCCGCCCTGACGTGCCGAGCACTCCGCCGGCAAAAAGGAAAGGCGCGGCTGCAGGAAATCCAGCCGGCGGACGCAAGCACTAGCCGTTCGTAACAAGCAAGCATCTTCGGATGCCTGCGGCGCGGCAGAAGCACCGCCCGTAGAGCGCACAGAAATGCAAAACCCCGCACGGCGAACCGCACGGGGCTGGGTGACTGCTGAAACACCTGGCTGAAACCAGGCCGCGCCGCACGGCCTTCCGGCCGAGGCGTCGCCGCCGGACTTAGCGCGAAGCCGCCGGCAGGCCGGTATCCAGCTGACGCTGCAGGTCACGCACCTGACGCTGCGCGGCCCTCAACTGTTCCTGAGCCTGCACCTTCTGCTGCTGCAACGCGGTCGCTTCGCCACGTGTCTGCTGCTGCAGACTGTTGACGATCGTCTGCTGCTGGCGCGCGATCGACAAGTCAGCCTGCAAGCGGTTCGCGCGGTCTTGCGACAGCGCGATCATCCGGTCGGTGAACGCCTTCTGGGCTTCGAGCTTCGTGCGACGA
>DASXXR010000035.1:0-12770 GCA_036502945.1 Paraburkholderia sp. | reverse complement strand
CTTCGGCAATCACGTCGTCCGGGGCATAGCCCAGCAAAGCCAGACTCGATCCCGCCAGCGTGGTCGCTGTCACCTTAAGGAATTGACGCCGGGACATCTGCAACATAGTGGCCCTCGCGTTTTTATGTTGTGGGGGTATCGAAAGAATAGGTCGTTTTCCTGAAGCATCGTATTTACTTCTACAAAGCTAGGGAAAGCACCGCTTGATCCGATAAACATGCGGCGTTGCGGCAACGGGTACAGCGCTTGCGTCGGAGTGGGCAAGCTGCAGCAGCCACCTCCCCGTCCGATCCCGTGTCACGACCTCGTCAAGAAGGACCGCCATGGAGTTCGAAAATCTTTCCACCGACAAGCTGCACACAGTCGCTCGCAAACAGGCCTCGTGGGCTGTCGGCGCGTTCCGGCAGTTCATCGACAACCGCTGTGCGGCGATGGCCGCAAGCATCGCGTTCTACGCGGCGTTCTCGCTCGCGCCGACGCTCGTCATGGTAATCGCCGTGGCCGGCTGGTTTTTCGGTGACGACGCCGCACGCGGCGAGCTGTTCCGTCAGGTGCACAGCGTGCTCGGCAACGACGCGGCGGCCGCCATCACGACGATCGTGCAGAACGCGCACCGCAGCGGCAACGCGGGCGGCGTCGCGGCGATCATCTCGTTCTCGTTGCTGGCGATCGGTGCATCTGCAACCTTTTCGTCGCTCAACAATGCACTCAATGTGGTGTGGCCCGCCACGGGCCCGCGCGCATCGAGCATGCTCGCGCTCGTGCGGGTCCGCCTGATTTCGTTCAGCCTCGTGCTGGGCGTTGCGTTTCTTCTGATCGTGTCGCTGGTGCTCGATGCCGCGATCACGTTCGTCGGGAACTGGCTGTGGGGCGACTCGCCGTACATCGTGATCGGCAATCTGCTGCAGTTGCTGGTCGGCCTGCTGGTGTTGTCGGTCGCGTTCGCCGGGCTGCTGAAGTTCTTACCCGACGCGCCGGTGCGCTGGCGCGATGCGCTCGTCGGCGGCTTCGTGGCAGCGCTGCTTTTCTCGGCGGGCAAAAAACTGTTTGCGCTGTATCTCGCGCACGCCGGCATGGCCAATTCATTCGGCGCGGCCGGATCGCTCGCGGTGCTGCTGATGTGGCTGTACTTTTCGGCAGTTGTCCTGCTGCTGGGTGCGGAGTTTTCCGCCGCGCGCGGTCGTCTGCACGACCCGCGCGGTGCGTGGGCGATGCTGCAATCGACGCCGCCGGGGAGCCGCGCCAAGATGGCTTCAGTGCTCGCGGCGTCGACGGTCGGCACGGATCCGGCGCGCCGCGCCGCCGCTCCGGGCGGCGCATCGCGCAGCCCGGCGTCGGTCGATGTCACGCGTAGCGACGATGTGGGCGCGCTCGGCCGGGCGGTTACCGTGGGCCGTTCGGTGATGCGCGCGGAGACGCGGGCCACTCACGCGGCGGCCGCGACGCTCGTCAACGCGGGCCGCACAGCCGCCGCCGCCGACCGCTACGTCCACCGCCACCCGTGGAGTTCGGTGTTGCTTGCCGCCGGGACCGCCATCGTCGTGGCCGCAGTCGCGGGCCGCCATAACGGCGGCAAACACTAGCGAACACCCGTCCATTTCGGCGCGCCGCCGAGCGGCGGGATCACAAATGCGGGCGCGTGTCCATCAAGATTCACCGAAAGCGTGCAGAAAGGATTATTACAAAGACACGCCGCACCGTCCCAGGGTGTAGACAGATACATTACAAACGCCCTCCCAAAAACGACGATGTACGCAATTCTGGGACAATATCCCTCATTGAAACAACAATAATGCGCGCCAGGCGATATAAAATTGTCAAAAACGCAATAATCACGGATAAGCTTGCGAGACAAGGCTTTCCAGCACCTGTCACATTTTCGATACACCTTTATTTTTTTCAGTTCTTGTGGGTCAAGACCCTGCGTTATTCTCCGTTTCGCAACTACTAAACAATCATTTGCGTGGAGAAATGGATGAAACGAATCGCACTATCTACCCTCTCGCTGGCTCTGCTAGGCGCTGCCGGCGCAGCGCACGCCCAAAGCAGCGTGACGCTCTATGGCTTGATCGACGAGTCGTTCCAGTGGGTGCATAACGCCAACCCCGCAAACGACAACCTGTACCACCTGGCTGCAGGCAATCTCCAAGGTAGTCGTTGGGGGATGAAAGGTACGGAAGACCTGGGTGGCGGTCTGAAGGCGATCTTCCAGTTGGAAAACGGCTTTGATCCGAACAACGGCAAGCTGGGTCAAGGTGGCAAGATGTTCGGGCGCCAGGCGTATGTCGGCGTGACGCACGACGCATACGGTACGATCACGTTGGGCCGTCAGTACGACCCGCTGGTCGACATGGTCCAGCCGCTGACCGCTGACAACTTCTTCGGCAGCACCTTCGCCACGCCGGGCGACGTCGACAACAACGACAACAGCTCGCGTACGAACAATGCGATCAAGTACGTATCGCCGGTATTCAGCGGCTTCCAGGTTGAAGGCTTGTACGCGCTCGGCGGCACGGCCGGCACGACGGGCTCGGGCCAATCGTGGGGCGGCGCCGCAACGTACGGCATCGGCCCGTTCAGCGTCGCAGCGGGCTACTTCCGCATGGACAACGCAAACGGCTTCGCAGCCCGTGGCGGCGTAGCGCCGACGTTAGCGAACCCGGACGGCGTGACGCCAGGCTGGAGCACGAACGCAACGTCGGACGCCACGTTCGACGGCTCGACGATCAACGGCGCCTACGCATCGGCGAAGTCGATCAGCATCACGTCAGCGGCTGCACAGTACGTGACGGGTCCGTTCACGTTCAACCTGCGCTACAGCTTCGCGCAGTACAAGCCGGACGCTTTCTCGGCGTTCAGCAACCAGGAAAAGTTCAACGTCGTAGGCGGCTACGCGGGCTACCAGGTCACACCGGCCATGCTGCTGGGCCTCGGCTACACGTGGACGCACGGTTCCGGCGACACGTCGGCGAACTACCACCAGGTCTCGGGCGGCGCCGACTACTCGCTGTCGAAGCGCACGGACGTTTACCTGATCGGCGCCTATCAGCACGCGAGCGGCACGCAACGTGTCAACGCGACGACGACCACCGACGCGATCGCTTCGGTCGGTTCGTACGGCTTCCAGGCGGGTTCGAACTCGCAGGAAATCGTCAGCTTGGGTATCCGTCACAAGTTCTGATCGCGACGGAAAGCACAGCTGAAGCAAGACGCTGTGAAAAGCCAGCCGGAGGCGCAAGCCGACGGCTGGCTTTTTTGCGTGGCGCGCAGCGCCCGAAGAAGCGAGTCAGCGCGGCGCTTTCGGCTTGTCCGCCTGCGCGAGCGTCTGCGCCGGCCGCGCCTGAACGCCGCCATGCGCGGTGGCCGGCGCCTGGTAAAGCACCATCTCTTCTTCCATACCGTTGCGCGGGATCTCGGCCGAATGGCGCCAGTCCGGGTCCGGAATCTCGCCGAACACCTGACGCAGCCGCTCGCCCCACGTGCGGTGAATCATCTGGTAGTACTCGTTGTCCTGCGTGACGGTGACGAAACGCGTGACGCGCAGCGCGTCCTTCTGATAGACAAGCAGATCGAGCGGCAAACCCACCGACAAGTTCGAGCGCAACGTCGAATCCATCGAGATCAACGCACATTTGGCGGCTTCGTCGAGCGGCGTCTGCGGCACGAGCACGCGGTCGATGATCGGCTTGCCATACTTCGATTCGCCGATCTGGAAATAGGGATTCACGCTCGATGCTTCGATGAAATTGCCCGCCGCGTAGATCATATAGAGGCGCGGCCGCGGCGCGGGTGTCACGCTCTCCTGATCGGCGCTGGGTGCGATTTGCCCGCCCAGAATGAAGCTGCAATTGAAGTCGACGCCGAATTCCTGCAGCGCGTCCGCTTCGCGCTGGTGAACCTCGCGTACCGCGCGGCCCACTACCCGCGCGGCATCGGCCATCGTCTGCGCGGTCCAGAGAGTCGGGCGCTGCGGGCTGGAGGAGTCTGGAGGTTCGGCGAGCTCGCGGAGCACTGCCTGCGTCAGCGACAGGTTGCCGGCGCTCAGCAGCACCAGCATGCGCTCGCCCGGCTGCTCGAACACGGACATCTTGCGCGCCGTGCTGACGTGATCGACGCCGGCGTTGGTGCGCGTATCCGACAGGAACACGAGCCCCTCGTCGACGCACATCGCCACGCAATAGGTCATGACACATCCCTGAAGACAACAGAACGCCGCTATTGTAATGCGCGCGGCGCGCGCTGCTGCGCGCGCCGCCGCTCACGTTATTGCGGCGACTGCGCCTGGGCGCTGACCGCCACCGACACGTCGAGCCGCTCCCCGAGCCCGCCGATGCGCCGGCCGCGCACCGGCGAAGCCGCCGCGTAATCGCGCGCCGCCGCGAGGCGGCAATACACGTCGCTTGCGAACGCCGCGTGCGTGACGTCGACGGAAATCCAGCCGAGCCGATCGAGCCATACGTCGACCCATGCGTGACTGGCTGCATCGTCCACGTCGCCCGGCTCGATGTAGCCGCTCACGTACCGCGCGGGCACGCCGCGCGCGCGGCAGCAGGCCAGCATCAGATGCGCGTGATCCTGGCAAACGCCGCTGCCGAGCGCGAGCGCTTCAGCCGCCGTGCTCGTCACTTCCGTGACGCCCGACTGGAATTGCACGCGCTGCACGATACGCTCGGCGAGCGCGATCAGCGCGGCGGGCGAATCGAGCGACGGCAGCGCGCGCGCCAGGTCGCAGATTGCCGGATCGGCTTCGGTCAAGCGCGTCGCACACGTGTAGTGTTCGAGCGGAATCGGGCCAGCATCGTCGCCGAGCCGGCCGTCGATCAGTGCGATCGTGTCGATTTCCCCCGCTACGTGCACGCGGATTTCGTCATGCGGCTTGTTCAGCACAAGCGTGTGTAGCACGTTGCCGTACGCATCGAAAGTCGCGTCGAGTTTGCCCGGCGCGTCGAGGAACCAGCGCCGCACGGTCTGCGACGCGCCGCTCGACGGCGTCAGACGCAGTTGCTGGATCGAATAGTGGACCGTCGTCTCGTAGCGATAGAACGTGTCGTGGCGGATCGTCAGATACATACAGGCACTCCGTCAGGCGATCGGCAACATCAGGTACGTGCGCGCGACCAGATGGCCGAGTTCGAACACACGGGCGAGGAACTGCGTGAGCCACGCATGCAGTCCCGCCTCGAAAATCTGCCGGATATCGGCATACAAAAGCTCCGAACGCAGCTTGCCGGCGAAGCGTTCGCACTGGTTCGAACCCTGCGTGCGCAGCATCGCAAGATTCGCGCAGACCCCGTCAAGCGACGCCAGCAGCGAACGCGGCATCTGCGAATTGAGGATCATCAGCTCGACGACCCGCGCCGGCGTGACCACGTCGCGATACACCTTGCGGTAGATTTCCAGCGCCGACACCGAACTCAGAATCGACGTCCAGTAATAGAAGTCCTCGAGCTGCCGGGCGGCGTCGCGCGAATTCGGCGCCGCGTCGGCAAAGCGCACATCGAGAATCCGCGCCGTGTTGTCCGCGCGCTCGAGAAAGGTGCCGAGTTGCGTAAAGAAAAACGCATCGTCCTGCAGCGCGGTGCCGAGCGTCACGCCGCGCGACAGATGCGAGCGGAACTTGACCCATTCGAAGAGCACGGTCGGATTGCTGGCTAGTTGTCCTGCCGCAATGCGCTCGTTGAATTCGAGCCACGTGTCGTTGATGGTTTCCCACCACTCGGTCGTCAACGTGCCGCGCACCGCACGCGCGTTTTCGCGCAACGCGTGCAGGCAGGAATGAATGCTCGACGGATTGTCCGCATCGGCCACCATGAAGTCGAGCACGTGTTCGCGTGTCGGCTCGCCGTAACGCTGCACGAACGCGTCTTCCAGTTCGGAAATGCGCAGCACCGCGCGCTGCGCGCGCGCTTCCTGATCGGGCGTCTGCGGCAGCAGCAGCGCTTTCAGATTGATGTCGAGCATGCGCGTGGTGTTCTCCGCGCGCTCCATATAACGCGCCATCCAGAAGAGGTGGTCGGCAGTGCGGCTTAGCATGACGGCTTTCCGTTGTTGATCGGCACGGGATGTATGCGGCCCGCGCGGGGTTATCCGTTGTTATGCGTTGTTACTCATGCATGCCGGCAGGAGGTCCCGCCGGCCAGTTCAATGCTGCGGTTGCAGCGATGCAGGCATCGCGAGTTTTCGTCAATCGACCATCCAGGTATCTTTCGTGCCGCCTCCCTGCGACGAATTGACGACCAGCGAACCTTGCTGCAACGCGACGCGCGTCAGGCCGCCCGCGACCATCGTCACGGTCTTGCCGGACAGCACGAACGGCCGCAGATCGATATGGCGCGGCGCGATGCCGGCCTCGACGAAAGTCGGGCACGCGGACAGCGCGAGCGTCGGCTGCGCGATGTAGCCTGCGGGCCTCGCGATCAACCTAGCGCGAAACGCTTCGATTTCCGCGGCCGTCGACGCCGGCCCCACCAGCATCCCGTACCCGCCCGCGCCGTGCACTTCCTTCACGACCAGTTCGGACAGGTGCGCGAGCGTGTACGCGAGGTCGTCCGGCTTGCGGCACTGGTAAGTGGGCACGTTGTTGAGGATCGGCTTTTCGCCGAGATAAAACTCAATCATCTCCGGCACGTACGGGTAGATCGATTTGTCGTCGGCGATGCCGGTGCCCATCGCATTGGCCAGCGCAACGCGGCCCGCGCGGTACGCGGTCAGGAGACCCGGCACGCCGAGCGCCGAATCCGAACGGAACGCGAGCGGATCGAGAAAGTCGTCGTCGACCCGCCGGTAGATCACGTCGACGCGCCGCGGACCCTGCGTGGTACGCATGAACACATAGTTATCGTCGACGAAGAGATCTTTGCCCTCGACCAGTTCCACGCCCATTTGCTGCGCGAGGAAGGTGTGCTCGAAATACGCGGAGTTATACATGCCGGGCGTCAGCACGACGACCACCGGGTCGTCGACGCCTTCGGGCGACACCGAGCGCAGCATGTCGAGCAGCAAGTCGGGATAGTGCGCGACGGGCGCCACACGGTTCTGCACGAACAGTTCGGGGAAGAGCCGCATCATCATCTTGCGGTTCTCCAGCATGTACGAGACGCCGGACGGCACGCGCAGGTTGTCCTCGAGCACGTAGAACTCGCCCTCCGTGCCTGCGCGCACGACGTCGACGCCCGCGATATGCGCATACACGCCGAGCGGGACGTCGACGCCCTGCATTTCCGGCCGGTATTGCGCGTTCGTATAGACCTGGTCCGCGGGCACGATGCCGGCGCGGACAATGTTGCGTTCGTGATAGACGTCGTGAATGAACAGATTGAGCGCGCGCACGCGCTGACGCAGACCGGCTTCGAGGGTTTGCCATTCGCTGCGCGGAATGATGCGGGGAATCAGATCGAACGGAATGAGCCGTTCGGTGCCGGACAGGTCGCCATTGACGGCAAACGTAATGCCGACGCGCCGAAACAGCAGATCCGCTTCGGCGCGCTTGCGCGCGATCGCTTCGGTGCCCTGTTGCGTCAGCCAGTTCGCGAAGCGCAAATAGTGCGGCCGCACGGCTTCCTCGTGAGGACGCATCTCGTCGTAGCATCGCATGTCACGCCCCGCTCTTTGTGTCGGATAGAAGGCGAATGCGCTGCGCATTCGGTGTCTGCAACCTTCAAGCAAGCGTTATGCCACTGGCGCCACGCGTGCCAAACGATGCGCGTGCACACAAAAGGCACATGCCGGCTGGCATCGGCTTCGCTGCCATCGTACTGCGACGGTCGTCGATGCGCTACTGCGGTGCGCGCGGCGACCCGGTGCGACCAGTTCGATGCAGCGGCGAACCGTCTTAGGGAAAAGTCCAGGGAATAAAAAATCCCCACGAACGTTCTTTCGTGGGGATTTCAAGTAAAGCATCAGCAGATCCGGCCGACGTATCGGCACGGCTTGCTGGGCTAGGCGTGCCACCGCCCGAAGACGATGGCAATCCTACCCACGTAACGACAGCCAGGCAGCTAATTAGCCTGCTGCTGCGTCCTTCAGCTTCTTCAGCGCACGTGCCTTGATGCGCACGCTAGCCGCCTTGGCCGGGAACCAGCGCTCTTCGCCCGTGAACGGGTCTTTGCCGAAGCGCTTCTTCTTCGCCGGGACAGCTTGCACGACGATCTTCAGAAGACCCGACAGCGTGAATTCGCCAGCGCCTTTCTTGTGGACTGCGCCGAGGATCGTATCTTCGAGCGCGGCCAGCACGGCCTTGGCGGACTTCGGTTCAACACCGGAACGCTCAGCGATGTGGTTTGCCAGCGAGGCCTTCGTGAAGGTGTCCTTGATCGGCGACGCTGCGCCGGACGCCTTCACGGCGACCTTCTTAGCTGCCACTTTCTTCGCGGGAGCTTTCGTTGCTACAGCCTTCTTGGTCGGAACCGTGGCGGCCTTTTTGGCAACCTTCTTTGCGGAAGTCGGCATGTTTCTCCTACCTGTTGTTGGTCAGTGAGTGCTAGAAGCGCGCACGACATGTACACGCTTCACGCGGGATTCTACAAGCGCCAAGGCCTTTCGCGCGAATCTTTTATGCATCACAGGCATGGTTTGTTGCGTGGCGCAGACTACACGACATATTTTGACGCTTGTTTTACGGGTCAAAAGTTATCTCATCGCGTTTTGTAGGTACCTGTACATCACCTTTTAGACGCGAATGTCTACCCTGCCGCGTTGCGTGCGTTCCGCGGCAGCAGCTGTGCAAGCGTCGTCAAAGCTGCATCGATCCGGTCGGCTTCGATCCCGCCGTAGCCGCACAGGATGCCCGGCTGCGGCGGCGGACACCGGTGAAACGACGCTAGACCGTGGAGCGCCATCGACCCGCCGCGGGCCGCGCCGATCACCGCCGCCTCGGTCAACGGCGCCTTCAGGCGTGCCGCCAGGTGGATGCCGGCGGTCGGCACGATCGGTTCGAACCCCGCTGCAAGATCGCCTTGCAGATGCGAAAGCAACTGTTCGCGCCTTGCCGCGTACAGCCTGTGCATCCGTTTGAGGTGCTTGGCGAAGTCGCCATTCAGTATGAACGAGGCGAGCGCCGTCTGCGTAAGCGTGCAACCGTGCCAGTCGCCGCCACCTGGCGCGCCTTGCAAAGCGGACCGGTCAGCGAAGCGGGCGGCACTATGTAGCCGACCCGCAGCTCGGGAAAGATCGTTTTCGAAAACGTGCCGACGTACGCAACGAGGCCCGCGCGGTCGAGGCTTTTCAACGGCCCCATCGGCCGCCCTTCGAAGCGGTACTCGCAGTCGTAGTCGTCTTCGACGACCACGGCGCCGCGCTGCTGCGCCCATTCGAGCAGTTCGACGATGCTCGCTCTCAGTTGCCGGTAGATCTGGCCGGCAAGGTCGTGCCGCCCTTGAACCGCGATGAGGATATCCATGCGTTCAAAAGATCACCGACGTGACGATCGCCAGCCATATCGCGCTGACGCCTGTGACAAACATGCGCCGCGCGATTCTTATTTTGGCGTCGCTGTCTTCGGGTTCGGCGGAACCGGTCGCGACCCACGGCACAAGCCCTAGAAAGCCAAACCCGACCACCGCAAAGCCCACGATGAATACGTCGGCGACCCGCCACTGCGTCGGCTCGTGAATCCCCCAGTAGCCGAGGAAGATGATGCCGATCGAAAACACCGTCGCTGAAGCAGAACTGATCGCCACTACCGACCCCTGAGGACTCGGCATGATGTCACCTCCTGTCGCAAGGCTTCTTCTGGTGCCGTCGATTCTACTTCATGCGCTCAGGTGCGCAGGCAAGTGCGCGGGCAAGTGCTCAAGCATTGCTCAGGCGCCGCGAGCCTGCCGCGCCTCATAAGCTTTCAGGTGGCCATACGCGACGCGCAGCAGCGACAGCGGCGCATCCTGCTGCTGTGCCGCGCCGCCGCGCTGGATCAGATCGCCGAGGATATGGTCTGCCTCGGTACGCGACTTGTTCTCGACATCGCGCAGCATCGAAGCCGTCATCGGCGAGCCGTCCGCAAACAGCATCGAGCGCGCGCGCGCTTCGAACGGAGCGCTCATTCCATAGCCGTTATGCTGCGCGATGGCGCGGCACTCGGCGAAGATATCTTCGATCACCTGCTTGCCGTCCGGCGTCTTCAGGATGTCGCCGATCGACGCCCGGTTAAGACAGGTGCTCGCCGCGAGCGTCGCGAGAAACACCCACTTGTCCCACATCTGCGCGACGATGTTGTCGACCGCGGGCGCATCGAAACCCGCGCCTTCGAGCGTGCGCGCCACCGCCTGCACGCGGTCCGACATGCCGCCTTCGAGCTCGCCGTACGAGATCGCGTGAAGGTCGTTCAGATGCACGATTTCGCGTTCGCGATTGAGCGTCGCGGCAATCACGCCGAGGCCGCCCAGCACGTTCGATGCGCCGAACTTCGCCTTCAGCACGTCGATGTGACGCATGCCGTTCAGGACCGGCAGGATCATCGTCGCCGGTCCAACCGCGGGCGCGACTGCTTCGATCGCGTCGTCGAGGTTGTACGCCTTGCAACTGAGCAACACGAGATCGAACGGACGAGGCATGTTGCCCGCCAGCACCGTCTTCACGTCGCGCACCGTCAGATCGCCGCACGGGCTTTTGATGACGAGGCCCGCGCGCTTCAGTTCATCGGCGCGCCCGGCGCGCACCAGAAACGTCACGTCGCGGCCCGCGTGCGCCAGGCGCGCGCCGAAGTACCCACCCAGCGCGCCGGCGCCCACCACTAGAATTCGCATGTTCACTCCTTGCATGGTTTCCGACGCACGGTTTCGTTTTGTCGGGCACAAGTATCCGATAAACCCCCGCGGCTCGCAGCAAACGCTGCGAGCCGCAGCCTGATTAAGGCTATCGACGCTGCCTCAGAGGATTTCGAGCGCAAGCGCAATGCCCTGCCCGCCGCCGATGCACAGCGTCACGACGCCGCGTTTAAGGCCATCGCGCCGCATCGAATGGATGAGACGCGTGGTCAGAATCGCACCAGTCGCGCCGATCGGATGGCCGTGCGCGACCGCGCCGCCTTCGACGTTCACGATATCCTCGGCAAGGCCGAGTTGACTGATAACCGCGAGGGGCACCGCAGCAAACGCTTCATTGATCTCAAAGCGTTCGACATCGGCGATCCGCCAGCCCGCACGTTCGAGCGCCATCTTCACCGCCGGCACCGGGCCCAGACCGAACATGCCCGGCTCGACCGCCGCAATGCCGAACGAAACGACGCGCGCGTGCGGCTCGATGCCGTTCGCTTCGGCGAAACCGCGCTCGGCGACGAGCATCGCCGAAGCGCCGCTATTGAGCCCCGACGCATTGCCGGCGGTGATCGTGCCGTCGCGCCGGAACGCGGGGCGCAGCTTCGCCAGCGTTTCGAACGTTGTGTCGGGGCGCGGTTGCTCGTCACGCATGAAGCGGAGGGTTTCCTTGCGGCCTTGCACGTCGAGCGCCACCAGCTCCGCGTCGAACGCGCCGCGTTCCTGAGCCGCGACAAAGCGCTGTTGCGAGCGTGCCGCCCAGCGGTCCTGGGCTTCGCGCGCGATGTCGAGCTTCGTCACGAGGTCTTCCGTGTGCCAGCCCGAGTGCTCTTTCGAAAACGCATCGATGAGTCCGTCGTGCAGCGCGCTGTCGTAGATCTGCGCGTTACCCATCCGATAGCCCCAGCGCCCGTTGTCGAGCAGATACGGCGCGCGGTCCATGTTTTCCATGCCGCCCGCCACCGCGACATCGCCGTAGCCGAGCCAGATTTCCTGCGCGACCGACACCACCGCTTGCGCGCCCGAACCGCACACACGGTTCACCGTTTGCGCAGGCACCGACACCGGCACGCCCCCGCCGATCGAGGCCTGACGCGCCGGGTTCATCCGGTTGCCGGCCTGAATCACATTGCCCATTACAACCGAAGCGAGTTTGCCCGCATCCAGCCCGCTGCGGCGTATCGTCTCGCGCACAGCGGCAGCGCCCAGGTCGGTTGCCGGCACCTCTTTCAGCGCACCACCGAATGCACCGATCGCCGTTCTCACCGGATTGCTGATCACCACGTCTCGTGTGTTCATCGTGATTCCTCAAGTTGAAGTACTGCACTTCGACGCCCCGCGGCGCGGAGCCCTGTTCCGCTTCCCATCAACGGGCGATCAATTTGCCGCCACGGCGGCCGCGGCGTGCGTTTGCGCGGCATCGCCTGCTACGGTGGCGACGAGCGGCGCATCCCAGCCGCCGCCGAGCGCGCGATACAGCGCGACCGCGGCCTGTGCGTGTCCGCGTTTCGCGTCGTTCAGCGATTCAGCGTCGCGCAGGTAAACCTGCTGCGCATCGAGCACATCGAGAAAGCTCGATGCGCCGCCTTTGTACAACTGGGTCGACAGCCGCAACGCTTTATTCGATGAGTCGAGCGCACCGCCCAGGCGGTCCACCTGCGTCGCGCCGCTGACAAGATCGCTGCGCGTGTCCTCGATTTCCTTCAGCGCGTTGAGCATCGTCTGGTCGAGACCAAGTTGCGATTCGCGCATCTTGCTCTCGCTTTCGTCGATGTTCGCCGTAATGCGGCCCGCGTTGAAAATCGGGCTGGTCGCATTCAACGCCGCGCTGAACAGATTGTCGACCAGCGTCGGCGCGCCGACATAGGATGCAGCCAGCAAGCCATCTGCAAGATTAAGCTGGAACTGCGGATAGCGCTGCGCACGCGCCGCGCCCACCTCTGCGGCTCGCTGCTGGACCTTTGCATACGCGGTCTGGATATCGGGCCGGCGCAGCAGCGCTTCGGACGGCAGTGTTTGCGG
>DASXXR010000034.1:0-19391 GCA_036502945.1 Paraburkholderia sp. | reverse complement strand
GGCTGCGCGCGCGTTTGCGTCGCGTGATTTTCCGCTTCGTTCCACGCGTAGACCGCTTCGGTCAATGTGCCGTCGAGTACGACATAGCCGCACCATGTGTGATGGGCGTGAACCGGGCTTGCCTGGCCCGGCAGCCAGACGAGCGATGCGATTGCATACCGTCCGTGCGGATCGGCCGCGAGCAGATGGCGTCGATACGACTGTGCGGCGCCCTCGCGCTGCGACGGCGCAAGCAGCATCGCAGCGGCCGCGGCTTCAACGAGCGCGACGCGCACGCCGCGCGCGAAGCTTACGTGATGCGATGGGTCGGCGGCGCCGCGACAGGTGTCAAACGCGGTGTCGAACGCGGCGTCGAGGGCGGCGCACAGGCGTTCGATCGCGTCGGCAGAATGTTGTCGCGGATCGGCTGCCGGCGCGAAGCACGATGGGTTGGTCACGCGGATCGCCGCGGCGGACGCGTGGTCAGAAGTGAGTCGGGTGTCGTGGCTCATCGGAAGCTCCGGCTGGTTTCGTGGTTTTGGGGCGATGGGCCGAGATGCGAGGCAGCGGCTCGGACAGAGATATTTATAACGGTTTGCGCGAAGAAATAGTTTCCATATAATTCCCTGCGGCTCAATAGAAATAGAATATTTTTCTACCTGAATGCGGGAATAGAAATGGACATCATCGATCGGAAACTGCTTGAGCTGCTCCAGCGAGACGCGACGATGCCGGTCGCTGAACTGGCGCAGCGCGTGAACCTGTCGCAGACACCTTGCTGGAAGCGCGTGCAACGTTTGAAGGAGGCGGGCGTGATCCGCGCACAGGTTGCGTTGTGCGATCCGCGCAAGCTGGGCGTCGGCACGACGGTATTCGTCGCGGTGCGCACGAACCAGCACACGGAAGCGTGGGCGCAGGCGTTCACGCGCGCGGTGCAGGACATTCCCGAGGTGGTCGAGGTTTACCGGATGAGCGGTGAAACGGATTACCTGCTGCGCGTCGTCGTGTCGGATATCGACGACTACGACCGCGTGTACAAGCAGCTGATTCGCGAGGTGCCGCTCTACGACGTCAGTTCGAGCTTCGCGATGGAGCAGATCAAGTATTCGACCGCGCTGCCGGTGCGGGCAGCGGCGGTGACGGGCGGGCATTGATGCCTTCGGCCTGACACCTCGAGGTTGAATCCGCAGGTCGGTCAAAACTTTCGTTTTTGAAAGAAAAGACCGGCACGACGACACATGACGAAGCGCCTGCCCCCTACAAAGCGGCGCTTCCGTCCCTATCGATCCTATTCCCACGGATCGCTCGCCGACAGCAGAGTGAAAGAAATCAAGCCACCCGCACGAGGTTCCGCTTCGCGCACTTGGTGTGCCCGCCACTAGACGCGGGCGTTCCCCGACATCGCTGTAGAAGCGCTGCTGTAAACGCCGGAAACCCGCGTGAAACGGGGCTCGGGAGCCGCAGCGCGACTGGCTCGAGTTACTGCCTAACGTATGTCAGGGGCCAAAATACCTTCGTAATTTCGATCCGGTCTTCGCGTAATAAAAGTCGTAATGGGGGCAAACCCTGATGATTGCGCCCCGGGGGTATGGACGCAGGCTGGGCGTTGAGTTCACACCGACTTTCGTTTTCGATCGACCGGGCCGGTCGATTCAACAACGAAACCACGCGTACTAAAGATGAAAAGAAGGGAATTCACAATGCGCAATCGCGTTGGGCATTTAACGGGGCAGCTTGCGAGCTGGTTTGCACTTCTTTGGTTAGTGCTGGTGTTCGCATCGCCTCCCGCCATGGCGGACGTAGTCCTGCCGGCGTCCAACCGGGTCGATATCGATCTCGGACAGACTCCTTGGAAGTACATCAAGGATCCCAACAACCAGACGGGTTTTAGCTTTCCGGCGCCGGGATACCCAGGCGCCACGCAAACGTTTGACGATAGCAGCTGGCAGTCGAAGGGCGTGCCGCAATCGCCGTCCGATAACGACACCTTCCTCAACATGCCGTCCGGCGGCGGGGAAGGGCAGCTGACAGGCAATGTGGTCTGGTACCGCAAGCACATCAAGCTGGATTCGTCCTATGCGAGCCGCAAGATACTCATCGAGTTCGAAGCGGCGAACACGGGTGCGCAAGTCTATGTCAACGGCAACTTCATTCACGGCAACAGCGCGATCAATCCGAACGCGACGCACGTGCAGGGTTTCGTTCCGTTCGAGATCGACGCGACGCCCTACCTGACGTTCGACGGCACCACGGACAACGTGATCGCCGTCAAGGTCGCGCGGCGTGACGACAGCTTCTTCGAATCGCCGAGCTTCAGCGGCGCGTTCCGCTTCGGCCAGGACGATTCGGGTCTGTACCGCCATGTGTGGATGCACATTACGGACAGGCTGCATATTCCCGAGAACGTCTATTCGGTTCTTCAGACGTGGGGAACGTACGTCGTGACGGTTGCGACGAGCCCTTCCACGGCGACGATCCGCGTCCAGACGAACGTGCTGAACGAAACTTCGGCTGACGAGCCGGCAACATTGACGACTGAGATCGTCGATGCCGACGGCAATGTTGTGAAGAAGATGCAGGAAAACCGGACCATACCGGCCAACGCCGGTCCCGGCTTGCATCCGACGCTGTTCGACCAGGTGCTGACGGTGGACAACCCGAAGCTCTGGTTTCCGAACAACAGTCCGAATCTGTCGGGTACCCCTTATCTGTACCACGTGATCCACACGGTCAGTGTGAATGGCAGCGTGGTGGACTCGAAGGAAACGACGCTCGGTATCCGCACGATCACGTGGGATACGAACTTCCCGTACTTCAACGGTGTTCCGCATTATTTGTGGGGCGCTTCAGGCCGTTACGACTACCCGGCGCTCGGTTCGGCCGTGCCGGACGAGCTGAAATGGCAGGACCTGAATCTGCTCGCGCAGGCAGGCGGCAGTCTATGGCGGCCGGGCCACTCGTCCGAGGGACCGGTGTTCCTCGATGCTGCGGATGAGTACGGCATCATGGTGATGCAGCCGAGCGGCGACGGCGAGAACGGTTTTAGCGCGTTTTGCAGCGGTGACATCCAGCAGAATTGCGCGTCGCCGAGCAACCTGACGCTGAAGGAAGAACTGCATCGGGACATGATCATCCACGACCGCAATCACCCTTCGGTGCTGGCGTGGGAAGCTGACAACGGCGCGACCAATACGTCGATTGCGCAAATGTTAAAGCAGATCTCGCTGCAGTGGGACCCGATCAACTCGCGTGCCCAGGCCGACCGTACGCCGCTTCCCGCGAATGGCGACCTGCTCGGCTGCAGTGGCGACGGTTGCGACATCGGCAAAAAGAACGAGTTCCCGAATTCGCCGACAGTGGGCTCCGAGTACTGGGACAACGGTGACGGCCGCTCGAACTACGACTCCGAAATTGCGTTTGCCGCACCGTATGTGAACAACTGGGTGCACAGCGTGCTCATCAAGTCGATGGGTATCGCCCACTGGTACCTGGCCGATACGCCGGGCGAAATCGTCGACCAGACCGACGGAACACCTAACTTCGACGTGCGCAGCAACGGTGCTTCGATGATGGACGAGCATCGGTTCCCGCGCCTGATTTACTACATGTACGAAGCAGTCTGGACGCCGTTCGAGCGCAAGCCGGTGGTCAAGCTCGCGTATGACTGGAACCGCTCCGGCAACGTCACCATCAATGCGTTCAGCAACTGCCCGTCGGTGCGGCTGCTGCTGAATGGCCAGCCGGTCAACCCTGACCAGATTCCGAACCCGACGACTTCCGACTCGAGTTCCAATCTGACTCAGAGCACGACGTTGCTGCCGGGCCAGGTGCATTGGGACAATGTCGCGTTTGTACCGGGCACGCTGCAGGCTGTGTGTATGAACAGCTCCGGCCAGGCCGTGGCAGAAGACAAGCAGGTCACGGCGGGTCCGGCTGACCATCTCGTGCTGACGGTGGAACCGGAACTGCAAAAACCCGACGGCAGCTCGTTCTCTCTGGTGGCCAACGGATCGGATGCGGCCGTCATCACGGCAAGCGTGGTGGACGCGAACAACAACCTCGTGCCGGACGCGAAGCCGGAAATTACCTTCAATGTGCCTACAACCGATGTCGCGGGTGAGTACCGCGGCGGCTCCGACCACTATGTGACCGGGGACGGTGCAGCGGGCCCGAATCAGGGTTTCCATGCACCGCTCGATCCGAAGCTCTCCGCAGACGGCGGCCTGACGCGAATCGTCGTTCGCACGACGTTCGTGCCCGGCACGGTGCACGTCACGGCGACCGCGGCCAACCTCGGCAGCGCCAGCACGTCGTTTGTTGTGAATCCGGTTATCAGCCAGCAGACGTTCGACGGCAAGGATCTCGTGATCGGCGCGCAGCAGGCGAACCAGCTGCAGATCGTCACGGATCCGCTCGACCAGACGGTCACGGTCGGGCAGACGGCCACGTTCACGGTGCTCGCGGCCGGCACGGCGCCGCTGCATTTCCAGTGGATGAAGGGTTCGACGCCGATCAGCGGCGCGACCGGCTTCAGCTATACGACGCCGGCCACGCTCGCGTCCGACGACGGAGCGGCCATCAGCGCTAGCGTCAGCGATGCGAGCGGTGGCAGTGTTTCGTCGCATGCCGCGACGCTGCATGTCGTCGCACCGGCGGTTCCGCAGATCACCACGCCGCCTGCGGCGGCGAGCGTGACGAGCGGGCAGACCGCGACCTTCACGGTGGGAGCGATAGGTTCGCCGACGCTGGCCTATCAGTGGCTGCAGAACGGGCAACCGATCCAGGGCGCGACGCAACAGGTGTACAACACGCCGATCGTCACGCTCACGGATAGCGGCGAGAAGTACAGCGTCGTTGTCACCAACAGCGCAGGGACGGTCACCTCGCCAGAAGTCACGCTGACGGTGGGCGCCGCCTCTCCGCCGCAAATCGTGTCGCAACCGCGCGGCCAGAGCGTGCCGGTCGGCCAGAGCGTGACTTTCAACGTAGTCGCGAGCGGCTCGGCTCCTCTCACGTATCAGTGGACGAGAAGCGGCGTGCCGGTCGGCACGAATTCGTCGCAGTACCTGATTCCGTCGGCTTCGAGCAGCGACTCGGGCGACTATCTGGTGACGGTGAGCAATGCCGCCGGCTCGGCGACCACGACGGTATTTACGCTGTCGGTCAGCGGTGGTGACAACTCGAATCTCGCGCTCGGTGCGATTGCTACATCGACCGCGACGGAAAACAACAACCTCGGGCCGCAGTTCGCCGTCGACGGCAACACGACGACGACGCGCTGGGCGTCCGCGCAGGGCGACGACAATGCGTGGATCCAGCTCGATTTCGGCACCCCGAAAACCTTCAACGAAGTCGCCTTTGTGTGGGAGAACGCGTTCGCGAAGCTCTACAAGATCGAGACTTCCGTCGACGGGCAGAACTGGAATGTCATCACCGAAGTGAACGGCCAGGGCCACACGGAGACGACTCACTTTGCAAGCACGACGGCTCGTTTCGTGCGGATGCAGGGCGAGCAGCGCGCCACGGATTTCGGCTACTCGATGTGGGAATTCGAGGTCTTCGATACGCCGCAGTGCGGACCGGCGACCGAGCGTTATACGCCGATCCCGGCTCAAACCGGCACGTGGCAGTCGACCATTGACGGTCTGCCGTCGGGTCCGTTCGTTCCGACCGTGAAGGACAACATGAGCGGTCTCACGTGGCAGCAGATTTCGACGACGTTCCCGACGCAGGGTGCGCAGTTCACGCAGCCGATCGCGCAACAGTACTGCGCCGCGGTCAACATGCGTGTGCCGACGCAAAACGAAGCACTGACGGTGGCTGGCAGCAACTTCTCATCGTGTGCATTCCCCGGCCCGTGGACCACGTGGACGACCACCAACGACCCGAGCCAGGCAGGGCGCGCCTTCACGGTGAACTCGGCTGGCCAATCGATCTCGCAGATCATCGATAACTCGCCGGTTGCTGCACTGTGCGTTTCGGGACCGTCGCTCGCTGCGCCGGTCATCGCGACGCAGCCGGCCAGCCAGACCGTGGCCGAAGGGCAGAGCGCGACGTTCATGGTGGGCGTCACCGGAACCGGCCCGTTCAGCTTCGAATGGAGCAAGAGTGGAACGGTCGTTGGCATCACGACTAGCAACAGCTTTACGACACCGCCTGTCACGGCGGCCGATAGCGGTTCTGTCTTTACCGTCAAGATCAGTAACGGCGGCGGCACTGTCGTCAGTGCGGCGGCTACGCTGACCGTGGGCGGCAACACCGGCGGTGGCGACAACGGTGGTGGTAACACCGGCGGTGGTGACAACGGCGGTGGCAACACCGGTGGTGGCGACAACGGCGGTGGTAACACCGGCGGCGGTACGCCTCCTGCCCCGAGCGCCAACCTCGCGCTTGGCAAGCTGGCCACGGCAAGCGGTGTGGAGAACGACGGCGACGGCCCCGCCAACGAGGTGGACGGTAACCTCGGTTCGCGCTGGTCTTCGGCCTTCGTCGACCCGTCATGGACCGAAATCGATCTGGGTTCGGCTCAGACCTTCGACCGTGTTGTGCTGCGCTGGCAGGATTCGTTCGGCGTCGCTTACCGGATCGAGACGTCTAACGACGAGCAGAGCTGGACGCCGGTCTTCACGCAGACGGCTGGCAAGGGCGGTACGGAAGACATCCGCTTCACGGCCACCACGGCCCGCTACGTGCGCATGTTCGGCACGAAGCGCGCCACGCAGTTCGGCTACTCGCTGTTCGAGTTCGAGGTGTACAACACGGCGACCACGCCGCAATTCGCAGTCAACGCCAGCATGAGCGGCAATGGCACGGTCACGCCGACTGGCAACACGCAGGTGCTGCAGGGCGGCACGCAGACTTACACGTTTGCGCCGGCCGCTGGCTTCGCCGTCACGAATGTGGTGGTCGACGGCCAGAGCATCGGGCTCGTCAACGGCTACACGTTCAACGACGTGCTCAGTGCGCATACGATTGCCGTCACCTTCGGCCCGGCTGCGGATGCGGTGAACCTCGCGATCGGCTCGACGGCGACGGCGAGCGGTCTGGAAAGCGCCGCTTACCCGGCGTCGAACGCTATCGATGGCGATACGGTGAACACGCGCTGGTCGTCGGCTTTCGTCGACCCGTCGTGGATCCAGCTCGACTTCGGTTCCGAGACGACCTTCAGCCGCGTGCTGCTGTTCTGGCAGAACGCGTACGGCAAGGTCTATCAGATCCAGACGTCGGACGACGCGCAGAACTGGACCCCGGTATTCAACCAGCCTGCAGGCAAGGGCGGTGTTGAGGACATCACGTTCCAGCCGGTGACCGCCCGTTATGTGCGGATGTTCGGTATGCAGCGCAACACGGGCTTCGGTTACTCGCTGTTTGAGTTCCAGGTCTACAACAACAGCAACACGCCGGTGGCGCCGGTCATCACCACGCAGCCGGCATCCGTCACCGTGAACCAGGGCGATACCGCACAGTTCTCGGTGGTGGCGGGCGGCACGGCGCCGCTCAGCTTCCAGTGGCTGAAGAACAACACGCCCGTGGCGACCACGACGACGCCGAGCTATACGACGCCGCCGACCGTGGCGGCCGACAGCGGCGCGACGTTCAGCGTGATCGTCAGCAATGCTTCGGGCAGCAAGACGAGCAATGACGCAACCCTGACGGTCACCGCGCCCGCGGGTGGCAATACCGGTGGCGACACCGGCGGCAATACGGGTGGCGACACCGGTGGCAATACCGGTGGTGACACAGGCGGCAATACGGGTGGCAATACCGGCGGCGACACGGGAGGTGGCGGTGCCACCGCCCCGGCCCCGGTCGTCAGCTCGAACCTGGCGCTGAACATGCCGGTCACCGCAAGCGGCATGCAGGACGCCGGCGACGGCCCCACCAACGCGGTCGATGGCAACATCGGCTCGCGCTGGTCGTCGGACTTCAACGACAACGCGTGGCTCACGGTCGACCTCGGTCAGCCGAAGCAGTTCAGCCGCATCACGTTGCGTTGGGAGAATGCGTTCGGCAAGGCGTACGTGATCGAATCGTCGAACGACAACCAGACGTGGACGCCTGTCTTTACGCAGAATGCGGGCGTCGGCGGTGTCGAGGACTTCCAGGTACCGGTGACGACGGCGCGCTATGTGCGGATGCAGGGTGTGACGCGCGCCACGCAGTATGGTTACTCGCTGTTCGAGTTTGAGATCTACAACGCCGCTACGACGCCGAAGCTCACGATTACGGCCAACGCGAGCGCCAACGGCACGATTAACCCGCCGGGCGCGGTGGGCGTCCTGCAGGCCGGGACGCAGACCTTCACGGCGGTGCCGGCAGCCGGCTTCGGCGTGGGCGCGATGACCGTGGACGGCCAGGAAGTCGGCGTCCAGTCGACCTACACGTTCTCGAATGTGCAGGTGCAGCACACCGTCAGCGTGAGCTTCGTGCCGGTCGCAGCCAGCGTGAACCTCGCATTGCACAAGCCGGCCACTTCGAGCGGCAACGAGAATAACGGCGAGCCGGCTTCCGCAGCCGTGGACGGCGACAAGACGACGCGCTGGTCGTCGGCTTTCGTCGACCCGTCGTGGATGTCGGTCGATCTCGGTTCGGAGCAGACGTTCGACCGTGTCGTGCTGTATTGGCAGGGCGCGTACGGCGTGGCCTATCAGATCCAGACGTCCGACGACAACACGAACTGGACACCGGTCTATACGCAGAGCGCAGGCAAGGGTGGCGTGGAAGACTTCACGTTCGCCCCGACGACGGCCCGCTATGTGCGCATGAACGGCACGCAGCGCTCGAGCCAGTATGGCTACTCGCTGTATGAACTCGAGGTGTACAACAGCGGCACCGGTGTCTCGGCACCGCCCGCAGCGAGCCTCCTCGAGCAGCCGGCCGCGCAAGCGGTACCGGTTGGCCAGAACGGCCACTTCGCAGTGATGGCATCGGGCACGGGTCCGTTCACGTACCAGTGGCGCCGCAACGGTACGCCGATCAGCGGCGCGACCGCGCGGACCTACAACACGCTGGCCACGACGGCAGCTGATAACGGTGCAGTCTTCAGCGTTATCGTGACCGGCCCGAACGGACCGCTGACGTCGAACAACGCAACGTTGAACGTCGACAGCACGATACCGAACTACACGGTGACGCCGGGCTTCATCGGCGTCGATCTGGCGAACAACACGAACGGTGCGTTCACCGACGACCAGGTGTTCGTCGCGATCATCGGCCGCGACCCGGCGACGGGCGTGCAGGTGTGGGTCAAGCCGGACGGCACCATCACGCCGTCGGCGCTGTCGGATAACACTGCATCGAATCACCTGACGGGACCGGACGGCCATAGCTACAGCAACTACTTCTTCACGCTCGCGCAGGCGAAGACCATGCAGATTCCGCATGTGTCGTCCGCCCGTATGTACGTGTCGCTCGGCAGTCCGCTGTTCATCAATATCCTGGCCGATGCGAACAACAACATCAGCTTTGCCGGACCGAACCCGCAGAACCAGACCGATCCGAACATCAACGTCGCGTTCGACTGGATGGAGTTCGACTACGGCGGCCCCACGCTCTTTATCAATACGACCCAGGTCGATGAGTTCGGCATCCCGCTTGTGGAGGACATTTACGGCAGCAACCGCACCTTCCACATGCGTACCGGTATGACGTTGAGCAGCGCGGAGATCTTCGCGGACTATGCGAAGGAAGTGTCGGCGCCGTTCCAGTCGATGCAGCCGTCGAAGCTTCGCATCATGGCGCCCGCCAAGGCCAGTTTCGATGTGAATCAGCCGAACGGTCACTACTTCGATGACTACGTCAACCAGATGTGGCAGCAATACACGAGCCAGGATCTCGTGATGATCGATGGCGCCCGGCAGTTCGTCGGCAGGGCGCAGGGCGACCAGATGGTGTTCACGGAAACCAACCTGAACAATGGTCAGTTCGTCGGCGGCACCTATACCGTCGGCAAACCGACGACGCAGAACGTGTTCCTCGGGAACGGGACGCTCGCCACCGGCAATGACGTTGAAAAGCAGCTCGAAGCGCAGATCTGCGCGGCGCTCAACCGCCACGTGATGGAAGACGTGAGCAAGTGGGGCGGCGCGACGAACTGGTGGAACCAGGAACCGACCAACGAGTACGCACGGTTCTTCCACGACCACAGTGTCAGCGGTCTTGCGTACGGGTTTGCGTATGACGACGTGTCGAACGGCAGTTCTTCGATCGTCGCGCCGCAGCCTGAGCACATGACCCTCGGCATCGGCTGGTAATGGCTCGCTGAAGATGGTTTGAAGCGAGTGGTTTGTATCGAAGAACGGGTGCCCGCGTATTGCGGGCGCCCTATTTTGAGGGGCGTGTAAATGTTGTTTGGGACAGGTCGCCGGGCAGTCGGCGGGGCAGGGGAGCCGCGTGCGCCGAGGGCGAACCAGCGGGGCTTTACCCTGCTCGAATTGCTTGTGGTGCTGGTTATCATCGGCATGCTGGCGGCAATCGTAGGACCGCGCTATTTCTCGCAACTGGGCAAGTCGCAGGTGACGGTCGCGCGTGCGCAGATCGATGTCCTGACGAAGTCGGTCGACAATTACCGGCTCGACGTCGGTGTCTATCCGACGGCTCAGGAAGGGCTCAACGCGCTGGTCGTCAAGCCGGCCAACGCGGACCACTGGAACGGGCCGTATCTGAAGAAGGAAGTGCCGCTCGACCCGTGGGGCCACCCGTATGTCTATCAGGTGCCCGGCACGAAGGGCGACTATGCGGTGATCTCGTACGGGCGCGACGGTCAGCCGGGCGGTACCGGCGAAGATGCCGACATCAGCAGCGAATGAAGCCGCACGAGGCAATGCGAGCGCGCCCGCCCGGGCGTGTGACAACACGAGGTAGCCACAGGTAGCACGGCAATATGCAATACGAAGTAAGAGCGCTCTCGCCCGACAACCGGATCGTCGCCCTCACCGTCGACGCGCAGGATGAGAGCGACGCGCGCCGCCAGGTCGAAGCGCGCGGGCTGCACGCAACCCAGCTCGCGCCGCTGCGCACGCTGCGCCGGCCCGCCGCATCGCGCGGCGGGCTTTCGCTTGTGCTGTTCAGCCAGGAGCTGCTGGCGCTGCTGACGGCGGGGCTCTCCATCGTCGAAGGGCTGGAGGCGCTGCTGGAGCGCGAGGGCGGCGCGCGGCTGCGCGGCGTGCTGGAGCGGCTGCTTTCGGGGCTGCGCGAGGGCAAACGTTTTTCCAGTTTGCTGGGCGAACAGCCGGACGTATTTCCGCCACTCTATGTCGGTATCGTGCGTGCGGCGGAGGGCACGAGCGACCTGCCGCGCTCGCTGCAACGCTACATCGATTATCAGTCGCGCATCGACACGGTGCGCAACAAGCTCATCAGCTCTGCGATCTATCCGTGCATCCTGCTGGTCGTGGGCGGTGGCGTGTCGACCTTCCTGATCACTTACGTGGTGCCGCGCTTCGCGACCATCTATGAGGACACCGGCAGGTCGCTGCCGTGGATGTCGCAGGCGCTGCTCGACTGGGGCAAGTTCGCCGCGAACCATGCGCTGCCGCTCGTCGTCGGCGCCGTTGCCGTGGTCGTGGTGGGCGGCTCGCTGCTGCGCGCCGCGATCGCCAAGGCCGGCCTTGTCACCCTGCTGGGACGCATTCCGCTGCTGGGTCCGCACTTGCGCATCTACCAGTTGTCGCGGCTCTATCTGACGCTCGGCATGCTGCTCGAAGGGGGCATCCCGATCGTCGCGGCGATGGAGACAGCCGGCGGGACGATTTCGCCGGCCTTGCGCGCGTACCTCGCGCAGGCCCGGGCCCGCGTGCAGGCCGGCGCGACGTTGTCCAGCGCATTCGACGCCGAAGGCCTGACTACGCCCATCTCGTTGCGCATGTTGCGCGTCGGCGAGCGCTCGGGGGAAATGGGCAACATGCTCACGCAGTCGGCGGCGTTCTACGACGGCGAGATCAGCCGCTGGATCGACCGCTTCACCCGGATGTTCGAACCGCTTCTGATGTCGGCGATCGGCCTCGTCGTCGGCACGATTGTCGTCCTGCTCTATATGCCGATCTTCGATCTCGCGGGGAGTGTGTCATGACGCTGCAGGCCGTAGTGGCGCCGCTGCTGGACGTGGGTTTGCTGGATAAGGATCTGCCCAGCGCCGATCTGCCGGACACGGATCTGCCCAGCGCGGATCTGCCCAGCGCGGATCTGCCGGATGCCACATTGCTGGACGCCGATTTGCTCGCGCGGGCGCGCACGGCTGCAGCGGCCACCCAGCGCCACCTGCTGGTGGAACTGGAGGCGCTGACCGGCGTGGAGCCGCGCGAGTTGATGCAGACCCTCGCGCAGCAAGTCGCGATGCGCATCATCGAAACCGCCGAGATGCTGGCGCTGCAGCCGGCCTTCGACCGCGTGCCGCTGTCGCGCGCGATGCAGCGCCGCTGCGCGCTCTTGCGCGACGCGGACGGCGGCCTGATCGGCGTGCTCACCAGCCCGTTCGATCTCGACCTGCAGACCTGGCTCTCGGCGCAGGCCGGTGCAGCGATCGACGTGCGGCTCACGCTGCCGTCCGATCTGCAGGCTTACCACACGCGGATGGAGAAGTCCGCGCGCGCCGTCGACAGCCTCGTCACCGCGGGCGGCGCGGCGCAGGCCGACGGCAGCACGGCGCAGGTGCTTTCCTTCGAGTCGGTCAGCGAGGCGGCGAGCCCCGCCGTCAAGCTCGTGAATTCGACGCTGTACGACGCGCTCAAGGCCGGCGCCTCCGACATTCACCTGGAGAGCACGGCCAACGGCCTCGCGTTGAAATACCGGGTGGACGGCGTGCTCGACGCGGCCGCGACCATCAACGGCATCGAAACCGCGGAGCAGGTGATCTCGCGCATCAAGGTGCTGGCGGAACTGGATATCGCCGAGCGGCGCGTGCCGCAGGACGGCAGCTTCCGCGTGGCGGCGGGCGGGCGCGACATCGACCTGCGCGTGTCGATCATGCCGAGCATTCACGGCGAAGACGCGGTGATCCGGATTCTCGACAAGCGCGCGATGATCGAGGCCTATGGTTCCTTGACGCTCGAGGCGCTCGGCTACGACGGCGAATCGCTCGCGGCGCTGCGCCGCCTCGCGGAAGAACCGTACGGCATGGTGCTCGTCACAGGCCCGACGGGCTCGGGCAAGACGACGACGCTGTACGCGGCGCTGACCGAAATTCATAACGGGCGCGACAAGATCATCACGATCGAAGACCCGGTCGAATACCAGTTGCCCGGCATCCTGCAGATTCCCGTCAACGAGAAGAAGGGGCTGACCTTTGCCCGCGGTCTGCGCTCGATCCTGCGGCACGACCCGGACAAGATCATGGTGGGCGAAATCCGCGACCGCGAGACGGCCGAGATCGCCGTGCAGTCGGCGCTGACGGGCCACCTCGTGCTGACGACGGTGCACGCGAACAACGTGTTCGACGTGTTCGGCCGTTTCAGCCACATGGGCATCGACCCTTACGCGTTCGTGTCGGCGTTGAACGGCATCTGGGCGCAGCGTCTGTTGCGCGTGAACTGCACGCACTGCGCGGTGCCCTATGTGCCGACCGACGCCGAACTGGCGCGCGTCGGACTGACCCGCGCCGAAGTCGTCGACTACGATTTCCGCCAGGGCGCCGGCTGCGGCGACTGCCGCGGCACCGGTTACCGCGGCAGGCGCGCGATTGCGGAAATCCTGATTCTCGACGACGAGATACGCGACATGGTGGTCGAGAAGCAGCCGATTCGGCTCATCAAGGAAGTGGCCCGCCGCAACGGCACGCGCCGCCTGCGCGACGTGGCGTTAGTCCAGGTCCAGCGCGGCGAGACGACGCTCGACGAAGTGAAGCGAGTGACCCTCAATGCGTGAACGGTTGATGCCTGCCTGGCTGCGTGGACACTGCCGGCTCGGCTTGTCGCGCGAGGCTGTCTCGGTACTGCGCATCGGCGCGTCGCGCAAGTCCGCGCCGGTTGTCGTCGACCGGCCGTTGCCCGATCTGGCGCAAGCCGCACCGGATGAACTGGCCGCGCAGATCGCCGTGGCGCTCGACGAAGCGGGCGGCCGCGGGCTGCCGGTCTACGCAACGTTCGCCGACGACCTGGTGCGCTACTTCATCGTCACGCCGCCCGGCAACAGCGCGCGCATGCAGGATCTGCGCGCCGCCGCCGAGGTGCGCTTCGTGGTGCTTTATGGCGAATCAGCCGCGGGCTGGCAGCTCGTCGGCGACTGGCAGGCCGCCGCGCCGTTCCTCGCGTGCGCCGTTTCGCAGCGTCTCCATACGGCGTTGCAGCTCGCGGTGCGTACGCAGCGCGGCTGTCTGGTGTCGATTGCGCCGAACTTCATTTGCGCGTGGAACCGCTGGCGCCGTCGCGTCGCCGCCGATGCGTGGCTCGCGACGCTGCACGACGGCACGCTGACGCTCGGCCTCGTCGCCAGCGGCGCTCGCGCTCGCCTTGCAGCCGTGCGCACGCTCGCGCTGCCGGAGGACGCCCCGCCGCTCGCGTGGCTGCACGAGCAAGTGGCGCGTGCTGCGTTGCTCGACAATTTGCAGGCGCCGTCCGTGCTGCATCTTCATGGTCCGCTGCTCGACGCGTGGCAGCCGCACGCCGCGTCTTCCGGCGACGCGGGCATGGCGGTGCGCTGGTGTGCGGCCGATCAAGCCGCGCCCGGACTGGCCGGCACGCACCTGTCGGCGGCGGCGCAGCTTGCATGGGGCGGCGCGACACCATGAAACGTCTGCACATCGACCTTGCGCCGTTCAGCGTTCGGCGCCAGTTTTTTCGGACTCGTCCGGTTGCGCGCTGGCTGGTGCTGGCCGGGCTGCTGTTGTGCGTGCTGGCCGGCTTTCGCGCGCAGAAGCTGCTCGCCCGCCTCGACTCGCTCGATAGCGAGGCGGTGCACCTCGCGCAGCGAGCGGTGGAATCCGCGCGTTCGCTGGTGAGGGTGACGAGCGCGCCGATCGAAGTGAAGCAGGCGAGCGCCGTCAATGCGGCCGTGGCCCGCCTCAACCTGCCGTGGGACGACATCCTCAACGCGGTCGAAGCGGCCACACCGCACCAGGTGGCGCTGCTGTCGATCACCCCTGAACCGGCCCGCGCGCTGCTCAAGATCGAAGCGGAGGGCGGCAGCAGCGCGGACATGATCGGTTACCTGAAGGCACTCGAACAGCAGCCGCTGTTCGGACGCGTGTACCTGGTCAGGAACGAGCTCGCCAAAGACCACACGGATGGCGTGATCCGCTTCCAGATCGAAGCAGAGTGGCGGAGGGCGGGATCTTGAGAATGCCGAATCTCACGCGGGCCGTACTGCGGCTGAGCCTCGCGCTAAGGCGCTCGAGCACGGGCGCGCTGCTTGCCGGCGGCTTCGCGCTCGGGGCTGCGTCGATGTGGTTCGCGTTGCTGCCCGGCATGTCGGCGCACATCGTTCAGGAGGCGCGCGACGTGGCGCGCGCGCGGCGCGCGCCGAAACCCGTGCCGGTCGTTTCTTCGTCGACGCTGGCGGCCCAGCGGCTCGCGGCCTTCTATGCGGCGCTGGGCGACGCGGGGCACACCGAGCAGATCGTGACGCAGCTGTTCGATGCTGCCACCCAGACGGGCGTGGTACTGGACAAGATCGAGTACAAGCCGGCGATGGATGCGCCCGGACGCTTCGAGACCTATACGATCGTGCTGCCTGTCAAGGGCGACTATCCGAGCCTGCGGCGCTTCTGCGAAAAGGTGTTGCTGGCGGTTCCGTACGCCGCGCTGGATGACATGCGCTTCAAGCGCACCTCCGCCAACGACCACGTAGTCGAAGCGAGCCTGCGTTTCACGGTCTTTCTGCGTGCGGCTGCACCGGCGGTTACACGAGTGGCTGCGCCGGTGGTCAGGCCGGTTGACACCCCGGTGGTTACGTCGGCGGATGCGTCGGTGGCTACATCCGCGGTTGCGTCCGGGGTTACGTCCGCGGCTACATCCGCGGTTACGTCAGTAGACACGCATATTGCGGCCGGCAGCGAGGTGCAGCGATGAAGGCAATGAAGCGCAGCCACATCGCTCTCGCGCTGGCCTTCATCGCCTGCGGCGCAGTGCTCCTGTTCACCGATCGTAATTCAGCGGACCCGGTCGTCGAAGCCGCGCCGCGCACCAGCCAACCCGATGTGCCGCGGGCTGCCGGCGCAGGCGCTGCCGCGCTCGTCAGCATTGCGGCATTGCGTACGCGTTCGGAGCTGTTCGGCGCGGATCACGGCGAACACCACGATCTGTTCGGCAGTCAGTCGTGGGCGCCGCCGTTGCCTTCCGTCGCGCCGGCCGATGCACAGGTGCCGCCGCTGCCGCCGTTGCCGGCGGCGCCCAGCATGCCCTTCACGTATATCGGCAAGAAGGCGGCGGACGGCAGCTGGGAAGTGTATCTCGCGCGCGGGGACGAGACCGTGATCGTGCGCGACAAGACTGTCATCGATGCGAACTATCGTGTCGATGCGATCAAGCCCCCGGCGCTGACGCTCGTCTACTTACCCTTGAAACTGGTTCAGACCATCGACATCGGCAGCCCCGATTGACGGGTGCGATAAAAGGAAGCAATTCGTTGCATACGCAAGTGACAACACACAACAGATTTCGGGGTACCCGCGGATTTGAGATTCGCGACAAGTGGCGGCTCGCGCTGCTGGTCGCGCTGCCGGCGCTGTTGACCGGCTGCGCGGGGGACAAGGCCTACCAGCAAGGCCAGGACTTCGTGGCCCAGGGCAAGATCGACGAGGGGCTCGCCAAGCTGCAGGAAGCGATCACGCAAAACCCGCACGATGCGCAATACCGTTCGACCTGGCTTGCGGTGCGGGAAAGACAACTCACGCGCGCCGACGAGGAGGGCGACCGCCTTGCCGCGAGCGGCGCGCGCGACGCCGCGCGCAAGGCCTATCAGCGCGCGCTCGCACTGGACTCCACCAACGAGCGCGCGCTGGCCGGTCTTGCGGAGCTCGAGCACGCGGCGAGACTCGACGCGCTTGTCGATCGCGCGGAAGCGCTCGCCGGCAAGCACGACGCCGACGGCGCGCGCCGCCTGCTCGCCCAGGTGCTGACCGAGGCGCCGACGCACGTGCGCGCCCTCGCGCTGCAGCGCCGGATGACACTCGACTCCGGCGCGACACGCGTCGAGGCCGCGCTCGCGAGCGCCTACCGCAAGCCGATCCAGATCGATTTCAAGGACGCCACGCTCAAGCAGGTCTTCGACGTGATCTCGCGCAGCGCGGGCTTGAACTTCCTGTTCGACAGGGATGTGCGGACCGACCAGCGCACGTCGATCTTCCTCAGGAACAGCACGATCGAAGCGGCCGTGCGCTACGTGCTCGCGACCAACCAGCTCGCGCAGCAGGTGCTCGACGAGAATACGGTGCTGATCTATCCGAACACGCCGGCCAAGCTGAAGGACTATCAGGAGTTGGCGGTACGCACGTTCTTCCTGTCGAATGCCGATGCGAAGACGGTCGCCAACACGCTGAAGACGATCGTCAAGTCGCACGACATCGTGATCGACGAGAAGCTGAACATGGTGATCATCCGCGACACGCCGCAGGCGATCCGGATGGCCGAAAAGCTCGTCGCGCTCGAAGACGTGCCGGAGCCGGAAGTGATGCTGGAGGTCGAGGTGCTGGAAGTGCAGCGCAACAGCACGCAGGACCTCGGAATCCAGTGGCCGGACTCGGTGACGCTCACGCCGCTGCAGGTCGGCAGCGTGATCAGTTCCACCGGCAGCGCGGCCGGTTCGGCGGGCAGCTCGCTCGACCCGTTCGGCGGCTCGTCGGGCTCATTCGGCACGTCGCCCACCACCGGCGGGACCGGGTCGCCTTCGCTGTCGCTCAACGACCTGTTTCACCAGACGTCCCATACGGTCGGCGTTTCGTCGTTGCAGGCCACGCTGAACGCGAGCCTCGTGGATTCCAACGCCAAATTGCTGACCGATCCGCGCATCCGCGTGCGCAACCGCGAGAAGGCCAAGATCCTGATCGGCGAGCGCGTGCCGAACATCACGTCGACGGCGACCTCGACCGGCTTCCTGTCGCAGTCGGTCAACTACATCGACATCGGCCTCACGCTGAACGTCGAACCGACGATCTACCTCGACGACACGGTGGGCATCAAGGTCGGGCTGGAAGTCAGCAGCCTGCTGCAGCAGATCACCGGCTCGTCGGGCACGACCGCCTACGAGATCGGCACGCGTACGGCCAGCACCGTGCTGCAGCTGAGGAACGGCGAGACCGACGTGCTGGCCGGCCTGATCGACAGCGAGGAGCGCACGTCCGGCAACAAGATACCGGGCTTCGGCCAGATCCCGGTGCTCGGCCGCCTGTTCGGCGCGACGACCGACGACGACAAGGACACGGAAATCGTGCTGGCCATCACGCCGCACCTGATCCGCAACATCCGGCGACCTGACGCCGCTTCCGCCTACTTCACGGCCGGCACCGAGTCCAACTCGCAAAGCATGGTCCAGTCGAACGGCATTTCGTCCGGGTCGTTCAGTTCGAGCGGAGGCTCGTCGAGCTCGAGCTCGAGCTCAAGCACGAGCAAGACGTCCAGCACCGGAACGGCAGGCTCGGATGGCATCGGTTCGGGGTCTAACTACCCGCAGGGATCGGCCAATACGACGAACAGCATGTCGGGCGGGGGCTTCTCGGGCACCAGCGACACGGACCCGGTCGTGGGCGGCGGCGGCGCTGCGCCCGGCGTGGGCACGGCGCAGATGTCGATGCAGGGGCCGCCGCAGGTCAAGGTGGGCGAATCGCTGACGGTGGTGATGCTGATGCAGTCGAACGAGCCCGTGGTGAGCGTGCCGGCCACCGTGACGTTCGACAGCACGGCGCTGCAGTTCCTCGGCGTGACCGAAGGCGACTTCATGAAGCAGAGCGGCGCGCCTACCAGCTTCTCCAGCCGCCTCGGCCAGAGTGGTCAGTTGATCCTGTCCGACACGCTGTCGGGCGGCAACGGCGCGTCCGCGGCCGCCACGTTCGCCGTGCTGAGTTTCCGTGCGCTAGCGCCGGCTTCGCAGTCGTCGATCCAGTTGCAGCCGGGCGTCCTGGTGGGCACAGGCGGCGTGCCGATTGCGACGATTCCGGCGCCGGCCTACAGCTTCGCGGTCATACCGAAATGACGCCAGGCCGCGAGCGCTCGATGGCTGACGCTGCGCTTGGCACGTCGTGCGGCAGGTGTGGCACATGTGCCGCGCGCAGCCCGCGCGGCCGCGGCGCAGCGGGCTTTACGCTGATCGAGCTGCTGGCCACGCTGGCGATTCTCGGCGTGCTTGCCTGCATGACCGTGCCGGTCGCGCAGGTGATGCGCCAGCGCGAACGCGAGCAGGACTTGCGCATCGCATTGCACGAGATACGCAGCGGCATCGACGCTTACCACGCCGCGAGCAAGGACGGGCGCATCGCCAAGGAAGCC
>DASXXR010000033.1:0-2287 GCA_036502945.1 Paraburkholderia sp. | reverse complement strand
ACGCGCGAGTTCGCGCTGATTCACGTCGTGCTGATACTGGCCGACGCCGATCGCTTTCGGCTCGATCTTCACGAGTTCGGCGAGCGGATCTTGCAGGCGCCGCGCGATCGATACCGCACCGCGCAGCGTGACGTCGAGCTCGGGGAATTCCCTCGCGGCCAGTTCGGACGCCGAATAAACCGACGCGCCGGCTTCGGACACGACGATCTTCTGCAGCTTCAGTTCGGGGTGGCGTGTGATCAGCTCGCTCGCGAGCTTGTCGGTTTCGCGCGACGCGGTGCCATTGCCGATGCTGATCAGTTCGGCCTGCGTCTGCGCGGCGATGCGCGCGAGCTTCGCAAGCGAGCCGTCCCAATCGCGGCGCGGCTCGTGCGGGTAGATCGTATCGGTAGCGAGCACCTTGCCGGTGCGGTCGACGACCGCCACCTTCACGCCGGTGCGCAGACCCGGATCGAGCCCGATCACCGCCTTCGGGCCGGCCGGCGCCGCGAGCAGCAGGTCTTTCAGATTGCGCGCGAACACGCGGATCGCTTCGTGTTCCGCCTGCTCGCGCAGGTTCGTCAGCAGTTCGTTTTCGATGTGCGGCTGCACCTTCACGCGCCAGCACCAGCGGCACACGTCCGACAGCCATTTGTCGGCGGGGCGCGCCTGGTTTGCGATGCCGAAGTGGCGCGCGATCATCGCCTCGCCGGGATGCGGCACCAGCGCGTCGAGTTCTTCGCCGAGCCCGAGCTTGACGATCAGCACGCCGGTGTTGCGACCGCGGAACAGCGCGAGCGCGCGGTGCGACGGCACCGTCTTGATGGTTTCCGAATAGTCGTAGTAGTCGCGGAATTTCTCGCCTTCTTCGCCTTCCTTGCCTTCGACGACGACCGACGACACCACGCCCTGATTGAACAGGTAATCGCGCAGCTTGCCGAGCAGGTCTGCGGTTTCGCCGAACTGTTCGGACAGAATGTCGCGTGCGCCGTCGAGCGCGGCCTTCACGTCGGCCACACCCTTTTCGGCGTCCACGTATTGCGCGGCTTCCGTCTGCGGATCGAGCAGCGGATTGCCGAGCAAGGCCTGCGCAAGCGGCTCGAGACCCGCTTCGCGGGCGATCTGCGCACGCGTGCGGCGCTTCGGCTTGTAGGGCAGATACAGGTCTTCCAGCACCTGTTTGCTGTCGGCCCCTTCGATCGCGGCGCGCAGTTCGTCGGTCAGCTTGCCTTGCTCGTCGATGCTCGCGACGATCGACGCGCGGCGGTCTTCGAGCTCACGCAGATAAAGCAGGCGCTCTTCGAGATTGCGCAACTGCGTGTCGTCCAGATTGCCGGTGATTTCTTTCCGGTATCGGGCGATGAACGGGACGGTCGAACCTTCGTCGAGGAGTTGCACGGCCGCCGCCACCTGGCGCGGCTGGACAGTCAGTTCGGCGGCGATGCGCTGTACGATCTTGAGTGCTACGGTTTCCGTCATAAGGGCTTGATGTTCCTGCCGGACTTGATCTTGGGCTGCCGGGGCACGTACCGCGGATACGCGGCGCGAACCCCTGCGGCCCGGTTGCTGAAGCTGCTGAAGCGGGGCATTTTGCCATAAATGCCCGAGGGCTCAAGCGCAGGATGATAGAATTTCGGACATGTTCCGTTGCCCATCTACGACGTTGCCGACTTTTCGTTTTCCGCTTGCCTCCTTCAGGTTTGCCTCCCTAGCAGGTTGGGTCGCCGCCGCCGTGCTGAGCGCGGGGGTGGCTGTATCGATGCCGGCCACCGCGCAGGAGCAGCCGTCGCGTGGCGCGGCAGGCGCCGCGGTCTTGCCTGCCGACGCGCTACCGGCCGCGCCGGGCACCATGCACGCCACCGGCACTGCGGACACGTCAGACGCTACAGATACACCCGCGCCACGCCACGCCGCAGGCACCGAAGCGGACGACACGTCGACCGATTCGCAAGATTCGCAGCAAGGCCCCGCAGCGAACAGTTTCAACACGCGGCAAAAGGCGCTCGACGCCCGCACGCAACAGAACGACTACCGCTTCGGCGTCGCGCGGCACAACTGCTACAGCACATTCTTCGTCAACCATTGTGTGAACAAGGCGCACGACGCCATGCGCGCGGAGCAGGCGGACATCCGCAGGCAACAGCTCGCGCTCGACGACGAAGAGCGCGTCGATCATGCCAGGCAGCGCGACGAGCAAGCCGCGTTGAAGCAGGCGCAATACGAAGCGGAAGCACCGCAGCGCGCCGCAGTGGATCAGCGCAACGCGCAGGCTTACGAAGACAAACAGCGCCAGCACGCAGTCGATCAG
>DASXXR010000032.1:0-2919 GCA_036502945.1 Paraburkholderia sp. | reverse complement strand
GCGCCAGCTGCTGCCGAAACCGGCTGCCTGGGTGATCCAGAGAATCAGCTGAAGGTCGCGCAGGCCGCCCGGGCTTTCCTTGATGTTGGGTTCGAGCGCGTACGGCGTGTCCTGAAACTTCGCGTGGCGCTGGCGCATTTCGAGCACCTTCGCCTGGAAGAATGCTTTCGGATCGAGCGCCGCGCGGTAACGCTTCGCGAAGTCGTCGAACAGCGCCGAGCTGCCCGTGATGCGCCGCGCTTCGAGCAGCGAGGTGCGCACGGTGACGTCGTTGGCGGCTTCTTCGAGACATTGCGACACGCTGCGCACGCTGCTGCCGAGTTCCAGCCCCAAATCCCACGCGAGGCTGATAAAGCGTTCGATGCGCGCTTGCAGATGCTCGATCGGCGCATCGGGCAGCAGCACGAGGATGTCGATGTCGGAGTGCGGCGCCAGTTCGCCCCGCCCATAGCCGCCGACGGCCAGCAGCGCCAGCTCGCCCGGCAGTTCGCAGGTGTCCCAAGCCGCGCGCAACGAGTCGTCGGTGGCGCGCGCGAGGGCGGCCATCAACGCATCGACGTTGGTGGCCGTCTTGAAGCGTTCCAGCAACTGGGCTTTGGCCACTTTGTAGTCCGCCTTGAGCGACGTGGCATGGGATTGGGCGACGACTGGAACACTACTCATTGGCAGGCGGGCGGTGAGGTCGGAGGTCGATCAGGCGGTGGCCGCGACGACCGGCGGCCGCGCGGGCGTGCCGGCGGAAACGGTCAGCACGTCGTAGCCGGTTTCCGTGACGAGCACGGTGTGTTCCCACTGCGCCGACAGGCTGCGGTCCTTGGTCTTGACGGTCCACTGGTCGGGCATGGTGCGGATCTCGCGGCGGCCGGCGTTGATCATCGGCTCGATCGTGAAGATCATGCCGGCTTGCAGTTCGAGCCCGGTGCCGGGGCGGCCGTAGTGCAGGATCTGCGGGTCATCGTGGAACACCGTGCCGATGCCGTGGCCGCAATATTCGCGCACCACGCTGTAGCCCTGGCCTTCCGCATGCTTCTGGATCGCATAGCCGATGTCGCCGAGATGCGCGCCCGGGCGCACCTGGTCGATGCCGAGCCACATACATTCGAAGGTGGTCTGGACCAGCCGTTTGGCCAGGATCGAGCCTTCGCCGACGATGAACATGCGGCTGGTGTCGCCGAAATAGCCTTCCTTGATCACGGTGACGTCGATGTTCAGCGCATCGCCGTTCTTCAGCGTCTTGTCGCCGGGAATGCCGTGGCAGATCACGTCGTTGACGGAAATACAGGTGGCTTTCGGATAGGGCGGATAGCCGGGCGGCTGATAATTCAGCGGCGCCGGCACCGTGCCCTGTTCCTTCAGCATGTATTCGTGGCACAGACGGTCGAGTTCGCCGGTCGTGATGCCGGCCGTGACGAACGGCGTGATGTAGTCGAGCACTTCGCTAGCGAGCTTGCAGGCGACGCGCATCTGCGCGATATCGTGTTCGTTTTTGAGCGTAATAGCCATGAGTCGGGCCTGAAATGCGATTTATTGCGGGATTATCGCACCATATGCCGGCTGCCGCAGGCTTTTGCGACGGGGCTGGCGCGTTTTGCGGGCGCTTTTGCCGGCGGCCCGCGCGTAACTTGAGTTGGTTTTGTGCGCGTCGGTCCGGGCGCGCCGCACGGACTTAAGCAGGTGTTACATCTGTTTGTACTTCGGCCGACTTCGCAGCGCGCGTCGGGGACGCCGCAAACGCACGGGTGCAACCCGCTGCGGCAAACGGGAGCGACCAGGCAGGTTGAGTCGGCCGATAGTCACGTGCTATAATCTTTGGCTAAGTCGATCTATGTCCTATTTTATTGTCTCGTATGAGTGTCTTATATGAGGCGAAGACGGGCAGGAAAGGCTTCTCATAACGCTAGTTGCCTGCGCTATGAGGAAAAGGCGGTACCAAGGCAGCAGACTCGCAAGCCGGCGCACCCAGGGTGTCCGTCGCGTTCCAGCCAGAGAAGGCGGGCGCGGCCGATACGGCAGCCGGCTTAAGACCCAACCCTCGCGGAGATTTTCATGGCAGTTACCATGCGTCAAATGCTGGAAGCCGGTGTCCACTTCGGTCACCAAACGCGCTTCTGGAACCCGAAGATGGCCCCCTTCATTTTCGGTCATCGCAACAAGATTCACATCATCAACCTCGAAAAGACGCTGCCGATGTACAACGACGCGCTGAAGTACGCGCGTCAACTGGCAGCGAACCGCGGCACGATCCTGTTCGTCGGCACGAAGCGTCAATCGCGCGACACGATCGCTGAAGAAGCGCAACGCGCTGGCATGCCGTACGTCAACGCGCGCTGGCTCGGCGGCATGCTGACCAACTTCAAGACGCTGAAGGTCTCGATCAAGCGCCTGAAGGACATGGAAGCGGCGCTGGAAGCAGGCGAAACCGAACGCATGAGCAAGAAAGAAGCGCTGCTGTTCGAACGCGAAATGCTCAAGCTGCAAAAGTCGATCGGCGGCGTGAAGGACATGGGCGGCATTCCGGACGCGATCTTCGTGGTCGACGTCGGCTACCACAAGATTGCCGTCACCGAAGCCAACAAGCTCGGCATTCCGGTTATCGCCGTGGTCGACACGAACCACTCGCCGGAAGGCATCGACTACGTGATCCCGGGTAACGACGACGCCTCGAAGGCCGTCGCTCTGTACACGGCTGGCGTGGCTGACGCGATCCTCGAAGGCCGTGCCAACGCAGTCAACGAAGTGGTGCAGGCAGCCCGCGGTGACGACGGCGACGAGTTCGTCGAGGTCAACCCGGAAGCGTAAAGCTGCCCCGCGTCCGGCAGAAAAGGGGGCTTTCTACAGGCCCCCTTTTTTTAAGCCGCGACGTTGTGGTTGGGTGCCGCAGGCGGCGCCCAATGCGTGGTCCGTAAAAAATACGCGGCA
>DASXXR010000031.1:0-5198 GCA_036502945.1 Paraburkholderia sp. | reverse complement strand
CGCCGCGTCAACGGCTGCGGCCCGAGCGGACAGCGGCAGAGCGCATCGTCTTCATGCCGCATCGACATGACGGACACGAAGCCGATTCCCATGCCCGCCCGCACCGATTCCTTGACCCCCTCGACACCCGCGATCTCCAATACGACCCGCATCGGCAGCCCCGCGTGCGCGAAGGCCCGCTCGACCAGTTGCCGCACGCCCGAACCCGCCTCGCGCAGCACCAGCGGCACCTCGCTCAGCTCCGCGAGGCCGACGCAGCCGCCGTGCAGGCGGGCCCCCGCCGCGAGCGGATGCGCGCGCGGCATGATCGCGACGATCTCGTCGTCGCGCCACGGATGCACGGCGGTGTCCGGCGGCAGATCTTCGCGCACCGCGCCTTCGATCAGCGCGATATCCAGCGACGACAGCCCGCCGACGATCTCGGACGTATTGCCGCCCGCGGTGTGCAGCGTGACTTCCGGGTAGCGCCGCTGGAATTCGGCGATCAGGTACGGCAGCAGGTAACTGGCGGGCGTCGTGCTGGCACCGATGCGCAACGTGCCTCGCTCCATGCCGCGCAACGCGTCGCGATACGCGTGCGCCTGATGCCACGTGTCGCGCAGGCGTGCCGCGTAACTTGCAAGCTGCTCGCCGGCCGGCGTCAGCCGCACGCCGCGCCCGTCGCGCAAATAAAGCGGTTCGCCGAATTCGTCCTGAAGCTGGCGCAGCTGCCCGGAGACCGCAGGCTGCGACAGATGAAGCGCGACCGACGCCCGGCTGATGTTCCGGTGCTCGGCGACGACGGCAAACGTTATAAGCTGGTCGGGGGTCATGGCGATCAAAATATCAGTTTTTCCTATATTTTACGTCACAAATCACAATTTTTCATATCGATATATTCAAATTAGGATTCGGGATCCCCTCCCCAATAGCAAAGGTTCAACGTCATGTCGACCGTGAATTTGCAGGCTGTATCGCCCAGCGCATCGCCGGTTCGCGGGCGATTGAACGGCGTTCTGTTCGTCGCGCTGTTCGCTGGCGCCGTCACGAGCATTGCAACGATCCCGGCGATCGCGCGCCTCGGGTTGAGCCCGCTGATCGTCGGCATCGTCGCCGGGGCGATATACGGCAATGTGCTGCGCGACGGCATGCCGGAAAGCTGGGCAGCCGGTGTGAATTTTTCGGCGCGCAAGCTGCTGCGCATCGCCGTCGCGTTCTTCGGGCTGCGCGTCAGCCTGCAGGAAATCGCACAGATCGGTCTGCCGGGCCTCGCGGAATCGCTGCTGATCGTCGTCAGCACGCTCGTCATCGGCACGTGGGCCGGTATGAAGCTGATGAAGCTCGATCGCGACACCGCGCTGCTCACTGCCGCCGGTAGCGCGATCTGCGGCGCCGCGGCCGTGCTTGCGTTCGAATCGGCGCTGCAGTCGAAGCCGCACAAGAGCGCGATGGCCGTGGGGAGCGTCGTGCTGTTCGGCACGTTGTCGATGTTCCTGTACCCCGCGTTGCTGCGCGCCGGCTGGCTGCATCTCGACACTGTCGGCGCGGGGCTCTTCTTCGGCGGCACGATTCACGAAGTCGCGCAGGTGGTCGGCGCGGCGAGCAACGTAAGCCCCGAAGCGGAGCACATTGCAACCATCGTCAAGATGACGCGTGTGATGCTGCTGGTGCCGATGCTGCTCGTCGTCGGCATGTGGGTGAACCGGTCGGCGCGCGGCGCGGGCGCTCAGGGTCGAGAGCAGGATCAAGCGGGCAATGGCACGCCGCGCAGGCTCGCGGTGCCCTGGTTCGCGCTCGGCTTTCTGGCGTGTGTCGGCGTGAACTCGCTGCATGTATTGCCGGGCGCCGCGACGCATACGCTCAATGGGCTCGACACGTTCGCGCTGACGATGGCGATGACCGCGCTCGGCATCGAAACGCGGGTCGCGCAGATTCGCGAGGCCGGACCGCGCGCGCTGACGACCGGCCTGATTCTGTATGTATGGCTCTTCGCCGGAGGCCTCGGCATCACATGGGCCGTGCAGCATCTGCTCGGTTGAGCGTTGACGGCCGGGCATTGACAGTTGCGACCCGCCGCGCGCCGCCGGCGGTCGGAAAGCCCTGCTTGCGCGGGGCTTTTCCGCTGGTTCGCCGCCCGTTCAGGTTCGCAACGTGCGTGCGGCATCGCGGCATACTTGGAACTTGCGCCTCGTACGGCAAGCACGGCAAGTACGGCGCGATTCGAGTGACCACCGAATGAGGACGGATCGATGACCTACGAACTTTACTATTGGGACGGTTTGCAGGGCCGCGGCGAATTCGTGCGGCTCGCGCTTGAAGAGGCGGGCGCCGACTATATCGAAGTGGCCCGCGGCGACGAACATGACGGCCTTGGCACCGGCGCGATGATGGCGGTGCTGGGCAGCAAGACCGAGCCCTACCCGCCGTTTGCGCCGCCCTTTCTGCGCGACGGCGACCTGCTGATCGCGCAAACGGCCAACATCCTGTTCTATCTCGGCCCGCGGCTCGGTCTCGCGCCCAATGTGGAAAGCCTGCGCCACGTCGCAAACAGCCTGCAGCTGACGATCGGCGACGTGGTCGCCGAAGCGCACGACACGCATCACCCGCTCTCCACGAACCTCTATTACGAAGAACAGAAAGACGCGGCCAAGGTGCGTTCGACGGATTTCATCGATCACCGGATCCCGAAGTTCATGCAGTACTTCGAACGCGTGCTGAAACAGAATCCCGCCGGCGACCGCTACCTGGCCGGCGATGCGCTGACTTACGTCGACCTGTCGATGTTCCAGCTGATCGACGGCCTGCACTATGCGTTTCCGCGCGCGATGAAAACCTTCGGCAAGCACTACCCGCGGCTTGCCGCGCTGCACGACGCGGTGCTTACGCGGCCGAACATCGCCGCGTATCTCGCGTCCGAACGGCGCATTGCCTATAACGAGTCGTGTGTGTTCCGGCACTACCCGGAGCTCGATAAGGACGCACGTTGAGCGGAGCCCGCCGCGCGCCCGGATGAACGACGCCCCGACGCCTCCGCACCCCACGCCACCCGCCGCGGACCCCGCAGCGGCGCGGCGCGATGCTATCCTTGCGCGCGAACCCAACCAACCGGCCGCCTTTCCCGTGCTCTCGTTCCTGCTCAGGCTGCGCACCCGCGCCGCACAACTCTTCCGGCTCTCCGACGCGCACACAATGCTCGTCTGGTCGGTGATTGTCGGGGTCGCGGGCGCATTGGCGACGATGGCGTTTCGCGAAGGCATCGCGCTTCTGCAGCGGATGATATCCGGCGCCGAAGGCAGCTTTGTCGAAATGGCGCGCGGGCTGCCCTGGACCACGCGCATCTGGCTGCCCGCCGCCGGCGGCCTGATCGCCGGCTTCATGCTGCTGATCGCGCGGCGCGGCCAGCGCGGCGGCGACAAGAAAACCACCACCGACTACATGGAAGCCGTCGTGATCGGCGACGGCATCGTGCCCGTGCACACCAGCTTGTGGCGCACCATCTCATCGCTGTTCTCGATCTCGAGCGGCGGCTCGATCGGCCGCGAAGGCCCGATGGTGCAGCTTGCCGCGCTGTGCGCGTCGCTCATCGGACGCTTCGTCAACTTCGATCCGCCGCGCTTGCGCCTCCTCGTCGCATGCGGCGCGGCGGCCGGCATCACGTCCGCGTACAGCGCGCCGATCGCGGGCGCGTTCTTCGTCACCGAGATCGTGCTCGGCTCGATCGCAATGGAAAGCTTCGGCCCGGTGGTCGTCTCCTCGGTGGTCGCGAACATCACGATGCGCGCGTTCGCCGGCTACCGCCCGCCGTACGAAATGCCCGCGTTCCCGACGATCACCGGCATCGAAGTGCTGCTCTTCGTCGGGCTCGGCCTGCTGTGCGGCGCGATGGCGCCGCAATTCCTGCGTCTCATCGATCTGTCGAAGGCCAGCTTCAAACGGATGCGTCTGCCGCTGCCGCTGAAGCTCGCGCTCGGTGGGCTCGTGGTCGGCATTCTGTCGGTATGGACCCCGGAGGTCTGGGGCAACGGCTACAGCGTCGTCAACTCGGTGCTGCACTCGCCGTGGACGTGGGGCGCGCTCGTGATGGTGCTCGCGTTCAAGATCATTGCAACGGCGGCCACCGTCGGCTCCGGCGCGATCGGCGGCGTGTTCACGCCGACGCTCTTCGTCGGCGCGGTGCTCGGTTCGCTGTTCGGCCTCGGGATGCATGCACTGTGGCCGCACGGCACCTCGGCACCGTTCGCGTACGCGATGGTCGGCATGGGCGCCTTTCTCGCGGGCGCAACCCAGGCGCCGCTGATGGCGATCATGCTGATCTTCGAAATGACCTTGAGCTACCAGGTCGTGCTGCCGCTGATGCTGTCGTGCGTCGCCGCCTATTTTGTCTCGCGCGCGATTGCGAAGACCTCGATGTACGAGATCACGCTGCACCGCAACCGCGAAGAACAGGAGCGCATGCGCCTGCGCTCGACGCAGATGCGCGAACTGATCCGTCCGCCGCAGACCGTCGTGCCGCCCACGGCGACCGTGCAGGACATGACGCGCGTGTTCCTCGAATATCCGGTGAAGTACCTATACGTCACTGATGAAGCCGGCTGCTTTCTGGGCGTCGTTGCATTAAAGGACATTACATCCGACCTGCTCGACAAACGCGACACATCCACCCGCACCGCCGCCGACTACCTGCAGCCGCACTTCGACGTGCTGACGCCCGATATGCCGCTCGGCGTTGCGCTGCAACACTTCCTCGCGTTCCAGGGCGAACGGCTGCCGGTAATCGAAAGCATCGCGCGGCCGAAACTGACGGGCGTCGTGTACAAGACGTCGCTGCTCGACGCTTACTTCCGGATGAACTCCACGCGCTGAGCTCCGGATACCAACGGTCACAACTCAGCGCGTGCAAAGCGCGCCAATTTCTCTAGAATTGATTGACCACAAGGCGTGACCATAAAGCGACCCGCCGGCCGCTGCAGCAAGACGCGCAGTCAATGCAACGCACCCTTGACGCGCCGCCGCGCATGCAGAGACGCTGAGCCCTTCCATCGGAAGCGAAGATGAGCGAACCATCCATCGATGCCGTACGCCGCGACCACGCGGGCTGGATTTTCGTGCATATCGAAGGTGAACCGTACGATCGAGGCGAACAACACGGGCAGTTGCTCGCGGCGGAAATCCACCACGCCATTCACACGGCGCGCTACCTCGCGAAGTGGGACACCGGC
>DASXXR010000030.1:0-10038 GCA_036502945.1 Paraburkholderia sp. | reverse complement strand
TTCTGACAGCCGCGCGCGGTAGTCGTTCGCCCATGCGTCGAACGCGGCGCGGTCGAGAAACAGGTCGCGCACCGGCGCATCGCCACTCGCGCCGTGCTTCGACATCTGCGCGAGATGGCGGAACGTCAGCGTGAAATCGGCGCGGTTCGCATGCATGATGTCGAACAGCCGGTTCGCCAGCGCGTCGTCGCCGGGGCGTTCGGTTTCGAGACCGAGCTTGTCGCGCATCCGGCCCTCGAGCGCAGGCCCGAAACGCGCCTTGAAACCTTCGAGCACGCGTTGCGCATCTTCAACTGCGCGCTCGCCGCGCACGCTGTCTTCATGGCGGGCGCCGAAGAGCGGCAGCAGCCCTTGCGCCAAGCAGAAGAGATTCCAGTAGCCGATCTGCGGCTGCATCCGGTACGCGTAGCGACCTTGCGTGTCCGAATGATTGCAGATGTGATTCGCGTCGAAGCCGTCGATGAAGCCGAATGGGCCGTAGTCGATCGTGAGGCCGAGAATCGACATGTTGTCGGTGTTCATCACGCCGTGGCAGAAGCCGACTGCCTGCCATTGCGCGATCAGGTCCGCCGTCGACAGCACCGCTTCGTTCAGCAACGCGAGGTACGGGTCGTCCGCCTCCCTGCACGCGGGATAGAAGCGTTCGATGACATGATCGGCCAGCGCGCGTAACGCATCGACCCGGTCGTTCGAATAGAAGTGCTCGAAGTGGCCGAAGCGCACGAAGCTCGGCGAAACACGCGTAACGACCGCTGCCGTTTCCATTTCCTCGCGGCGCACCGGCTGATCGGAGCCGATCACGCACAGCGCGCGCGTGGTAGGAATGCCGAGGTGGTGCATCGCTTCCGAGCAGAGATATTCGCGAATCGACGAGCGCAACACCGCGCGTCCGTCGCCCATTCGCGAGTAGGGCGTGCGACCGGCGCCTTTCAGCTGCAACTCGTAGCGCGCGCCTGCGTGCTCGACTTCGCCGAGCCCGAGCGCGCGTCCGTCGCCGAGTTGGCCGGCCCATACGCCGAACTGATGCCCCGAGTACACCGACGCATACGGCAGCGCTTCGGCGGGCCACGCGCGCGTCGTATTGCCCGCGAAGAACTCGGCGAAGCCGGGTTCAAGCGCTAGCGACGCGTCAAAGCCGAGCAAAGCGGCGGTATCGGCGGAAAGGCCAACCACGTACGGCGCGGCTAACGGCGCAGCAGGCAAGCGCGTCAGGAAAGCGGAGCCGAGCTGCGCGAACGCACCGTCGCGCTGGCTGGCGATCGCGCCCGCGGCAGCGGACATCGGTCCGCTCACGTCTGCCTGCGGCAGCCCGGTCATGCATGGGGAAAACGACATATTGAGTGCCTCTTTAATTGCCGATATTGTAAATCCGCGTCTGAAGCGCTGCTGGACGCGTATTTGCGTTGCATGAATCGCCTCTCCACCGCTGCGGCTTAGATACAGAGATCGTTGACGGTCACTATGACAACCATCCCTTGGAGAGACACGGTTATGACGCCGCCGCTGCAAGGGCAGATGGACGTGCCGCCGACGGTGTCTTCACTCATTGCCACCTGAAATTGAACGAGTGTTCTTTTTTGTGTATGCTCTGCTGACCAATGGATAGCGGAGCATGATCCGCAAGTTCCGGTCAAGCCGTGCGCAATGCGCGGCTCATCGTAGGGAGACGCAGATGGCAGTGGAATACACGACCCTCGACGGCGTCGCCGTCATCACCCTGAACAATCCGCCTGTGAACGGGCTCGGTCTTTCGACGCGAACCGGCATCGTCGAAGGACTCGAGCGCGCGCAGAACGATCCGGCCATTCGCGCAATCGTGCTGACAGGCGCCGGCAAGGCGTTCTGCGGCGGCGCCGACATCACCGAATTCAATACACCGAAGGCGACCCAGGAACCGACGCTCGGCACCGTCATCGAGGCGGTGGAGGGCAGCGCGAAGCCGGTGGTCGCGGCCATTCACAGCGTCGCGATGGGCGGCGGGCTTGAACTCGCGCTCGGCGCGCATTACCGGATTGCCGCGCGCGGCGCGCAGATCGCGCTGCCGGAAGTGAAGCTCGGCATTCTGCCGGGCGCGGGCGGCACGCAGCGTCTGCCGCGTGCGATCGGTCTCGAAGCGGCACTCAACATGATGGTGTCCGGCACGCCGGTGCTGTCGGAAGCGCTCGCGGACACAGGGCTTTTCGACGAGGTCGTCGACGGCGATCTGGCGGGCGCCGCGCTCGCGTTCGCGCGTCGAGTGGGCGCGCTGCCGCGGCCGTATCCGAAGGTGCGCGAGCGCGCCATCGACCATCCGAACGCGGCGGGCTTTATCCAGTTCGCGCGCAACACGGTCGCCGCAACCGCGGCGGCGAAGCATTTTCCCGCGCCGCATAAGTGCATCGATGCGATCGAAGCCGGCGTGCTGCACGGTTTCGAAAAAGGCCTCGCATTCGAGCGCGAATGTTTCGTCGCGCTTGTGCAGACGCCGGCAAGCCGCGCGCTGCGTCACGCGTTCTTCGGCGAACGCGCCGCGAGCAAGATCGCCGATGTGCCGTCCGGCACGCCCACGCGCGACGTCCGGCAAGTTGCCGTGATCGGCGCGGGCACGATGGGCGGCGGCATCGCGATGAACTTCGTCAATGCGGGGCTGCCGGTCACGCTGCTCGAAATGAAACAGGACGCGCTCGAGCGCGGTCTCGCGACGATCCGCAAAAACTACGAAACGTCCGTCAAGAAGAGCAAGCTGAGCGCCGCCGCACTGGAAGAACGGATGGCGCTGATCAGGCCGACGCTGTCGTACGACGATCTGAAGCAGGCGGATCTGATTGTCGAAGCCGTGTTCGAAGAGCTCGGCGTCAAGGAGCAGGTGTTCCGGCGTGTCGACGAAATCGCGAAGCCTGGGGCGATTCTCGCGTCGAACACCTCGACGCTCGATCTGAACCGCATCGCCGGGTTCACGAAACGCCCGCAGGATGTGATCGGTCTGCACTTTTTCAGCCCGGCGAACGTGATGAAGCTGCTCGAAGTCGTGCGCGGCAGCGAAACCGCGAAAGATGTGCTCGCAACCGTCATGCAGCTCGCGAAGAAGATCCGAAAAACGGCCGTCGTGGCTGGCGTTTGCGACGGTTTCATCGGCAACCGGATGATCGAGCAGTATTTGCGTCAGGCGTATTTCATTCTGGAAGAAGGGGCGCTGCCCGCGCAGGTCGATCGCGCGATCGAGCAATTCGGTTTTGCAATGGGGCCGTTCCGGATGTGCGATCTGGCCGGCAACGACATCGGCTGGGCGATCCGCAAACGCCGCTACGAGGCCTGCCCGGACCTGCGCTACGCGACGCTTGCCGACCGGCTGTGCGAAATGGGCCGCTTCGGGCAGAAGACAGGCGGCGGCTGGTACGACTACCGGCCAGGCGAACGGACCGCGTATCCGTCGCGGCTCGTCGACGAAATGATCGTCGCGCAGTCGAATGACGCAGGTGTCGCGCGCCGCCCGATTCCGGACGACGAGATCGTCGAGCGCCTCGTGTTCGCGCTCGTCAACGAAGGCGCGAAGATTCTCGACGAAGGGATTGCGTCGAAGGCTTCGGACATCGACATGGTTTATCTGACCGGCTATGGCTTTCCGTTGTGGCGCGGCGGGCCGATGCTGTATGCGGACACGGTCGGGCTCTTCAACGTCGAGCGCGCGCTGCGGCGCTATGCGGCGCAGCCGAACGGTGCTGCGTGGGACATCGCGCCGGGGCTCGTCGAACGCTCGGCACAGGGGCGCAGTTTTACCCGCTAGCCGAGCCCATGCAAGAAGAGGAAACGAAACATGCCGATCAAACCCGCCGATGAAGTGCTGCTGGTCGTCGATCTGCAAAACGATTTCATGCCGGGCGGCGCCCTTGCGGTTGCGCACGGCGACGAGGTCGTGCCGGTCGCGAACCGCCTCGCGCGCGCGTTCAGCCACGTCGTGCTGACGCAGGACTGGCATCCGCGCTCGCATATCTCGTTCGCCGCGAATCACGCGGCGCGTCAACCGTTCGAGTTCATCACGCTGCCGTACGGCGAGCAGGTGCTGTGGCCGGTGCACTGCGTCCAGAACACGCCGGGCGCGGCGCTGCATCGCGACGTCGATATCCCGCACGCGCGTGCGGTGATCCGCAAGGGCCATCACGAGAGCGTCGACAGTTATTCGGCGTTTCTCGAAGCCGATCGCAAAACACCGACGGGTCTCGCGGGCTATCTGCGCGATACCGGCGTCAAGCGCATCTGGTGCTGCGGGCTCGCAACCGACTATTGCGTCGCGTGGTCGTCGCTCGATGCGCGGGCGGCGGGGTTCGACGTCGTCGTGGTCGAAGATGCGACGCGCGCAATCGATCTGAACGGATCGCTTGAAGCCGCATGGCGGGACATGGCCGCTGCGGGCATCAAGCGCGTGCGCGCGGCCGATGCATTGGGTTGACCGCGGTGGCTGCGCACTCACAGCCGCGTTCTGACAGCCGCCCGAACCAATTGCAGACACAACGAATTTCCAATACCAGAAGCAGGGAGACACCCATGACCGACGCCGTTATCGTATCGACCGCCCGCACCGCACTCGCCAAATCGTGGCGCGGCGCTTTCAACATGACGCACGGCGCGACGCTCGGTGGTCATGTGACGCAGGCGGCCATCGAGCGCACGAAGCTCGACCCGGCGCGCATCGACGACGTGATCATCGGCTGCGCGAATCCGGAAGGCGCGACGGGCTCGAACATCGCGCGGCAGATCGCGCTGCGCGCGGGCTTGCCGGTCAGCGTGCCCGGCATGACGGTCAACCGCTTTTGCTCATCGGGCCTGCAGACGATCGCGCTCGCCGCGCAACGCGTGATAGCAGGCGAAGGCGAGATATTCGTCGCGGGCGGCGTCGAATCGATTTCGTGTGTCCAGAACGAAATGAACCAGCACATGCTGAGAGAAGGCTGGCTCGCCGAACACAAGCCTGAGATCTACTGGTCGATGCTGCAGACGGCGGAGAACGTCGCGCAGCGCTACGCGATATCGAAAGAGCGGCAGGACGAATATGGCGTGCGGTCGCAGCAGCGCGCGGCGGCCGCGCAGGCCGCCGGCCGCTTCGCCGCCGAGATCGTGCCGATGACCGTGCTCGCGGGCGTCGCCGACAAAGCCAGCGGGCGGCTCTTCACGAAGCAGGTGACGATTGCCGCCGACGAAGGCATTCGTGCCGATACGACGCTTGAGGGCGTGTCGAAGATCCGGACGGCGCTGCCGGGCGGCGTCGTCACGGCCGGCAACGCGAGCCAGTTTTCCGACGGCGCGTCGGCCTGCGTCGTGATGAACGCGCAGTTGGCCGAGCGCGAAGGGCTGCAGCCGCTCGGCATTTTCCGCGGCTTCGCGGTCGCGGGTTGCGAGCCGGATGAGATGGGCATCGGGCCGGTGTTCGCCGTGCCGAAGCTGCTGCAGCGAGCCGGCCTGAAGGTCGACGATATCGGGCTGTGGGAGTTGAACGAAGCGTTCGCGGTGCAGGTGCTGTACTGTCGCGACAAACTCGGCATTCCGGACGAGCGCCTCAACGTGAACGGCGGCGCAATCGCGGTTGGGCATCCGTACGGCGTCTCGGGCGCGCGGCTCACCGGGCACGCGCTGCTCGAAGGCAAGCGGCGCGGCGCGAAATTCGTCGTGGTGACGATGTGCATCGGCGGCGGACAGGGCGCGGCCGGGCTGTTCGAGATCGCGTAGTCAATCTTTTAGCCGGATGCAGCGCGTCGCCGCGATGGATGGCGCACGAAGCGTTCGACAATCAAAACCCGTCAGCCGAGCCATGTCCGTTCCGATCGCCCGCCCGCACGCAATCACTACACGCAGCATCGCGCAGATCCTGCTCGCGATGTTCTGCTTCGCGCTTGTCGACGCGCTCGCCAAATCGGTTGCGCTGCGCTATCCGGCCAACGAGATCACGTTCTTCAGAATGCTGTTCGGTCTCGCCCCCGCGCTAGCGATGTGCATGCGCGGCACGCCGCTGCGCGAACGTCTGAAGACGCTCGATATCCGCGCGCAGACGGTCCGCGCGCTCACGTTGCTGATTACGCTCGCGCTGTTCTTCGCCGCGCTGCCGTACGTGCCGCTGAGCGAAGCCGTTGCGATTGTTTATTCGGAGACGCTGTTCGTGATTATCTTGGCGCCGCTGCTCCTGAAGGAACGGCTACGCAGCCGCGATGCAACCGCCGCCGCGATCGGTTTCGCCGGCGTGCTGCTGATCGTGCGGCCGAGCGGCGATCAATCGAATTGGCTCGGCCCGCTGCTGTTGATACTGAGCGCGATTTTCGGCGCGCTTTCGATCATCCAGATCAAGCGCTTTAAGCCGACCGAAGATTCGAGCGTCGCCGTGCTGTACTTCACGTTGATCGGTGTGGTTGTCAGCGGATTGTCGCTGCCGTTCCTGTGGCGCACGCCGACGCCCGATGCGCTCGCCACGCTGGCGCTTGTCGGCGTGCTCGCGAGCGCGGGTCAATTGCTGATGACGATGGCATTCCGGCATGCGAGCGCAAGCGCGCTCGCGCCGTATAACTACACCAGCATCGTGTGGGCGACGATCTTCGGTTATGCCGCGTGGGGCGAAACCGTGGGCGTCGTTTCGCTAGCGGGGATCGTGCTGATCATCGGCAGTTCGATTGCGGTCGCGTTGCGCGGCAAGCAGGTGGAAGGGCCGATGGTTTAAGCCGTTGTATGACCGAGCCGCTGGCCGCGAACGGCAGCGTTCGCGCGCGTCAAAGCGTAAGCCTCAAAGATCCGCACCGGCGAACGGCAGCGACAGCGACCCTTGATCGATAAAACGCGTACTGCCCGTCAAGCCGCCAGTCGACAGCCGTCCGCGCAAAATGTACGGAATCTGCCCGGATTGCAGGCGGTCCGCGAACGCGAACACCTGGTGCACGGCGGCCAGCGCAGGAATGGTCACCGGGACGCTGACGAGCGCCTCCCCATAACGCGGCACGGTGCCGGACTCGTTGCTGACGCCGCTTGCGAACGATTTGCCGTTCAGGTCGAGTTCGAGCGAGATGCCGTTGTAGTCGATGGGGGTGTCGTTCGGATTCTGGATGCGCAGTTTCAAATTGAAGCGCATCTCCATGCCCTGGCTGTCGAGCGGATCGATGCCGGCGACGCTCACGCGCAGCGGGTCGTGGCCGAACCCCGCGCAGCCGCCGAGTGCGGCGATCACGAACACGACGAGAATGAAGCGGATGAACCGCAGCGCGCGAACGGAATCCATGGCCGGCACCTCGATGAGAGCGGGGATGTGCCGGTCATTGTACCGACGGCGGTACGGTCGGATTGCGCAAAACGCCCGGCGGAGTTTGCGTCGCGCAACGGTAGTTGCCGCGCCTGCGGTTACGGTTCGATGTGTCCCGGTGCCAGGCCCGTTGCTGTTTGCTGGCTGCTATTTGACGGGCGCTATTTGAGCCCGGCCACGATGCGTTCTATTTCGTCTTCTCCGAACGCCCGCAAAGTCGACGTTCGCACGTTGCCTTGCGCGCCTAGCGCGAGGCCGAGGCGGGTTGCGGTCTCGTCGTCGGGACAGTCGACCGAGATCACGAGGTCATAAGCGCCTAGCGTCCATTTCATTGTGCCCACGGTAATACCCATGCCCTGTGCGACTTCGCGAAACGCCTTGGCGCGCTTCACGGTGTCCTTCACGGAGCGGATGCCTTGATCGGTCCAGTTGGCGAGCAGGATGTAAGTGGCCATGTTGCCCTCGCAAGATGAGTTAAGTAGCGATATGCCGTGCGTATTCGATATGGCGCGCATGGCGGTGTCGCGCCGATCGGCAACTTTTCGCGCGTGCCGGCGGTTTCAAATGCCTGGCGGCGGTGACTTGAGCGGAATCGGGTGCAATGACACCGATGGAGCGGGAGCAGGCGCGTGCGTCAGACGATTGCGATGCAGGAGCGGGACTGGATGTTTAAAAGTATAGGAGAGGGTTGGGTTGCCGGTGGCGCATGGGCGCCAAAACAAAATACACACGAATACACAAAAATATTGCATCTGCCCGTTTTGTGTGTATAGTTACACACAAGATCAACCGGGAGGCCAGATGAATTCATCGAAGCTAATCCGGATGCTCGAGGAGGATGGCTGGGAGTTGGTTCGTATAACCGGCAGCCATCACCACTTTAAACACACCAAAAAGCCGGGACTTGTGACGGTGCCACACCCGAAGAAGGACCTGCCGATTGGGACGTCTAAGAGCATCCTGAAGGCCGCCGGTCTGAATTGATCGGCGGTTTTTCACCGACGAAGGATGCAACCAAGTGCCAACCCGGAAGGAAAATGAAATGGAATTTCCCATCGCTGTTCATAAGGACGATGGGAGTGTCTACGGGGTGATCGTTCCGGATATTCCGGGCGTTCATTCCTGGGGCGACACCATCGATGAAGCAATCAGAAACGCAAAGGAGGCTATTGTCGGTCATGTTTCGACCTTGGTAGAACTCGGCGAAGATGTCGGATTCACGTGTTCGACCGTGGAAGAACTGGCTGCAAAGCCGGAGTACGCTGGAGCGGTATGGGCCTTGGTTGAGATTGATCTGTCCAAGCTTGATTCCAAGCCCGAGCGGATCAATGTCAGTCTGCCGCGGTTCGTGCTGCACAAGATTGATGCGTACGTTGAAGCACGCCACGAGACAAGGAGCGGTTTCCTTGCGCGCGCTGCACTCGAGGCTCTCTCGCACTCATAGTTGAGTTTTTGCCGCAGTAAGTAAGGCCCACCTGACCGGTGGGCCTTTTTTATATGAACTCCAGATAGCGCCCATTTGATTCGAAGCCGAAGTCCACACCTGCGCCGCCGCCGGCTACTGGCGCGTATGTCATTTTGTACACGCGTTTCTCCATTCCACAACGGAAGCTGTAAGTGGGCGCTCAGCGTTGCGAACGCACGGGCGACTTCGCGTATTTCATCGTTTTCTCTGGTTTTTCCCATTCACCAGTCCGGATCTTGCGCTCGGCCGCCTTCACAACTTTTTGCGAAAGTTCAAATGACGATGCCACGTCGACGCCGTGTGCATAATTACAGTGCTCACACCTACACACGAAGACGCCGTAATGATGACCTCTTTCGAAGTTGGACGATGACAGTTCCCAGTCACAATTGGGGCAATACATGCTGACCTTGTCAACGCTCCCGCCTAGGTACACTGTCCACCGCCATCGAAATCCGAAGAAAACGTCCGTTTTATAGCCGGCAAAAGTAGTGGGTTTGTCGGTGGCAGATACAGGGGCACCGGCAGGTTTTGATGTGTTGTAGTAGATCTGCAATGCAATGAACAAGCCGAAAAGCACGGTAAGCAGAACCGATAGCCAGAATACCCAGCGGTTCAATGTGACGTCTGCGGCCCAAAATTTGCCGACTGCAGTCAGCCATAATACTGCGCTCGCGACTGTTACTCCTGCGTAGTGGGCAACGCCGAGCAACGCCGGTACGCTGAGTCCGACGACGATGCCGGTGACAATCGCATTGTTCCAAAACCCCGACTTTTCACTCATTTTTTGTTCTTTCGTTTTATTTATGGCCCCCGCCAATACCGGATCGGGAAACGGCTTAGGTATCGGCCGAAGTGTAGGTCACCATCACATCTGCCGTTGAAAGCCCGCGCGACAAAGCGCCAGCGCCGCTGCATCATCGGTACAGGCCGTTGCTATCGGTTATCTTTAACACCTTATCGGTCGCCTTGATTTGGGGGATCTTCACGTCGGCCAGCGGCATATAAGATGGATAATAGAAAGCGGGTATCGCGGATGATACCCGCAAATTTACCCGCTTTTACCTCGACTGATCGCGGCTGATTTCGAACGATGCCGAACAGAATGGATGCCGGAAAGCCTTTCCAGATATGGAGAGGCGCGATTTTCTCGAATGCAAACGAACAAAGGTGAATACTTTGATCCGTCACATCGTCATGTGGAAACTGAAAGACCACGCCGAAGGCGCAACGCGCGCGCAAAACGCGCTCAAGCTGAAAGCGAAACTCGAAGCGTGCCGCGCTATCGTCCCCGGCATCCTGCATCTCGAAGTAGGGCTCG
>DASXXR010000029.1:0-21828 GCA_036502945.1 Paraburkholderia sp. | reverse complement strand
ACAACGGCCCGCTCGGCCTTGCAGCCGGTTACTTCTACGCAGCCAACAGCTCGGCTGCCGCAGGCCTGCGCACCACCTTCACCAGCACGTCCGACGGCACGTTCGACGGCCCGGTCAACAGCGGCTACGCCACCGCGCATTCGCTGGCCATCGCGCGGGTTGCCGGCCAGTATGCGATCGGACCGTTCACGCTCGGCGCGGGCTACAGCAATGCGCAGTATCGCCGCGACGACAGCTCAGCGTTCGCGTCGAATGAGAAGTACAACACGGGGCAAGGCTTCGTGAACTATCAGGCAACGCCTGCGATCCTGGTGGGCGTCGGCTATAGCTACACGAAGTCGAGCGGCGATACTTCGGCGACCTATCATCAGGTGTCGGTTGGCGGCGACTACAACCTGTCGAAGCGCACCGACCTGTATCTGGTCGCGGCCTATCAGCATGCAAGCGGCGAGCAGGGCAACGGCTCGGGCGGCGCGATGGCTGCACAGGCGTCGATTGGTTCGTACGGCTATGCCGGCACGAGCACGCAGGAACTGGTCAGCCTCGGCTTGCGTCACCGGTTCTAAGCGACGCTTCAGCTGACATCGCGAACGTGAGGTTCGCGATCAATCGGGCTGGCTGCCGGCAAAGGCAGCCAGCCCGATTTGCTTTCAGACTCCGCATGCTTCAGCCTTTGTCGAACGAGTAACGGCCAGGCCCCGTGACGATCAACAACAGCAATCCGCCAATGATGCTGATGTTCTTGTAGAAGTTGATCATGTTCACGTACTGCTCCATGCCCGTCTGCGTCCAGAAGTGATGCCCGATGAACGCAGTGGCAAGCGTGTACAACGCCAGAAGCAACGCCAGCGGCCGCGTGAGTACGCCGAGTATGAGCGCGATGCCGACGCCCAGTTCCATTACCGTCGCTATCACAGCGGCGAGCGCGGGAACGGGTGCGCCCGTCGAGGCCATGTAGGCCTCGGCCGCGGAGAAGCCGGTCAGCTTGCTCCAGCCGAATAGCACGAACAGCACCATCATCAACACGCGGGCCACGAGCAGAATGGCATCCCGGCGTGAGTCGATAAAGTTTTTCATGAGCAGTCCTTGGTCAAAGTTGTTATAGGTCGGGCCGGGACGGTCAAGACCACAGTTCCGATACTTCAATACTGCGCAGATCGAACACCAGCACTTCGGCGTCGTCGCCTTTGGTGAAGGTCAGCTTCCGCTCGCCGCGAATCCGCGCACCGTCGCCTTCCGTCAGCCGCACGCCGTTTGCCGTCACTGCGCCGCGCGCCACATGCACATACGCAAAGCGGTCCGCATCCAGTTCGATGCTCGCTTCTTCATGGCCGTCGAAAAGGCCGGCGTACACGCGCGCGTCCTGGCGAAGCTGCAGCGATCCGTTGGCGCCTTCCGGCGACACCACGAGCCGCAGCGCGCCGCGTTTTTCCTGCTCGGTGAAATTCTGCTGCTGGTAACGCGGCGTGCCCCCTTTGACCGACGGCGTAATCCAGATCTGCAGGAAATGCACCGGCTGCTTGTCGGACGGGTTGTATTCGCTATGCGCGACGCCGGTGCCGGCGCTCATCAACTGCACGTCCCCGGGCACGATCATCGAGCCCGTGCCCATCGAGTCCTTATGCTCGAGCGTGCCTTCCAGCACATACGAGAAGATCTCCATGTCGCGATGCGGATGCTTGCCGAAACCGCGGCCCGGCGCGACGCGATCGTCGTTGATCACGAGCAGATCGGAAAAGCCGACTTGCTTCGGGTCGAAGTAGTTTGCAAATGAAAACGTATGACGGGAGCTAAGCCAACCGTGCTCGGCATGGCCTCGTTCGCCGGCGTGTCTGATTTCAATCATCTCGATCTCCGTGGGTCTGTTTCGGCAGCGACGACGTCGTTGCCTGAATCGGTGATCGAAGTGTAGGTCAATTTGGGTGGCTATAATCTACCTCATATAGGAATGACTGTCCTACCCGTGTGGACAATGCTATGCAACTAGATGACCTGAAAATCTTCGTGGCGACCGTGGACGCGCGCAATTTCACCGCGGCCGCAAACCGGCTGCAGTTGTCGAAACAGTTCGTCAGCCGGCGCGTGATGGCGCTGGAAGCGAGCCTCGGCGTGCGTCTGCTGGTGCGCAACACGCGCAAGCTTGCGGTAACGGACCTCGGCTACGAGTTCTATGAGCGGGCCACGCGCATCCTGGCCGACGTGGCTGACGCGGAACAGGCGATGTCGTCGCGGCGCTCGGACCCGCGCGGCCTGTTGCGCGTCAGCGCGCCGCTGTCGTTCGGGATGGTGCATTTGTCGCCGCTCGTGGCCGCCTTTCTGCGCGCGAACCCGGAAGTGCGCATCGACATCGAACTGAGCGACCGGATGGTCGACGTGGTCGGCGAGGGGTTCGACATGGCGTTGCGCATCGGCACGCTTGCCGATTCGACGCTGATCGCGCAGAAGCTCGCCGAGGTCCGCATGGTGGCGTGCTGCAGCCCGGCCTACCGCAAGGCGCGGCGGCCGCCCGCCGGGCCGGCCGACCTCGCGCGTCACGCGTGTCTTCTGTACGGCGAGGAAGGGCGCGCGGGTTGGGAATTCGAGGTGGATGGCGCAGTCCGGACGGTCGAAGTGCATGGCCCGCTGCGCGCGAACAACGGCGAGGTGATCCGCGATGCGGCGATTGCCGGGCTCGGCATCGCGCTGCTGCCGGAATTTATCGTGTCTGCGGCGCTCGCAGGCGGGCAACTGGTCGAGGTGCTCGAATCGTTCGTTTCGCCCCTGCGGACGCTGTACGCGGTGTATCCGCAGCATCGGGAAAGCTCGGTGACGATACGGGGGTTCACGATGTTTCTGCGCGAGCGGTTCGCCGAGGCGCTCGGCGCATAGCGGCGGCGGGCGACCAGACGGCGTGGCGCCGTGAGGGATTCGGGAGGGTATAAGATCGCCGCTGATGCTGAGCAGTCCGCGGATCGATACCCGCCCTTCCCATTGCCTGCGAGTTCACCATGACAGCCCCGACAAGAATCGTAGATGCGCATCTTCATTTCTACGATCACCAGCAGAACCGGCATTCGTTCCTGGATCAGGTCGATCCGAACTACGAAGCATTCGTCGGCAACTATGACGCGCTGCCCCGGCGCTATCTGCTCGACGACTATCTTGCCGATGCGCATGGCTATCGCGTCGAGGCTGTCGTCTGGCATGAGTTTCTGTCCGCCGATGCGTTTCAGGAAGCGGCCTGGGCCGAGCGGTCGGCAGGCGGCCGGCAAGTGCGCCATGCGCTGGTTGCGCCGGTCGATTTTCTCGATCCGGAACTGGAGCGCAAGCTGGAGCAATACCGCGCGCTGCCTCACGTCACGTCGGTCAGGCAACACATGGTGTGGGACCCGCTCAATCCGCGTAAGCGGTTTGCAAAGCGCCCCGACCTGCTATCGGACCCGGCCTGGAACCAACAGCTTGCGTTGCTCGACAAGCATGACTTCAAGTGCGGGCTCGAGGTTTTCGGACATCAATTGCCGGACCTGATCCGGGTCATCCAGCGACATCCGAATTGCGGCTTCACCATCGCTTTAATGGGATGGCCGCTCGATTTGAGTGACGCAGGATTTGAGCGCTGGAAACGCGACCTTACGGCACTCGCCGTATGCGACAACATTTGCGTCGACATTTCCGCGCTCGAATGCATTTTTGAGATGAACTGGATCGTCGACGATGCCGCGCCGTGGGTAAGATTCACCATCGAGACCATCGGCGTATCGCGTTGCATGTTCGGCAGCCACATGCCGGTTGCGAAGCTCTCCACCGGCTTTGCAGAGCTATACCGCAGATACATGCAGTTCGTCGACGGCTATTCGGACCACGAAGTCGACGAGATGTTCTTCGGCGTCGCGAACCGCTGGTTCGAGCCACACTGATTGCCCCTACGCATTGTATCCAGTCGTCCTGACAGAGTGGTTCTGCGTGGCTGCGGTGGCCTGTCGCGGCGATGCGTAAACGCACTAGCCAACGTTCAACAATTTCCTGGATAATGCGCGTACCTTGCGCGGCGGCGAATCGAACGGCATGCCCAGCAGCGCCGCCCGCGCGGGGGGGACGCGTATCTTCAAATACAAACTAACGAGGGACAATCGTGGAACCTACCGATTCCGACCGAGCCGGCCGTTCATGGCTTTGGCTCATCCTGCTACTCCCCTATATCGCGCTGTTGTGGCTGCCTTTCTATAACGACACGCACCCGTCGTTCGCAGGATTTCCGTTCTTCTACTGGTATCAGTTTCTGTGGGTTCCGCTCACGTCGCTGCTGATCTACACCGTATACCGAGGGATCAAATGAGCGACCTGAACCCAGTCAACCCGGTTGCGATGACCGTCTTCATCGCCTTCTTCGTTCTGGTGACGGTAGTAGGCTTCTTTGCCGCGCGCTGGAAGCGGGGCGATCTTACGCAGTTGCATGAATGGGGCCTCGGCGGCCGACAGTTCGGCCCGGTCATTTCGTGGTTTCTTGTAGGCGGCGATTTCTATACGGCCTATACCGTGATTGCGGTGCCGGCGCTCGTCTATTCTGTCGGTGCGTATGGTTTCTTCGCGTTGCCTTACACGATTATCGTGTACCCGTTTGTGTTCGCAGTGATGCCGAAGCTGTGGAAAATCGCTCATGCGAAAAACCACATTACCGCAGCCGATTACGTGCAGGGCGAGTACGGCGGCAAGTGGTTCCCGGCGGCGGTCGCGCTGACCGGCATTATCGCAACGATGCCTTATATCGCACTGCAGCTCGTCGGGATGCAGGTGGTGATCAAAGGGCTCGGCATCGACGGTGAAATGCCGCTGATCGTCGCGTTCGTGATTCTCGCGCTCTACACGTATACGAGCGGCCTGCGCGCGCCCGCGATGATCGCGTTCGTCAAGGACATCATGATCTACATCGTCGTGATCGCCGCGGTATGGGTGATTCCGTCGAAGCTCGGCGGCTACGGTCATGTGTTCGATGCGGCCGATCAATACTTCAAGGCGAAGGGCGGTGCAACCGGCATCCTGCTGAAGCCGTCGCAGTTCACCGCGTACGCGTCGCTTGCGCTCGGTTCGGCGCTGGCCGCGTTCATGTACCCGCACACGATGACGGCTGTGCTGTCGTCGTCGTCGCAGGCAACGGTGCGCAAGAATGCGATCTTCCTGCCGGCGTATACGCTGCTGCTCGGTTTGATCGCGCTGCTCGGCTATATGGCAATCGCGGCCGGCGTGCATGTGAAGTCCGCCTCCGATATCGTGCCGGCGCTGTTCGGCACGCTGTTCCCGTCTTGGTTTGTCGGCTTCGCCGCCGCGGCGATCGCGATCAGCGCGCTGGTGCCCGCGGCCATCATGTCGATCGGCGCCGCGAACCTGTTCACGCGCAACCTGTGGCGCCCGCTCGTGGCGCCCGACATGGCGTCGGCGCAGGAAGCGTCCACCGCGAAGATCGTTTCGCTCGTCGTCAAGTTCGGCGCGTTGCTGTTCATCGTGTTTCTGCCCACGCAGTACGCGATCGATCTGCAACTGCTGGGCGGCGTGTGGATTCTGCAGATTTTCCCGGCGATCGTCTTCTCGCTTTACACGCGGCGCCTGAACACGCCCGGCCTCTTTGCCGGCTGGCTGGTCGGGATCGCCGTCGGCACGGGGCTCGCGATCATGCAAGGGCTCAAGCCGGTGTTCACCCTGCATATCGGCGATGCGAGCTGGCCGCTTTATATCGGCCTCATTGCGCTTGCCGTGAATATCGTCGTGACGTTCATCGTTTCGACCGTGACGCCGAAGCGCGTTAGCGCAGAGGCCTTGTCGGTTCCGGTCGGCTCATGACCTGAGCCCGGTCTGTCATGTCGTAGTTCGCGTAGTTCGTGTAGTTCGACAGCGCACACAGCCGCCTATGGGCGGCTGCGTGCGTTTTGGTGCGCCGCATGTCGTATCGCGGTTATTCCGTCGTTTCTTCGACAGATCTTTGCGAGTGGAGAGGGCACATATGTTTGGCCTCTCGGGGCGGCAAACCGTATCGTTCCTTGAATGCGCGGCTGAAATGGGCGGCGTTGGAGAAACCGCATTGATAGGCAATGTCCGTTACTGACGAGCAGCGGCCGGCGGAACTCGCGGACAGCAAGGTTGCGGCCTTGTCGAGACGCGCCAGCCAGACGTAGCGCATCAGCGAAGTCCCTTTCGATTTGAACAGGCGCTGCAGATGGTTGGCTGAAATATTCACTGCCGCCGCAATCGTGGTCGACGTCAGGTTGGCGTCCCCCAGATTTCGCGCGATGAATGTCCTGGTACGAAACAAGACTGCTTCGCTGCTGCGGGTCCGGCTTTGGTTTGCCGAATCAGCAAGGATGATATCCATCAGGTCCAGCAATTGTTCCCCTACCCGGCGTCGAAATTGCGGACTCGCATCCGCCTGGTTGCCGACGCAATGGATGAGTTCGCTCATCGCTCGAACGTCGGGTGATTTCATGTCGGGTATCAGCGCGCCGTTCAGGAAATGTCGAAATCCACGTTCGCGCAGTTTGTCCTTAGGAATCTGTAAGGCGACCAGTTGGGTAGGCTCCGGTAGCGACTCAACAAACATTCTGTTCGGGTCGAGCAGCAAGATGCTTCCCGCACCAGCCCGTCTGGCTTGCCCTTCTTGCTCGACATCGATGTAGCCGGCGGTAATCGCTTTTACGAACAGATAATTGCCAGGCCAGTTCGGGTGGTGTTCGCGGACCGGCGAAAAGCGCTGTGCCGTCAGATCGAGACGGGCGATGGCCACGTTGCCGAGCGACCAGCTCTTGACGGTGGAATTGACGGAACGATGCGCATCGCAGGTGCAATGAAGACCGTATCGGGTGGCTAGTATGTCGGACCAATCCGCAGTTGCATCAGCACCCCGGTTAAGCGTGCACTCGTACGCATCGTTGTTCATAGGGTGTCTGAAGACGAAAATTCGTAGCACATCGATTCGCGGCGGTTCGGCATCTTGTGAACCGGTCAGGCTCTGCGGCAACATTCTACTTGTTCCCGGCCATTGCATATCGGACTGCTGCACACCGATACCAGTATTGGCGGTGCGTAGAATTATCGTGATTGCTGTGTTCGGCAGCAGGTGGCCTTTGTACTTTACAATTCGCTTCAATTGACCCGTTATAGGCGCTTGCCAGGGACTTCATTGAGATCAGGTATGCCCGCGTGAAACGCCCCATCTTGCCGTTCGTCCGCGCTTTCTTCGCGAGGACGGGCGCTCGCTTCAAGCCCCTCGCCGTCGATGCGCTCAAGCGTGTGCGCCACCCCACGTGGCGCGGCGTTGCATGGGCGCTTGCCGCCCTTCCGGCGCTGCTGCTGCTCTATGTGCTGATTCTGATTCCGTTCACGCCGGGCATCGGCGATATCCGTAAAGCGAAAGTGGAGCAGCCGGCCCAGGTGTATTCGGCGGACGGCAAGCTGCTCGCCGAGTTCAAGCCCTCCAACCGCGTGTGGGTCAAACTGTCCGGCATCTCGCCGCATGTGACGGATGCGCTGATCGCTACTGAAGATCACCGCTTTTATGAGCATCATGGTCTCGACTGGCGGCGCACCGCTTCAGCGGCGCTGCACACGTTCTCCGGCGAGCGCCAGGGCGGTTCGACGATCACGCAGCAATTGGCGCGCAATCTGTATCCGGATGAAATCGGCCGGGCGCCGACGCTTACGCGCAAACTGAAAGAAGCGATCACCGCGTTCAAGATCGAAGCGCTCTATACGAAGAACGAGATTCTCGAGACGTACCTGAACACGGTGCCGTTCCTGTATAACGCGTACGGGATCGAAATGGCGGCGCGCACCTATTTCGACAAGTCCGCCGGCGATCTGACGGTGCTCGAAAGCGCCACGCTGATCGGCATGCTGAAGGGCAATAGTTACTACAACCCGGTGCTCAATCCCGAGCGCGCATTGCAGCGTCGCAACATCGTGCTGGCGCAGATGGTGAAGTACCAGCGGCTCACGCCCGCGGCCTACGCATTGCTGCAGCGGCGGGCGTTGAACGTGGATTTCGAGCGGCAAACCGAACCGCCTGGTCCGGCGCCGCATTTTTCGCAGCAGTTGCGCAAATGGCTGATCGCGTGGGCCGACAGCAACGACTACAACATTTATGCCGACGGTCTTGTCGTGCGCACGACGATCGATTCGCGTCTGCAAACGATGGCGACGCAAGCATTGGTCTGGCAGGGCAACCAGTTGCAGGGCATCGCGAATGCAGCATGGGGCGCGCGTGCCGCTTGCGCTGCGCATCGGGACGTATTCAACGCGTTCGTGCGGGAGACGCCTGAATATCATTCAGCCAAAGATTCGGGGCTGACGGACGAAGCGGCGCTCAAGCAGGTCACAACGGATCGCCGGGTCATGCAGGGGCTGTGCGACGACAAGACGCGCGTGCAGGCCGCTTTCATCGCGATGGATCCGCGCAACGGCCAGATCAAGGCGTGGGTGGGCAGCCGCGATTTCAGCGACGATCCGTTCGATCACGTGCAGCAGGCGCGGCGCCAGCCGGGGTCGACATTCAAGCCGTTTGTTTACGGCGCGGCGTTTGAGCAAGGCGCGAAGCCCGACGACACGTTTGTCGATCAACCCGTCGAAATTGCGCTGGCAGGCGGCGAGATCTGGAAGCCGACCGACGACAACCCGTCAAGCGGCCGCCCGGTTACGCTGCGCGACGCGCTCGCGTATTCGAAGAACCGCATCACTGCGCAATTGATGCAGACGGTCGGCCCGGCGAAGGTCGCGCGTCTCGCGCGCGCGATGGGCGTGCGCGACAGCAAGCTTGAGGAAGTGCCGTCGCTCGCGCTCGGCACGAGCCCCGTCACGCTGAAAGAGATGGTGTCGGCGTACGGCACGATTGCCGATCGCGGCGCCTATATCGCGCCGATGCTTGTCACCCGTATCGAAGATCGCGAGGGCAATGTGCTGGCTGAATTTCAGCCCGCGCCCGCCGAGCAGGTGCTGCGGGTTGCCGCCGCGCAAACGCTGCTCGATGTAATGCGCGACGTGGTCGACAAAGGCACGGGCGCGAGCATTCGTACGCGCTTCGGCATTCGCGGCGATGTCGCGGGCAAGACCGGCACGACACAGGACGATGCGGACGGCTGGTTCATCTTGATGCATCCGCAACTGGTTGCGGGCGCATGGGTGGGTTTCAACGACAGCCGTGTCACGCTGCGCAGCGACTACTGGGGCCAGGGCGCGCATAGCGCGCTGCCGATCGTCGGCGACTTTGTCCAGCGCGCGCTGCGCTCGCGGATGATCGATTCGCGTGCGAAGTTCGTCGAAGAGCAGCCGACGGGCGTGCTGGATTCGCTGCGCGCCACGCTCGACAGCTGGTGGGAACACTGGTTCGGTTCAGCGCCGAAAGCGGCACCGTCGACCGAAACGCGGCGTGCGCCGCGTCGTGCCGTGCCGACCGATGTCGAACCGCCGCAGGTTGTTTCATCGGTCGCGGCACAGCCGCCGCTGCTGGTGCCGCCAACGACTGGCAGTGCGATTCATGAAGGCGCCGCGTCCGCCGCCGGCGAGGCGGCTTCGGCGCCGCTGCCGGCTTCGCTGCCGCCGGCTGTCGAGACAGGCGCACCGACCACGGGAACGGCCGCTGCTCCGCCGGCCAGCGAATCCGCCAGCGCGCCGCAATAGCGGTCGCGCTGGCGCATGCCGCGTTACTTCTTCTTCGGCTTGCTCGGCTTGCGTTTGGCCGCGCGCGGGGCGGGCGGCTGCGCGGCGTCGCCGGGTTCGACGATCGGATAGCGGTGCGGCGTCCAGTAGCGTCCGCTCGGCTTGCTTCCATTGAACTTCGCGAAGTACTCGTGCCAGTAGTTGGCGGCCGCCCAGATCGCTTCCGGGCACGATGCCCGCGATTCCAGTCCCGGTGTGATGTCGAAATTGGCCGCGGCGCAGACGGTCTCGATCATGCAGGTCGAAGGCAGCCCGTAGTTGTCGTGCAGCGGGTTCGGTGTGCGGGCGGCGCCCCAGGCGAACGCCAGCCAGCGCAGCACGTGTTCGAGTGCATCGAGCGTCGCGCGTGATTGCTGGAAGCTCGGCACCTTGTCGCACACTTTCTGTTGCGCGATTGGCAACGCGATGACAGCGATGTTCGGAAAGCGCTGCGGGTCGTCGAAATCGGTCAACGGCCGCGTGACGACGCCGTTCACGCGCGCCGCGAATGCGGGGCCTTCGGGCTGGTGCAGCGGCACGTAGATCGCCTTCGCGTCCTTCAGCGTCGCACCGCCCAGTTCGACGAGAATCGACTCCGACCAGAACGACGGCAGCATGTCCGAGCGCAGATGCGATTGCGCGACGCGTACCCGGAACGCGAGCGTGTCGCAGCCGCCCAGCAGCACGACATAAGTGTTCGAGTCAGGGCCTTGCGTCGCCATGTCCAGAACGGCACGTTCTCCCCAACGGGTGTTGGTCTCGTTGTCCTTCCGTTCGAACGAAGTGAAAAGCGGATTGGAGACCGTCTGTTGCGAACGCACGAGCTTGAGCATGATTCAGCCTCGCTGGTTGGGGGTGAGGAGCCGATGAGTGCGTGGCGGCGTGCGTCAGGCAGACCGCAGTTCGTAGCGTGGCGTCGGGTCCGACTGCGCAATCGATTTATCGCTCGAGATTCCGTAATAGATCACCTGCATGTCGACGCCGCTGCCGACCCGCGTGAACGACACGATCGCAACGTGATCGCCGCGCCGCGGCCATTTACTGTCGACCCTGAAGCGCCGGTTGGGCCCGAACCACGCGGGCGGTTGTTCGGGATCGCTGTGACGTGGCCACGGGTCGCGCGTGCCGAAGATGCCTTTTACTGCGTTCGCCGCTTCTTTGGCGGTGTCGAGAAACGGCACGCGTATGAGCCTTGAGGGCGACGAGATCACTTCGTACAGCACTGAATTGGTCGGCTGGTCCGTTGCGCACGCAACTCGCCCCCAATGCACGTCGCCTGTCAGGTACACGACCGGAATGTGGTTGTCCGCCAGTTTCGCGACGGCCGCCTGCACGGCGTCGAACTGCGTGTAGTTGGGCATTTCGGCGTCGAACGTACGCTTGTGCCAGTCGTCTTGCGGCGCATCGATGAAGAGCGCCTGGCCCGATGACAGCAAGCCCACCACGGGTTGGCCGGCTGCGTGCGCCGCCAGCAGGTCCGCGACCCAGGTGTCGAGCGCGTCGAGGGCTTTCTGACTCATCAGATTCGTGAACGAGTTATCACGGTCGCAGCGCATGTCGACGAAGAGCATTTTCAGCGGCTCCACGTCGAGTCGTATCGCGCCGCCTGCACCGCCGCGCGCGCCGCCGATCTGATAGTCCTCGTAGAGTGCTTTTGCGGTGTCGCCGAGCAGCGCGCGCGACGCCTCCGTCCACGTGGACGGCAGTTGCTTCTGCGCAAACGGGTAGTTGTTCCAGAACTCGTGATCGTCCGGTACGCATACGACAGGCGCGCGTTCCAGCACCGACTGCAGCCCTGGCACGCTGAGCGCGCCGGAAAACCAGTTCTTCAGGTACTTGTCCGCCAGCACGTGCGCGAGGTCCGGGTTCGCTGACGGAATGTTCTGCATGAGCGGCTGATCCAGATACACCTGGTCGCCCGCGAGCACGGTGAGATGCGGCTGCACCTTGATCTGCGAGACGATCGTTCCAAGCAGGCTGTCGGTGTCGTCCGGTTGCGAGTAGCAGGACAAAAGCAGAATGTTGAAGGTGCCGTCGAGCAAGGTCGGCACGCTTTGCGGCAGCGACGTGGTCGCGAACTCGTGGGTCTGATCGCCGGCATCGATGCGGATCTGCCGCGGCCGCGATTCGTCCGGTACGTTAAAGCGAAGCACGCATTGAAAATTGACGGGCTGATTTGCTGCGTCGGTGCTGAAGTCGCGAATCGGCAAGAGTTGCGGCGCGGCGGTTGGCTGCGCGGGTTGGCGGTCGATCGAAACCTGCGGCAGCGGCGGCTGTGCGGCGCCGAACAGGCCGACCCAGAGTTGCAGAATGCCCGGTTCGCTGGCCTGGACATAGCCGGTCAACATCATTTGCGTACCTCGTGTGTGGGTTCGGGCGCCGCCGTACCTGCGCGCCGTTTAAGACGTGCGTATTTGCTGCGCCGCAGCGTCCTGCCGGGGCGGCGAGATTCGTCGGACGTTCGACAGTCACGCGTATTTGCGGAATTCGTTCTGTGCGCTAGCGCACCGTTCTACTTATTCAAGCAGGTTCGCAGGTGCTTCGTTGCCGCGATTCAACAGGCGGATCATCGTAAGCGCGTTGCGTTGCGCGGCGTCTTCAAAGCAATTGTTGAAAACCACGTCGGTCCGGTCCACGCGGCGTGCGATCTCGCGAATGGGTACGCAGAGCTCTTCGAGCTCACGGTCGCTGTAGTCGTAGTTGAAGCGTCCGGCGGCCGTCGTGCTGCCTGTCCAGGTTTGCGCATTGCGGCCGTGCAGGCGCACGATCGCGAGGCGTGGCGAGGTGGCTTCCCAAACCGTATGCGCACGGGTGGTTACCGCTTCCGGCGCGTCCATCACTACATGCACAAGCCGTCGTTCGCGTTCGAAAGCGAGGGTCGACTGCCGGTGTTTTTCGTCGAACCAGCTCGGGTGGCGAAACTCGAACGCGGTGGGCACTGAGTTGACATGCTGCGTCATTCTGTCCGCGCAATGCGCGACGTGGGCCATGTCGCGCGAGGCCGTCGTGATCCACGGCGCGAACTGAAACAGGATCGCGCCGAGGCGGCCTGCTGTGCGCAACGGCTCGATTGCTTCAAAAAAGCGCCGCCATAGTTCGTCAACGATGTCGGGCGGGATGTCCCGGTAGTAGAGGTTCTTCTTGCCGCTTTGCGGCAAGACCGGCTGGATATCGGCTGGAAAGAACTTCGGTTCCGTCTGATGTCCGGTGAAGAGCCGGAATGCTTTCATGTTGAACGTGAAGCCGTCGGGTGTTCGCTGTGCCCACAACACGCTGTTCGTTGCGCTCGGCATTGCGTAGTACGACGCGTCGACCTCGACCAGCGAAAAGTGGCTCGCATAGAAGCGCAGGCGCGCCTCTGCGCTCGTGCAGCCTTTCGGGTAGAAACGCCCGCTCTTGATCAGCGTGGCGTCCGTCCATGACGCGGTACCGACTTCGATCGACATGGTGCGCTGTCTCCTTGTCCGGATATCGTTTTTGCATCGTACTGCACAGTGTGCGGGAGCGTTGTGGCTGCTCGACGAATCACCCGCGATGAGCAACGCGAGCAAGTGAAGCAACGTTTGTTGCTAGAATTCCCCAAGCTGTCCAATGCACGGCGCGATGCACGACGATCAACAAAAACGGAGAGGCGCATGAAGGCCAGCACCATCGCGGAACGGGAAGCGGCCGGCCGGGCGGCGCGCGAACACTCGAAACGATCGAGTCATCGCTCAGCCGGCGACCTCCACCGCGATCCGCTTCCTCTGCTGCGGCAAAGCAGCGAAGGCCGCATCGAACGGCTGATACCGCTGCGCTACGGCCGCATGGCGGCATCGCCTCTCGCCTTTCTGCGCGGCAGCGCCATCCTGCAGGCGCACGACCTCGGCTCGATACCCCACACGGGGCTGGTGACGCCGATCTGCGGCGACAGCCACCTGATGAATTTCGGCGGCTTCGTCACGCCCGAGCGGCAACTCGTATTCGAGCTCAACGACTTCGACGAGGTCGCGCACGGCCCGTTCGAATGGGATCTGAAGCGGCTGGTGGCAAGCTTCGTCGTCGCGGCGCGGAGTATGCGTTTTAGCCGCGGCGCGGCGCGCGAACTGGCGATGTCGGCGGTCACGCAGTATCGCGACCGAATCACACAGTATGCGCAATGCAGCCCACTCGAACTCTGGTATGAGCGCATCACGTTCGACCGGATGATCGAGGCCGCGCTGACGCCGGAAGGCCGCCGCCGGATCCGGCGCGGCATGGAAAAGGCCGCTGGCCGCACGCACGACAGTTCGCTCGACAAGATCGCCGAACACGCCGGCGACCACCTCGTGCTTCGCGATATGCCGCCCGGGTTGTTTCATCTGCAGGACGCGAACACGCTGTTCACGCCCGAAGACGACGGGTTCGGGAGCGGCGATTGGCGCAAGCTGATCGACGGCATGTATGCCGATTATCTGAAGACGCTGCTGCCCGACCGGCGCGAACTGCTCGGTCAATTTTCGCTTCAGGATATGGCGTTCAAGGTGGCGGGTGTCGGCAGCGTGGGCGCGCGTTGTCTCGTGCTGCTTGCCGCCGACCCGACCGGCAAGCCGCTCTTTCTGCAGGTGAAGGAAGCGCGCCGCTCGGTGGTGGCGCGCTACATCAAGACATCGGAGCCGCGCCACGAAGGCGAGCGTGTTGTGCGCGGCCAGCAAATGATGCAGGCAGTCGGCGATATTTTCCTCGGCTGGGCAACCGGCCCCGGCGGGCGTCATTTCTACGTCCGCCAATTGCTCGACATGAAGCTGTCGCCGAGCATCGAACTGGCCGATGCGGAACTGCTCAACGGCTACGCGAGACTGTGCGGCTGGGCGCTGGCGCGCGCGCATGCGAAAGCGGGCGGCAATGCGATCGGGATCGGCGCGTATATTGGACGCAGCGACCAGTTCGCCGAGGCGCTCGCCGATTACGCGTCCGCGTATGCGGACCAGATCGAGCGCGACTATGACGTGTTCCTGAAAGCGTGCCGCGGCGGTGAACTCGACGCGCGCACCGACGAAGACATCGCAGCCGATTTCCGCGTGTAAAGCGCGCATCGCGGCACTCTGTGCCATCCGGCCACGAAGCGTGGCAATCACCTGGGAGGTTCACATGCTTTCGTTCATCGGTACGTTGATCGTCGGTCTGGTCGTCGGCTTGATCGCGCGGGCACTCAAACCCGGCGACGACAAGATGGGGCTCATCATGACCATGGTGCTCGGCATTGCGGGCTCGCTGATCGCGGGCTACCTCGGGCGCGCGGCTGGATGGTATCAGCCGGGGCAGGCTGCGGGCTGGATCGCGTCGGTGATCGGCGCAATCGTGCTGCTCGTCATTTACGAGTTCGTCAGGCGGCGCATGTAACTGGATGCGCGAGTTCGATTGCGGCCAGCGGCTGTCAGTCGATCGCGCGCGCTTCGCGCAGCGTGACGAGGCGTAGCCCGCGCTCGCGCGCGGCTTCGACTACGCGCGGCAGCACGGCGACGATCATCGGCTCGCCGGCGGCCGTCAACGCGGCGTTGCCGTCGTGCAGCAGCAGGATGTCGCGCGCGGCAAGGCCTTTCAGCAAGCGCGTCGTCACGCGCGCGGGGTCGCGCTCGCGGGTATCGAAGCCGCGCCGCGTCCAGGCGGCAAGGCGCAGATCGAGTTTCTGCAGCACGGGTTCAAGAAAGAGATTGCGCAGCCCGGCCGGCGCGCGGAAGAACACCGGCCGCTCGCCGGTCAATTCCGCCAGCGTGCGCTGCGCGGCGTCGATTTCACGGTGCAGCGCGTGCGGCAACGTGACCGAAAACGTATGCACATGAGCCTGCGAATGATTTTCGACGGCATGACCGCGCGCGGCGATCTCGCGCATCAGCGCCGGATAACGCTGCGCGCGGGTGCCGATGCAGAAGAACGTGGCGCGCACGCCGAACTGGTCGAGCAGATCGAGTACTTGCGGCGTGACGACCGGGTCGGGGCCGTCGTCGATGGTGAGCGCGAGCGCGTCGGCGTTGCGTGCGGTATCGGGCAGGCGCGTCCAGTTAGGACCGAGCAGCGCCGAGCGCGGCCATAGACCGATCGCCGTCACCATCATGTGATTCGCGATGATTGCGGCGAGCCACCAGGGCCACGCGGATGGCGCAACGGCGAGGCCAGCCAGCACGAACACGTGCCACGCGGCGGTGGCCGTCAGCATCGCGGGATAGCCGGCGCGCGGCCAGCGACGCGGCGGCCGGTCTGCCACGACGCGCTGTTGCGGCGGATTCGATTGAGTCATCATGCTTCCTGTTTTCCTTTCCTTCCTCCATCCAGGGAAGGATTGTCAAAATGCGTATATGCGCAACAGGTGCACGATACCATTCCGATGATTGTATGCGTGGCGGCCGCCGGCAAGAGCCGGGGTGGACATGTTGCGTGCGCGGTTCGCTGGCAACCCTGGGAGAGACGTGGTGACTGCAAGAGAGACGGGAATCCGTAAAGTCGCGCTGGTGACCGGCGCGGGCAGCGGCATCGGCCGGGCGACGGCGCGCAAGCTGCTCGAACAGGGCTATAGCGTCGTGCTGGCCGGCCGCAGGCAGGCGCCGCTCGACGCGCTCGCCGATGAAGCGCGGCAACATGGCGCGGACGCGCTCGCGGTCCGCTGCGATGTGACCGATGCGGCCAGCGTCGCGGCGCTGTTCGATGCGATCCGGCTTCGCTACGGCCGCATCGACGTGCTGTTCAATAATGCGGGCCGCAACGCGCCGCCCGTCGAGATCGATGCGCTCGAACCGGATGACTGGCGCGCGGTCGTCGATACGAATCTGACCGGCGTGTTTCTGTGCACGCGCGCGGCCTTTGCGATGATGAAAGCACAGACGCCGCGCGGCGGACGCATCATCAACAACGGCTCGATCTCCGCGCATGCGCCGCGCCCGTTCAGCATCGCGTACACGGCGACCAAACATGCGATTACCGGGCTCACGAAATCGGTGTCGCTCGACGGCCGGCCGTACGACATCGTATGCGGCCAGATCGACATCGGCAATGCTGCAACCGAGATGGCCGAGCGGATGGCGACGGGCGTGCCGCAGGCGAACGGCACAACGGCGGTCGAGCCGTTGATGGACGTCGAGTATGTTGCCGATGCGGTGCTGCAAATGGCGAAGCTGCCTTTGTCGGTGAACGTGCAGTTCATGACGATCATGGCGAGCAAGATGCCGTTTGTCGGCCGCGGCTGACCGCGCATGCCGGGCGCGACGCGGCGCGCGGCAGGCGCGATCCACTTATACTGACCGCTTCATCTACCCTGTGAACAGCAGCCGTAGTACGCCCGTTTCATGACCGAACTCGCCGCTCCTCTGATCGAACCGCATGCGCTTGACGCATTGCACGACTTCGTCACGCGCTATCCGCGCCTGTTCGTGCTGACAGGCGCGGGGATCAGCACGGATTCCGGCATTCCCGGCTATCGCGACGAAAATGGCGAATGGAAACGCTCGCCGCCGATCACGTTGCAGGAATTCCTCGGCTCAGTGGCGTCGCGGCAGCGTTATTGGGCGCGCAGCACGGTCGGCTGGCCGGTGGTCGCCGATGCGCAGCCGAATGCCGCGCATCGCGCGCTTGCACGGCTCGAGGCCGCGCAGCATGTGGCGGGGCTCGTCACGCAGAACGTCGACGGTCTGCATCAGCGCGCGGGCAGCAGCGGCGTGATCGAATTGCATGGCAGCATTGGTGGCGTGACGTGTCTCGATTGCGGAGCGCAGCATTCGCGTGCTTCGATTCAACGCGTGCTCGAGGCGGAGAACCCCGCGCTTCTGGACGCCATCGCGGAACCGGCTGCCGATGGCGATGCGCATCTCGAATGGCACGATCTCGATACGTTCCGGATTCCCGCTTGTTCGAATTGCGGCGGCTTGTTGAAGCCGTCGGTGGTGTTCTTCGGCGAGAGCGTGCCGCGCGAGCGGGTCGACGCGGCGACGCATGCGCTCGACGTAGCGGATGCGATGCTGGTGGTCGGGTCGTCGCTGATGGTTTATTCGGGTTACCGCTTCTGCGTCTGGGCGCAGAAAATGGGCAAGCCTATTGCGGCGCTCAATCTGGGACGCACGCGCGCCGATCCGCTGCTGTCGTTGAAAATCGAAGCGCCTTGCGCCGATGGATTGACCGCGCTCGCTGCGCGGCTTGCCACCGGTTGATCCGTCGCCATGCGATGCGCGTGAGCGCGTTTGGTCCGCGTTTGGCCGCGTTTGCTGCTGAATGGCCCACCGTTGATGGAGAAAATGCCATGCCGACGCTGACGACGATCGATGAACTCGAGGCGCTGTACGGACCGCCGCACGAACGCTCGGTGCGCAAGGAGATCCCATTCGTCAACGAAGACTACCGGGCCTTTATCGAACACGCGCCGCTCATCGTGCTGGCGACGGCCGGCCCCGAAGGCCTCGACTGCTCGCCGCGCGGCGATGCGCCCGGCTTCGTGCGGATCGTCGACGAACACACGCTGGCGATTCCCGACCGGGTCGGCAATAACCGCGTCGACAGTCTGCGCAACGTGATCGTCGAGCCGCACGTCGGGCTGCTGTTCATCGTGCCGGGCGTCGGCGAGACCTTGCGCGTCAACGGACGCGGCCGCATTTGCGCCGACGCCGCGGTGCTCGACAGCTTCGCGGTTGAAGGCAAACGGCCGCGCACCGTGCTCTTCGTCGATGTCGACGCGGTGTACTTTCATTGTTCAAAAGCGCTTGCGCGTTCGAAACTGTGGGATTCGTCGCGGCATGTCGAACGTTCGCAACTGCCGAGCGCGGGCGCAATGCATAGGCGGCTGAACGGCGAAACCTTCGACGCGAATGCGTACGACCTCGATCTCATCGAAAGAATGCGCACGAGCCTCTATTGACTGACACCATCATGACCTCTTCAAATACCGATCCACGCGAGCACTCGCCTTCGGCCGAGCGCAATCGCGACGCTATCCTCGCCGTGCTGCAGCCGGTGTTGCCGCCATCCGGCACCGTGCTGGAAATTGCAAGCGGCACCGGGCAGCACACCATTCACTTCGCGGCCGCTTTGCCGAGCCTCGTCTGGCAGCCGAGCGACCCCGATGACGATGCGCGTGCGTCGATCGCCGCGTGGACTGAGCGCGCTGGGCTGACGAATGTCCGGGCGCCGCTCGATCTCGATGTCGGTCGCACGCCGTGGGGCGTCGATGCGGCAGATGCGCTGATCTGCATCAACATGGTCCATATTTCGCCGTGGGCGGCATCGGAGGCGCTGTTCGACGGTGCGCGCGGCCTGCTGGGCGGCGGCGCGCCGCTCTATCTGTACGGGCCGTACCGGCGCGGCGGCGCGCATACGGCGCCGAGCAACGAGGCGTTCGATCGTCAACTGCGCGGCCGCAACCCAGCATGGGGCGTGCGCGATATGGAAGCGCTCGTCGAGCTCGCCGACGCCGCGGGCTTTTCGTGCGACGAGCCGATTGCGATGCCGGCGAATAATTTCAGTCTGGTGTTCCGGAAACGTTAGCCGGCGCGGCGAGTCAGACCGTTCGATGGTCCGGCACGTGCAGGCGCGCCGGATCTCGTCGGCGGTTGCCGGAAGGCCGCAGTGCGCAGTGCATGCCGCGCGGGCGGCGGACCACATTGGCGGAAGCGGTAAATCGAGCGTTGCTCCGCCATTTCTTTTATCCTTTGATTCTCGACGCTGCATCGGCGATACGCGCTCATGCGGCTTCTTGCCACTCACGAATCTGGAGAACTCACATGGGCAAACAGGCAATCGGCGTAGTGGGGCTAGCGGTCATGGGCCGCAATCTGGCACTCAACATCGAAAGCCGCGGTCACGCGGTCTCGGTATTCAACCGCACCCGCGAGAAAACCGACGAACTGATCGCCGATTGTCCCGACCGCAAACTGGTGCCGTCTTACACGTTGCAAGAATTTGTCGATTCGCTGGAAAAGCCGCGCCGCATTCTGCTGATGGTCAAGGCCGGCGAGCCGACCGATGCCACCATCGCCGCGCTCAAGCCGCTGCTCGAAAAGGGCGACATTCTGATCGACGGCGGCAATACGCATTTCACCGACACGATCCGCCGCAATCAGGAACTCGCGAAGGCGGGGCTGCATTTCATCGGCACGGGCGTGTCGGGCGGCGAGGAGGGCGCGCTCAAAGGGCCGTCGATCATGCCGGGCGGCCAGCGCGACGCATATGACCTCGTCGCGCCGATCCTCCTCGAGATCGCGGCGAAGGCGCCCGACGACGGCGAGCCGTGCGTCGCGTATATGGGCCCGGACGGCGCAGGACACTTCGTGAAAATGGTGCACAACGGCATCGAATACGGCGACATGCAGCTGATTGCCGAAAGCTACGCCGTGTTGAAGCAGGTGCTCGGTCTGTCGAACCAGGAGCTGGGTGGCGTCTACACGGAGTGGAACAAGGGCGAACTCGACAGCTATCTGATCGAAATCACGTCGAAGATATTCAGCAAGAAGGACGACGAGACCGGCAAGGACCTTGTCGATATCATTCTCGATCGCGCCGCGCAGAAGGGCACCGGCAAGTGGACCAGCCAGAACGCGCTCGACCTCGGCGTGCCGCTGCCGCTCATTACCGAATCCGTGTTTGCACGGGTGCTGTCGTCGCTGAAAGACCAGCGCGTCGCGGCGAGCAAGCTGCTCGAAGGGCCGACCGTCAAGCCGTTTAGCGGCGACCGCACGGCGTTCATCGAAGCCGTGCGCCGCGCGCTGTATTTCAGCAAGGTGATCTCGTACGCGCAGGGCTTCGCGCAACTGCGTGCGGCGTCGGACCAATATCAATGGGACCTCGACTACGGCACGATCGCGAAAATTTTCCGCGCCGGCTGCATCATCCGCGCCCGTTTCCTGCAGAAGATCACGGATGCGTACAAAAAGGATAAGGCGCTCGCAAACCTGCTGCTCGATCCGTATTTCCGCGACATCGCCGCCAATTATCAAGCCGCGCTGCGTGAGGTGGTGAGCGCGGCGGTCACGGTGGGTGTGCCGGTGCCGGCGTTTGCGTCGGCCATTGCGTATTTCGACGGCTATCGGTCCGCGCGGCTGCCCGCGAACCTTGTTCAGGCGCAACGCGATTTCTTCGGTGCGCACACGTTCGAGCGGATCGATAAGGGCGGCAGCTTCCACGCGAACTGGTTATGAGGGACGCCATTCCCGGCTGAGCGGTTCGACGCGGCGGCGCTCCAGGGTGCCGCCGCGTTTTACTATCAATTATTACGTTGAGAAATATAAACCTGGAAAATCAGCCTGCTGCAGTGTGAATTGTTGCTGCGTCGGCAATGGATAATCATTGTAGTAGGTATTTACCCTGGCTTCCGACTTCCGTAGACTTCAATCAACGCTCGTCGCGGATGACACGTCCGCGGCGACCCAAAAACAAGGTCTCGGAGCTTATAAGTCATGAAAACGTTCATTTCCGCAGTGGTTGCTTCAACGCTTCTGGCCGCTCCTGTGGTTTCGTTTGCGCAATCGGCCCAATCGAACCAGCCGCTTACGCGCGCTCAAGTGCGGGCGGAGCTGGTGCAGCTGGAAAAGGCTGGCTATGACCCGCTAAGCGACGAGCAGGATTACCCGAACAACATTCAGGCAGCCGAGGCGCGCGTCGCGGCCCAGAAAGCAGCGCAGGACGATACCAGCGGGTACGGTGCGCAGACCCATGGCACGTCGCAAGCGGGCCATGCGGCTGCCGACGAGCACGGCACGCAAGCGGTTTTATTCGGCCACTGATTTCCCGCAGGACGCAGTACTTCGAAGTAACACGCGGAACTTCAGCCGGCACCCGCAGGCGTAGACTATCTGCCGGTGCGAAGTTTATACGGTGAGCTAAGTATTCAGTCAATCTTGCAACGTCTGCAGACATTTTCCGGCGACGTTCTAACGTGGAACCTAGTGCAACGTGCGTTGCGGACGCGCGATGTCGTCAAAGAGCGCGCGGCTGGGCTCAAGCGCGAACAGCCAGGATTCATCGTAGCCGCTTAGCGTATCGAGCGCGTCGCGCAAACGTTCGATCGCAATGGCCGGAATCTCGACGCTCGCTTCTACGCCGCTCGACAGGCGGGCGATGCTCGCCAGCTGGACCAGCGCGTCGGCCGCTTCCGCGACATCGGCCGCGAAGACGAGATGGGTGTTCAACAGTTCGACTAACCCGGAAGACGAAACAACGTCGTCGACATTGATCTGC
>DASXXR010000028.1:0-7905 GCA_036502945.1 Paraburkholderia sp. | reverse complement strand
GCGGCCGCTTGTTCGGCTTCCTCCGGCGTGAACGCCACGCGGCCGTTCGGGACGGCGACGCCGTAGCCTTTCAGCAGCTCCTTCGCCTGATATTCGTGAATGTTCACAGTCTCCTCGCTGGGTGGGTTCGGCACCAGGGCGGTGCGGGAAAGACGACGCTTGACGACCTGTGAAATATGGTATGTGATATATCACAAGCGTTCAAGGTGAAGTGGCGGTCGGTGTTTTCCCTTGGTCGGCGGCGAACTGGGTGCCCATTTTTCCCGGAAAGCCACGTCAGGAAAGACGCTCAGACTGTCACGCAGCTTCGCTCCACGGCATCAAAATGACCTTGAACGGTTGTGATATATCACATACCGTATTGAGCAGGGCCAGAGATGCTCTGAGGGAAGAGCGCATCGAACCGGGCGCGTCCATCGATAACCGTTACATAACCGATTGACCAGGAGACGACTATGTCCGCAGTTGTTTCAACCCCCAGCACTGGCACGACCACCACCGCAGAAGACACGCTGAAGCAGAAGACGCGCAATGCCGGCGTCGTGTCGGGTGGTCACCTGGTGGCGAAAGCACTGAAGAACGAGGGAGTCGACACGATCTTCACGCTGTGCGGCGGCCACATCATCGACATCTATGACGGTTGTGTCGACGAAGGCATTCGCATCATCGATGTCCGCCATGAACAGGTTGCCGCGCATGCCGCCGATGGCTATGCGCGGCAGACCGGCAAGCTGGGCTGTGTCGTGACGACGGCGGGTCCGGGCTGCACGAATGCGGTAACCGGCATCGCAACTGCGTTCCGCTCGGAAAGCCCGATCCTGCATATCGGCGGACAAGGCGCGCTGACGCAGCACAAGATGGGCTCGCTGCAGGACCTGCCGCACGTCGACATCATGGCGCCGATCACGAAGTTCGCGGCCAGCGTATCGAGTACCGAGCGGGTCGCCGACATGATCTCGATGGCCGCGCGCGAATGCTTCAACGGCGCGCCAGGGCCGGCTTACCTCGAGATTCCGCGCGACGTGCTTGACCGAGAAGTGGAGTTGACGCGCGCCGTCGTGCCGCAACCGGGCCACTATCGAGCGTCGACGAAATCGATTGGCGACCCGCGCGATGTCGAAAAACTCGCTGACATTCTCGCCAACTCCGAGCGCCCCGCGATCCTGTACGGTCAGCAAGTGTGGACCGCGCGCGGCCACGAAGAAGCGATTGCGCTGCTGCGCGGCCTCGACATTCCCGGCTACTTCAACGGCGCGAGCCGCGGCCTGCTGCCGCCGGGCGATCCACACCACTTCGACCGCACGCGTTCGCAGGCGTTTGCGAATGCGGACGTGCTGATCGTTGTGGGCACACCTTTCGACTTCCGGATGGGTTACGGCAAGCGCATCAGCAAAGAACTGACGCTTGTGCAGATCGACATGGACTACCGCACCGTCGGTAAAAACCGCGATATCGATCTGGGCCTTGTCGGCGATCCGGGTGCGATTCTCGCTGCGGTGCTGCAGGCGGCGAGCGGCCGGCTGAAGGACGACAAGCGTCAGGCGCGCCGCAAGTGGATGGCGCAACTGCAGGATGCCGAAGCCACGGCGACCGAAAAACTGATGCCCCTTTTCAAGTCGAACAGCACGCCGATTCATCCGTATCGCGTGGCGTATGAACTCAACGAGTTCCTCGGCGAAGACACGGTCTACATCGGTGACGGTGGCGACGTGGTGACGATTTCCGCGCAGGCGGTTCGTCCGCGCCGGCCGGGCCAATGGATGGACCCGGGCGCACTGGGTTCGCTCGGTGTCGGTACCGGCTTCGCGCTCGCAGCGAAGCTCGCGCATCCGCACAAGGAAGTGCTCTGCTACTACGGCGACGGTTCGTTCGGCATGACCGCATTCGATATGGAAACGGCGAACCGCTTCGGCGCGCCGTATCTCGCGGTGATCGGCAACAACTCCGCGATGAACCAGATCCGCTACGGCCAGCTCGCGAAGTACGGCGAAGAGCGTGGCAATGTCGGCAATCTGCTCTCCGATGTGCCGTTCAGCAAGTTCGCGGAAATGCTCGGCGGCTACGGCGAAGAAGTGCGCGATCCCGCGCAGATCGCCGGCGCGCTGCAACGCGCACGCGAAGCGATCCATCGCACCGGACGCTCGGCGGTCGTGAATATCTGGGTCGATCCGCGCGAATACGCACCGGGCACGAAGAACCAGACGATGTACAAGTGACGCACACAGCGGAGACAGAACATGAGCAAAGCACTTGATGGTGTGCGTATCCTCGATTTCACGCACGTGCAATCGGGACCGACTTGCACACAACTGCTGGCATGGCTAGGCGCGGATGTGATCAAGGTGGAGAAGGCCGGTGCGGGCGACATCACGCGCGAGCAGCTGCGCGATATTCCCGACGCGGACAGCCTTTACTTCACGATGCTTAATCACAACAAGCGGTCGGTGACAATCGACACGAAGAACCCTGAAGGCAAGCAGGTTCTTGAAACGCTGATCAAGAAATGCGACGTGCTGGTCGAGAACTTCGCGCCGGGCGCGCTCGACCGGATGGGCTTTACCTGGGAGCGCATCCAGCAACTCAATCCGCGGATGATCGTCGCTTCGGTGAAGGGTTTCGGCCCGGGCCCCTATGAAGACTGCAAGGTGTACGAAAACGTCGCGCAATGCGCGGGCGGCGCGGCATCGACGACCGGTTTCGACGACGGCCCGCCCGTCGTCACCGGCGCGCAGATCGGCGACAGCGGCACGGGTCTGCATCTCGCGCTCGGTATCGTTGCGGCGCTTTATCAACGCACGAGCACCGGACGCGGACAAAAGGTGCTCGCCGCGATGCAGGACGGCGTGCTGAACCTGTGCCGCGTCAAACTGCGCGACCAGCAGCGGCTTGAACGCACCGGCGTGATGAAGGAATACCCGCAGTATCCGAACGGCACGTTCGGCGAAGCGGTGCCGCGCGCGGGCAATGCATCGGGCGGCGGCCAGCCCGGCTGGATCCTGAAGTGCAAGGGTTGGGAAGCGGATCCGAATGCGTACATCTACTTCATCACGCAGGCGCCGGTGTGGGCAAAGATCTGCAATGTGATCGGCAAGGAGCAATGGGCCACCGATCCCGACTATGCGACGCCCGCCGCGCGCTTGCCGCGCCTGAAGGAAATCTTCGCCGAGATCGAACGCTGGACGATGACGAAGAGCAAGTTCGAGGCAATGGAAATCCTCAACAAGTACGACATTCCCTGCGGCCCCATCCTGTCGATGAAGGAGATTGCGGAAGAACCGTCGCTGCGCAAGACCGGCACGATCGTCGAAGTCGATCATCCGGTACGCGGCAAGTATCTGACGGTCGGCAACCCGATCAAGCTGTCGGATAGTCCCACCGAAGTCACGCGCTCGCCGCTGTTGGGCGAACACACGGATGAAGTAATGGCCGAACTCGGCTATTCGCCGGAGCAGGTCAGCGCGTTGCGCACCGCGGGCGCAATCTGAACGCACGCACACCTAGCGTTATGCATGCCGCCCGCTGATCGGTCAACGGACAGGCCGGGCGGCCTCACACCCAGATTCGGAGACGACACGAAATGGCATACGAAGACACGCTCACACTAAAAGAACGCGGCACCGCTTATACGCAGGAACCCGCGGCCGCGCCGAACAAGGACGTCGTCCGGCACATTCTCGACAATGTCAAAGCGGAAGGACGCACCTCGCTGACGGCGCCTGAAGGCAAGCTCGTCTGCGACGTGTACGGCATCGCGGTGCCGCAGGAAGGCGTGGCAACCCATGCGCGTGAAGCAGCGCAAATCGCATCGGAGATGGGCTTTCCTGTGGTGCTGAAGATCGTGTCGCCGGAGATTTTGCACAAGACCGAGGCGGGCGGCGTGCTGGTCGGCGTGAAGAGCGCCGCCGACGCCGAGCAGGGCTTCACGACGATCATGGAGAACGCGAAGCGCTATAACCCGAAAGCCAATCTGCTCGGCGTTCAGGTACAGCAGATGATCGGCGGCGGCCAGGAAGTGATCGTCGGCGCGGTGACCGATCCGTCATTCGGCAAGCTGGTCGCGTTCGGGCTCGGCGGCGTGCTGGTCGAAGTGCTGAAGGACATTACGTTCCGGCTCGCACCGGCGACGCGTGACGATGCGCGCTCGATGCTCGACGGCATCGCCGCAGCCGACATGCTCAAGGGCGTGCGCGGTGGCGAGCCGGTCGACCGTGAAGCGCTCGCGACGCTGATCGAGAACGTATCGCGGCTGGTTGCGGATTTCCCCGAGATTTCGGAACTCGACCTGAACCCGGTGTTCGCGAGCAAGAACGGCGCGATCGCCGCGGACGTGCGGATCGTCGTCGACTTTGTGCCGCCGGTGCCGCGCTACCGCCCGAGCCAGCAGGACATCGTGCGGCAGATGAACCGCATCATGCGGCCGGACCGCGTCGCGGTGATCGGCGCGTCGGCGGAAGACGGCAAGATCGGCAACTCGGTGATGAAGAACCTGATCAACGGCGGCTACAAGGGCGATATCCTGCCGATTCACCCGAAGGCCGACGAGATCATGGGCCGCAAGGCGTATAAGAGCGTCCTCGATGTGCCGGGCGATATCGATGTCGCTGTGTTTGCGATTCCCGCCAAGCTGGTTGCGGGCGCACTGATCGAAGTCGGCAAGAAGAAAATTTCCGGCGCGGTGCTGATTCCGTCGGGGTTTGCCGAAACGGGCAATGTCGAGGGGCAGGACGAGATTGTTGCGATTGCGCGCCAATACGACATCCGCTTGATGGGGCCGAACATCTACGGCTTCTACTACACGCCGAAGAATCTGTGCGCGACCTTCTGCACGCCCTATGACGTGCAGGGTAAAGCCGCTTTGTCGTCGCAGTCGGGCGGCATCGGGATGGCGATCATCGGCTTCTCGCGTTCCGCGAAGATGGGGGTGTCCGCCATTGTCGGTCTGGGCAACAAGTCGGATATCGACGAAGACGATCTGCTGACGTTCTTCGAGCAGGACGAACACACCGACATCATCGCGCAGCACTGTGAAGACCTGAAGGACGGCCGCGCGTTCGCGGAAACGGCGGCACGCGTATCGAAGAAGAAGCCGATCGTCGTGCTGAAGGCGGGGCGCACGAGTCTCGGCGCGCGCGCGGCGATCTCGCACACCGGCGCGCTCGCGGGCAACGACCGCATCTACGAAGACGTGTTCAAGCAGTGCGGCGTGATTCGCGCGCGGTCGCTGCGCGACCTGCTCGAATTTGCGCGCGGCATTCCGAAGCTGCCAACCCCGAAGGGCGAGAACGTCGTGATCATCACGGGTGCGGGCGGTTCGGGCGTGCTGCTGTCGGATGCTTGCGTCGACAACGGACTTTCGCTGATGACGATGCCGGCGGATCTCGACGCAGCGTTCCGCAAGTTCATTCCGCCGTTCGGCGCCGCGGGCAATCCGGTCGACATCACCGGCGGCGAGCCGCCGTCGACGTATCAGAACACGGTCCGGCTCGGTCTTGAAGACCCGCGTATCCACGCGATCATTCTTGGTTACTGGCACACGATCATCACGCCGCCGATGGTGTTCGCGAAACTGGTGATCGAGGTGAAGGAAGAGATGAAGGCGAAGGGCATCGAGAAGCCGATCGTCGCGTCGCTGGCGGGTGACGTGCAGGTGGAAGAAGCGGCGGAGTACCTGTACGAGCACGGCGTGCCTGCGTATGCGTATTCGACGGAGATTCCGGTTGCGGTACTCGGTGCGAAGTACAAATGGGCACGCGGCGCGGGGCAGATCTGACGCGCACGGCAGTACTGCGCCGATAGTTGTGATTTCAAGCATCGACGGCGCGGTCTGCCGCTGGGCAGACCGCGCCCGATGCGCAACGGAGTGCATATGGAAACCTGGATGCGTTTCTTGTCGAACGACGGCATGGCTGTTTTCGGCCGGGTCGAAGACGGTGAGTTGCACGAACACCTGAGCCTTGAGCACCCGGTGCCGACCGGCGCCGTCTTGCCGACGGGTGCGCTCAAAGCCATCGCGCCGTGCACGCCACGCAAGGTCGTTGCGTTGTGGAACAATTTTCATGCATTGGCGGCGAAGCTCGACAAGCCGGTGCCTGCGCATCCGCTCTTTTTGATCAAGCCGGCCGAGTCGGTAATCGGCGCGGACGCGCCGATACTGCGGCCCGCACACTATGCCGGCAAGATTGCCTACGAAGGCGAGCTCGGCATCGTCATCGGGCGGCGCTGCCGCGATGCGAGTGTCGAAGAGGCCGCCGCGTCGATTTTCGGCTATACGATCGTCAACGACGTGACTGCAGCGGATCTCCTGAACGAGAATCCGCATTTTCCTCAATGGTGCCGCGCTAAAGGCTTCGATACTTTCTGTTGTATCGGGCCGGCGATTGCATCGAATTTCGATTGGCAGGCGGCGCGTGTCGTGACGATGCTCGACGGCGTCGAACGGCAGAACTATCCGCTGTCGGACATGGTGTTCACGCCGGCGGAGCAGGTCAGCCTGATTTCACAGGACATGACACTCGAGCCCGGCGATGTGATTGCTTGCGGCACGTCGTTAGGCATCGGCTCGATCAAGGACGGTGCGACCGTGTCGATCACGATCGACGGGATCGGCACGCTCAGCAATACGCTTGGGAGCGCGGGCGGCACAGCGCAAAAAATGGCACAGGCTGCCGCCGCAAGCGTTGTTTGACGCCCGCATGAGCGAAAGACCGGCAACGCGGATCGAGGAGAGAACATGCCGAATGTAGCGGCCGGCGCGCTGTGCGCAGGTTTTGCTTTTGCGCTGGCGGCCGTGCTGGCTGTGGTTCTGGCGGGTGTGGGCGGAGGCTTTACGGCATCTGTCGGCGGTCTGCGCCGCCGTTCGCCGTATGTTGCATTTGCAACGATCATGGCGGCCGGGTTGCTGGCCGCATGCATCAGCGGCGGGTCGGGCAGTGCGGTCTGCACCGCCGTTGGCGGTGCGTCCGCGGGTAAATGGCTCGCGCAGCGCACCGATCTTGCGAGCAAGCGGCGCTTGCTTGCGGTGCTGGGCAGCAGTGCGGGGCTCATCGCGATCACGGGCGCGTTTGTCCGATATTTCACAACTGCCGCGCAGGCCGGCACCGATCGGATCGAGCTATACGTTGCGGTCTTCTCCGGCGCGCTGCTGTTTGCAGCGTCGGCGATTGCGCTCTTCAGACTTTGCCAGGCCATGGACACGCGCGCTGCCGCGTGCCCTGGTTGTGCGATCGTCGATATGGCGGCGCTACTGCTGTGCGCGTGGCTGGGCTACGGCTTCGTTACCGACGATACACAGGCGTTCGGGTTCGCGGCGTTGCTGGCGACTGCCGGGCTCGCAGCAGCGCTAGGTGTACATCTGATGATGACGGTCGATGACCGGTACGGCCGGTGGTTCGCCGTCGCGGACGGGCATCGGTCGAACGTGCGGTGTGGTGTCGCTCAACGGCGTGTTGTGCAGGTGCACTTCGAGTGGCGTGACGACCCGATGCGCCTGCAGCCATACGACGATTTCACGCAACGGTGGACGCTGGCGGAGGTCGGCATGGACCCGTCGCCTCGCGTTGCCGCTGCTTCGAGGAGCGGCAATGCACCAGTGACGCGCGAGCGTAACCGTCAACGGCAACGCATGCCGCGTGGTTGAAGCGTAGAGAAGACGCCCGCTCCATGACCGGCGCGGGCATCAGAAAGCAGAAAGCAGAAAACGCGGCTTTTATTCAGCAGCGGTCTCGCGATAGAACTGGGACTTCTTCTGAAAGATGAGTTCAGCGAGAAAGTTGGCGTCATAGGCTTTGAGCAGATGCGAGTGAAACCGCTCGATGTAGGCGGTGATGCGCGCAATCTCCGAGTTGAATTCCTTGAGCACGTCGAGCGTATCGCTGTCCCAGCGAAACCGCAGACCCAGATCGCTGA
>DASXXR010000027.1:0-23255 GCA_036502945.1 Paraburkholderia sp. | reverse complement strand
GCCGGCTCAGGCTCCTCGGGCGACAGCGCCCGCGACGGGTGCAACAGGTCGAAGGCGCGCTCCTCGGCCCAGGTCACGATCTCGAGCCGCCCGTCGAAATGCTCGACCAGCGCCGTGCAGCTTTCGACCCAGTCGCCGTCGTTGCAATAGAGCACGCCGTCGATCTCGCGGATCTCGGCCTTGTGGATGTGTCCACAGACCACGCCATCGCAGCCGCGACGCCGTGCTTCGTCAGTCATGACCTTCTCGAACTGCGAGATGAAGTTGACTGCGTTTTTGACCTGATGCTTGAGATATTGCGAGAGCGACCAGTACTGGAAGCCCAGGCGCGCGCGGATACGGTTGAACCACCGGTTGAGCAGGAGGATCAGGGTGTAGAGCGAGTCGCCCACATAGGCGAGCCACTTCGCGTGCTGGATCACGCCGTCGAACAGGTCGCCGTGCACGATCCACAGGCGCTGGCCGGCGAGCGTCGTGTGAAACGCTTCGCCGCGCACGTGGATGTCGCCGAACGCGAGGTCGCAGAACTGCCGTGCGCCTTCGTCGTGATTGCCGGGGATGTACACGACCTGGGTGCCCTTGCGCGCCTTGCGCAGAATCTTCTGCACGACGTCGTTGTGCGCTTGCTGCCAGTACCAGCCTTTTTTCAGCTGCCAGCCGTCGATGATGTCGCCGACGAGGTACAGGTATTCCGATTCGTTATGCCGCAGGAAATCGAGCAGGTAGGACGCCTGACAGCCGCTCGATCCCAGATGAATGTCCGACAGCCAGATCGTCCGGTAGCGGTGTAGCGCGTCGGGGTCGTCGTCGTGAGGGTGGTCGCCGGTTGAGGGTGTCGCTGGCACGAGCGGCAGTGGAATTGTGCCGGCGGAGGGGCCGCTGGGGCCGAAGGCGACGGGGTCGACGCTCGGGCCAGTCTGGCGGAACAGGGAAGTCGCGGACGTTTTTGGGTCCATGGCTCACGCGTCGAGTTGCAGTACCCGCATTGCGCCATCGCCGCATGACGGAGCCGTGACAGTCACGAGAACTTCTTATTACGCAGATTACGGTGTGGTGCAGGCGAGACAGGCAAGCCGCGCGGAAAACGGCCCGAAGCACAACTGGAAGCCCGGCGCCTCAGTGCGGCACGGTGACGATGCGCGTGCCGGCGAGACGGTCATGCAGAAACTGGCGATCGTCGAGGAGACGGCCGGTGGCGGCCCACGCGACGAACCACGCCGCGGCAACCAGCAGCGTGTGCGGCACGGTGAGCCCGAAGAGCGGGTGCAGCGCGAGCGGCGGCAGAAACCATAGCCATGCAAGCCCATAGCGGACGATTGCGCGCGGCCAAGAAACCGGCGCGCCATCTCGCGCGCGCACGACGCGCAGCCGCCATGTCTTCATCGGCAGCGTCTGGCCGCCGTGCGTCCAGCACCAGACGAAATACACGCCGATCACGAGGCCGATCCATGCGGCGAGCAGATTGTGATGGGTGAGGCCGTTGCGCTGCTGCGTCAGTGTGCTGAACAGATAACCGGCGAAGAACACGATGCCGAACAGGATCACCCCTTCATAGACCAACGTCGCGAGACGGCGGCGTACCGTCGGCAGCGTGGGCAGCGTGGGGATAGGCTCGCCTGGCGGCTGGGCGGTGGGGGTAGCGGCGGCGTCGGTAGCGGTGTGGTTGGGCACGGGATCAGGGCGGGAGCGCTCGCTCGTTCACGAGCCGTGATAAATCGACAGCGAGTCGGATGGCAACACCGGCGTCGGCGTGGCCGGCACGAAGCTGGCGGCCGACGGAATGGCCGGCGCGGCCGGCAGCGCCGCGGTCGGCGCAGCGGGCGCACTGGCTGCCGGCATCGCGGAGGCGCCCGCAGCCCCGCTCGCCGCACGCTCTTTCGCGTTGACGAGGCGATTGATGTCCTTGATCTCGGATTTGCCCGACGGTGGCGCGCTGACGACGGTCGGGCTGCGCTTGTGCTCGCTCGCGGCGAGCCGCTGCTTCTGGTCCTCAGGCAATTGCTGATACGCGTTCCACGCGTTTTGACGGGCCTCGCGCGGCAGTTCCTTCGACACCTGGTAGTTCTCGCGCGCGACGCGCCGCTGCTCGGGCGTCATCCTGACCCACTCGGCCATCCGCTCGTGCAGCCGCTTTTGCGCGTCGGGCGACATCTTCGGGTAGCGCGACGCGATTTTCAGCCATTTCCGTTTGCGTTCGTCGCTGAACTTGTCCCATTGCGTGGCAAACGGTGCGAGCGCGGTGTGTTCGGCATTCGACAGCCGGGACCACGCGAGCGGATTGTTCTTTTGCAAGCCGGGAATGTCGACGCTCAATGCCGGCGCCGCGGATTTCGCGGCTGCCGGCGCGCCGGCGGGTGCCGCGGCGGGCGTCGGCGCCTCAGGATGAAAACGCGGATAAGTGGCGGCGAACGCAACCAGCGCGGCGATCACGCATCCGGAAACAACGGCGAGGCCGCGCTTGTAACTCACCCGTGGGCTCTCCCGCTCAACGCGCGCGCGACAGATACGCGTTGAAACCGTGATCGAGGTAGGCGGTGAGCGGCAGGTCGTCGCTCAGCATCGCGGCATCGATATCGGCGAGTTCCGCGGTGCGTTGCTGGTCTTCCCAGTAGGCGATCGCCACGAGGCTGACGACAAGCGCGGCCAGCGGCCACGCGAGCGCGAAGCGGCGCAGCTTCGTGCCGCGGCGCGGCGCGCGCGGCTGCGGCAGCCCGGCGAGCGTGCCCGCGGCGCCGGCGAGGCCAGCGGAGCCGGTGACGAACACCGGCACGAACGCAGGCGCGCGAACCGGTTCCGGCTTTTTGCGTGCGAGCGCGACGCGGCGCGCGGCGGCGAGCCGGTCGACGTTGGCGGGGGCAATGCGGGCAGCGTTTTCGTCAAGCGCACGGCGCAGCTGCCGCGCAAACTCGACTTCTTTATCGGGAGCGGAGCTCATAGCGTGATTCCTTTGGCCTTGAGCGCTTGTGCCAGCGTGTGGGTGGCTCGCGAACAGTGCGTTTTGACACTGCCTTCGGAGCAGCCCATCGCGGCGGCAGTCTCGGCGACATCCATATCTTCCCAATAACGCATGAGAAACGCCTCCCGTTGACGTGCCGGTAACCGTTGGATTTCTGCGTCGATCAACTGCAGGACCTGCTCCCGTTCGAGCCGGTCCTCACTGCTCTCGGCGCCCGCCGAGCCCTGCTGCGCCTCGAAGGTTTCGAGCGGGTCGAAGTCGTCGTCGTCCGCGCTGGTCAGCGACGAGAACAGGCTGATCCATGTATTCCTTACTTTCTGCCGACGGAAATAGTCGTGCGTCGCGTTCTGCAGAATACGCTGAAACAAAAGCGGCAGCTCAGCCGCAGGACGATCACCGTACTTTTCGGCGAGCTTGATCATCGCGTCCTGCACGATATCGAGCGCAGCGTCGTCGTCCCGCACGGCGTAAACCGCTTGCTTGAACGCGCGCCTTTCGACGCCCGCCAGAAAATCGGCGAGTTCCTTGTCTGATGCCATCCGTTGAGGGTCGTCGCAGCGGGCGTGCGCGTAATCGGTCGAAAAAACGGTCGAAAAATATCGTAAAACTCGCGGATGCTAACAAACTTTGATCGAGGCCGGGGAAAACGCGGCATCTTGTCATGCGTTCGAACGCATTGAGAATGCGCGCGGGGATGCAATAGGCATGGCCACCCGGCAATATTTGCTTGACCGAGCGGCGGCTTGCAGATATCTTCGCAGGTTCGCAACATAAGTGACTAGTCTCATTTGAGGCGAGCCCAAGAAGCTCGCCTGTCAAACTGGACGCGCCGCTTGAACCCGAGCCACAAGCCCGGCAGAGAGCACCCGATCAATTTTTTGCCGAAAATTCGAAAGGTGAATGATGAATATGCCCAGCGCGGAATTCTCCACGTCGGATACCACCCCCCATAACGAATCTGACTCGATCGGCGCCACCGTGCTCATGCGCGCTTTGGCCGATGAGGACGTCGAATTCATCTGGGGTTATCCCGGCGGCTCGGTACTCTACATCTACGACGAGCTCTACAAGCAGGACAAGTTCCAGCACATCCTCGTGCGACATGAGCAGGGCGCGGTGCATGCCGCGGATGCTTATGCACGCTCGACCGGCAAGGTCGGCGTCTGCCTCGTGACCTCCGGCCCCGGCGTCACGAATGCAGTGACCGGCATCGCCACCGCGTACATGGATTCGATCCCGATGGTCGTGATCACCGGTCAGGTGCCCACCGCCGCGATCGGCCTGGACGCGTTCCAGGAGTGCGATACGGTCGGCATCACGCGTCCGTGCGTGAAGCACAATTTCCTCGTGAAGGACGTGCGCGAGCTTGCCGCTACCGTCAAGAAAGCGTTTTACATTGCCCGCACCGGCCGGCCCGGCCCGGTGCTGATCGATATTCCGAAAGACGTGTCGAAGGCGCCGTGCCGCTACGAGCCGCTGAAAACCATTTCGCTGCGCTCGTACAACCCTGTCACGAAGGGCCATTCCGGCCAGATCCGCAAGGCCGTTTCGCTGCTGCTGACGGCCAAGCGCCCGTATATCTACACGGGCGGCGGCATCATCCTCGCGGACGCGGCGCGTGAATTGAACCAGTTCGCCGATCTGCTCGGCTATCCGGTCACGAACACGCTGATGGGCCTCGGCGGCTACCGCGCGAGCGACAGGAAATTCCTCGGCATGCTCGGCATGCACGGCACGTACGAAGCCAACATGGCGATGCAGCACTGCGACGTGCTGATCGCAATCGGCGCGCGCTTCGACGACCGCGTGATCGGCGACCCGGCGCACTTCGCGTCGCGGCCGCGCAAGATCATTCACATCGACATCGATCCTTCGTCGATCTCGAAGCGCGTGAAGGTGGATATTCCGATCGTCGGCGACGTGAAGGAAGTGCTGAAGGATCTGATCGAGCAGTTGCAAACCGCCGAACACGGCCCCGACACCGCCGCGCTCGCCGACTGGTGGAAGGAGATCGAAGCCTGGCGCGCGAAAGACTGCCTGAAGTTCGACCGCAAGAGCGAGATCATCAAGCCGCAATACGTGGTCGAAAAGCTGTGGGAGCTGACGGACGGCAATGCGTTCGTGTGTTCCGACGTCGGCCAGCATCAGATGTGGGCCGCGCAGTTCTACCGCTTCAACAAGCCGCGCCGCTGGATCAACTCGGGCGGCCTCGGCACGATGGGCTTCGGCCTGCCGGCCGCGATGGGCGTGAAAATGGCGCACCCGGACGAAGAAGTGGTCTGCATCACGGGCGAAGGCTCGATCCAGATGTGCATCCAGGAACTGTCGACGTGCAAGCAGTACGACACGCCGGTCAAGATCATTTCGCTCAACAACCGCTATCTGGGCATGGTGCGCCAGTGGCAGCAGATCGAATACAGCAAGCGCTATTCGCATTCGTACATGGACGCGCTGCCGGATTTCGTGAAGCTTGCCGAAGCGTACGGCCATGTCGGCATGCGCATCGAGAAGACCGCGGACGTCGAGCCGGCGCTGAAGGAAGCGCTGCGCCTGAAAGACCGCACGGTGTTTCTCGACTTCCAGACCGATCCGACCGAAAACGTCTGGCCGATGGTTCAGGCCGGCAAGGGCATCACGGAGATGCTCCTCGGCGCGGAAGATCTATAACGGCCGGCTTGTGAACGCCAGCGCCGGTTTCGTGATGCACGCCTCCACAAAAGGCGCGAGCGCACGAAGCGGCGCGGCCGGTTCGAATACATCGCACATCGACATCTGGAAGAAGCGAACATGAGACACATTATTTCTGTGCTGCTGGAGAACGAACCGGGCGCGCTGTCGCGCGTGGTCGGGCTCTTTTCGGCACGCGGCTACAACATCGAAACCTTGACGGTGGCCCCGACCGAAGACCATTCGCTGTCGCGCATGACCATCGTTTCCATTGGCTCGGACGACGTGATCGAGCAGATTACGAAGCATCTGAACCGCCTGATCGAGGTGGTGAAAGTGGTCGACCTGACCGAGGGCGCCCACATCGAGCGCGAGCTGATGCTGATCAAGGTAAGGGCGGTCGGCAAGGAACGTGAGGAAATGAAGCGGATGTCGGATATTTTCCGCGGCCGCATCATCGACGTCACCGAAAAGACCTATACGATCGAACTGACGGGCGCGAGCGAGAAGCTCGATGCGTTCCTCGAAGGGATCGATGCCACCGCGATTCTCGAAACCGTCCGCACGGGCGGCTCGGGTATCGGGCGCGGCGAACGCATTCTGAAGGTTTGACGCAGTTTGATTTGCGCAGTTTGATTCGCGCAGTTTGATTCGATCAGGGCCGGGCGTGTCCGCGCAAGCACCCCGGCCCACGCAGTAACTCCGCATTTTTTGATTTCACCGTATATCGCCAAGGAACAGACATGAAAGTTTTCTACGACAAGGACGCCGACCTCTCCCTCATCAAAGGCAAGCAGGTCACCATCATCGGCTACGGCTCGCAGGGCCATGCGCACGCGCTGAACCTGAAGGAAAGCGGCGTGAAGGTGACGGTTGGGCTGCGTAAGGGCGGTGCTTCGTGGAGCAAGGCCGAGAACGCCGGCCTCACGGTCAAGGAAGTGGCGGAAGCCGTGAAAGGCGCGGACGTCGTGATGATGCTGCTGCCCGACGAGCAGATCGCCGAGGTCTACAAGAACGAAGTGCACGCCAACGCGAAGCAGGGCGCGGCGCTCGCCTTCGCGCACGGTTTCAATGTGCACTACGGCCAGGTGATTCCGCGCGCGGACCTCGACGTGTTCATGGTCGCGCCGAAGGCGCCCGGCCATACGGTGCGCAACACGTACACGCAGGGCGGCGGAGTGCCGCACCTGATCGCGGTCGCGCAGGACCAGTCGGGCGCGGCGCGCGACATCGCGCTGTCGTACGCGGCGGCGAACGGCGGCGGCCGTGCCGGCATCATCGAAACGAACTTCCGCGAAGAAACCGAAACCGACCTGTTCGGCGAGCAGGCGGTGCTGTGCGGCGGCACGGTCGACCTGATCAAGGCCGGCTTCGAAACGCTGGTGGAAGCGGGTTATGCGCCGGAAATGGCGTACTTCGAGTGCCTGCACGAACTGAAGCTGATCGTCGACCTGATCTACGAAGGCGGCATCGCGAACATGAACTACTCGATCTCGAACAACGCCGAGTACGGCGAGTACGTGACGGGCCCGCGCATCATCACCGACGAAACGAAGAAGGTGATGAAGGAAGTGCTGAAGGACATCCAGACGGGCGAGTACGCGAAGAGCTTCATCATCGAGAACCGTGCGGGTGCGCCGACGCTGCAGTCGCGCCGCCGCATCACGGCCGAGCACCAGATCGAGCAGGTCGGTGCCAAGCTGCGCGCGATGATGCCGTGGATCGCGAAGAACAAGCTGGTCGACCAGTCGAAGAACTAAGCCAGTTCTTGCTTCTCTAACCGGCGTCGCGACTGCGCCGGCCATCCGAAAAGCCGTCCAGGTGTGCTGAACCCTGGACGGCTTTTGCTATGCTACGGTTTTACAAAAATACTGAAGCCATCCATGAATTACCCTCATCCGATCATCGCACGCGAAGGCTGGCCGTTCATCGCGATCGCAGCCGTCGTGGCGCTGCTGGTCCATGCCATCCTGGGGTTCGGCATTGCATGGCTGTTCTGGCTGCTGGTCATTTTCGTCGTGCAGTTTTTCCGCGATCCGGCCCGGCCGATTCCATCGCAGCCGAATGCGGTGCTGTGCCCGGCCGACGGCCGCGTGGTCGCTGTCGAAACGGCGCATGACCCGTATGCGAACCGCGAAGCATTGAAGATCAGCGTGTTCATGAACGTATTCAATGTGCATTCGCAGCGCTCGCCGGTGGACGGCGCGATTTCGAAGGTCCAGTACTTTCCCGGCACGTATCTGAACGCGGCGGTCGATAAGGCTTCGCTCGAAAATGAGCGCAACGCGATCGTCATCGAAACGGCGAGCGGCGCCACGGTGACGTCGGTGCAGATCGCCGGCCTGATCGCGCGGCGCATTCTTTGCTATGTACGGGTGGGCGAGCCGCTCACGCGAGGCCAGCGCTACGGCTTCATCCGGTTCGGTTCGCGCGTCGATCTGTATCTGCCGATGGGCAGCCGTCCGCGTGTGTCGATCGGCGAGAAGGTGTCCGCCTCGTCGACCATCATCGCCGAACTATAAAGCGGCACAGGAGGTTTCGATGGCCGCATTAAAACCGCGTCGACCCCGTAGCAGCGGCACACCGCAGCCGCGGCCGTTTCGCCGTAACAAACCGGGCGGGGAGCCCGTCGGGCCGGTGGTGCTCGACAGCCGCCGCGCCGCGCGTCAGCAGTTCCTGCGCAAGCGCGGCATCTATCTGCTGCCGAACGCGTTTACCACCGCCGCGCTGTTCTGCGGATTCTTCGCGGTCGTGCAGGCGATGAACGTGCGTTTCGAAGTCGCTGCAATCGCGATCTTCGTCGCGATGGTGCTCGACGGGATGGACGGGCGCGTCGCGCGCATGACGCATACGCAAAGCGCGTTCGGCGAGCAGTTCGACAGCCTGTCGGACATGGTTTCGTTCGGCGTCGCGCCGGCGCTCGTGATGTACGAATGGGTGCTGAAGGATCTCGGTCGCTGGGGCTGGCTCGCGGCATTCGTCTACTGCTCGGGGGCGGCGCTGCGCCTTGCGCGCTTCAATACGAATATCGGCGTGGTCGACAAGCGGTTCTTCCAGGGCATGCCGAGCCCGGCCGCAGCCGCGTTGATCGCCGGTTTCGTGTGGCTCGCCACCGACAACCGCGTGCCGCTCAAGCTCGTCTGGCTGCCTTGGGTTGCGTTCGCGCTGACCGTCTACGCAGGCGTCACGATGGTCTCGAATGCGCCGTTCTACAGCGGCAAGGCGCTCGACGTGCGGCACCGCGTACCGTTCGCCGCGATCCTGCTGGTGGTGGTCGCGTTCGTGCTGGTGTCGTCGGACCCGCCGCTAATGCTGTTCGGCCTCTTTGTGCTGTACGGCTTGTCGGGCTACGTGATCTGGGCGTATCAGGCCGTGCGCGGGCGGGCCAACCCGGCGCGCTCGTCGCAGCGGCAGCCGTGACGGGGCGCATTCCGGCCGCATCGAACGGCAGCCTCCGGGCTGCCGTTTTTGCATCGGCAACGACGGGTGAAGCGATGGTTTCACGGGTGATGCAGTCACTGCCGCGTGCGCCGATTCAGCCGCTGCCCGAACCGCGCCGGCAGGCGCGCATCGCTATCGCCGCGAATTGCACGTTTTCTCGAATGCCGCTATAGTCGCTGGCATGGCACTTTCCCAGTCCCCCTTCCTGACTCTGCAAGCCGGCGCGCTACTAGGCACGCTAGCGCTAGCGCGCCTGCCGCGCTAATCGTTTCGCCCCCCGTCTGCCTCGTTCGTTGTTAGCGTCGCCAGCGGTGGCGCAAACACCGATATTCCGTTTTCCCGATCCGAATTGACCCAATCCTCCCGGAGACCTGAGATGGCAGACAAGCTGATTATTTTCGATACGACGTTGCGTGACGGCGAGCAGTCGCCCGGTGCGTCGATGACGAAGGAAGAAAAAATCCGTATCGCGAAGCAGCTTGAGCGGATGAAAGTCGATGTGATCGAAGCCGGCTTCGCGGCTAGCTCGAACGGCGACTTCGATGCGATTCACACGATCGCGTCGATGATCAAGGACAGCACGGTGTGCTCGCTGGCCCGCGCGAACGACAAAGACATCCAGCGCGCCGCCGACGCGCTGAAACCCGCCGACCACTTCCGCCTCCACACGTTTATCGCCACGTCGCCGCTGCACATGGAGAAGAAGCTGCGGATGACGCCGGATCAGGTCTTCGAACAGGCGAGGCTCGCGGTGCGCTTCGCGCGCAAATTCACGGACGACGTGGAGTTTTCGCCGGAAGACGGCAGCCGCTCGGACATGGATTTCCTGTGCCGCGTGCTCGAAGCGGTGATCGCCGAAGGCGCGACCACGATCAACATTGCCGACACCGTCGGCTACGGCGTGCCGGAGTTGTACGGCAATCTCGTGAAGACGCTGCGCGAGCGCATTCCGAATTCCCACAAGGCGGTGTTCTCGGTGCATTGCCACAATGATCTCGGGATGGCGGTTGCAAACTCGCTGGCCGGCGTGCAGATCGGCGGCGCGCGTCAGGTCGAGTGCACGATTAACGGGCTCGGCGAGCGCGCGGGCAATACGTCGCTCGAAGAAATCGTGATGGCGGTGAAGACCCGCAAAGACTACTTCGGCCTCGAGCTCGGCATCGATACGACGCAGATCGTGCCGGCGTCGAAACTGGTCTCGCAGATCACCGGCTTCGTCGTGCAGCCGAACAAGGCGGTGGTCGGCGCGAACGCGTTTGCGCATGCGTCGGGCATTCACCAGGACGGCGTGCTGAAGGCGCGCGATACATACGAAATCATGCGCGCGGAAGATGTGGGCTGGACCGCGAACAAGATCGTGCTCGGCAAGCTGTCGGGCCGCAACGCGTTCAAACAGCGTTTGCAGGAACTGGGCATTGGGCTCGACAGCGAGGGCGAACTGAACGCCGCGTTCACGCGCTTCAAGGAACTGGCGGACCGCAAGGCTGAGATCTTCGACGAAGACATCATCGCAATCGTCACCGAAGAATCCGCCGAAGCGCAGGAGAAGGAACACTACAAGTTCGTTTCGCTGGCGCAGCATTCGGAGACGGGCGAGCAGCCGCATGCGCGCGTCGTGTTCTCGATCGAGGGCAAGGAGATCATTGCCGAAGCGCGCGGCAACGGCCCCGTCGACGCGACGGTGAACGCCATCGAAACTGAAGTCGGCAGTGGCGCCGAACTCCTGCTGTATTCGGTGAACGCGATCACGACCGGTACTCAGGCGCAGGGCGAAGTGACGGTGCGGCTGTCGAGGGCGGGGCGCATCGTCAACGGCGTGGGCACGGATCCGGACATCGTCGCGGCGTCGGCGAAGGCGTATATCTCGGCGCTCAACCGGCTGCACACGGGTGTCGACAAGTTGAACCCGCAGCGTTCGTAACGGCGCGGGCGGCGGCACCGGCTTTGCCGGCGTAGCCTGACGGCAATCTAAAAACCCCGTGCGGTCATTCGACCGGACGGGGTTTTTAGCATTCGTGCCGTGCGGGCCCGGCGTCGATCAGAAGAAGCCGCGGCGATCCGGATCGTGGAGCGGATCGGGCGTTTTCTGCGTCAACCGCAAAATGCCCTGTTCGTCGAAGTAGAAGCTGTACATCATGTACCAGACGTTGTCCTCGTAATAACGGTACGTCCACACCTCGCGCTTCATCAGCGGGTAGTAAGAGGTTTCGACCGGGCGGCCGAAGTTGACCAGCACGTCGTCGCGCGTCCATTTGCCGATTTCCGCGCGGTAGAACTCGTTCGGCTGCAGCACCTGACGCACGTTGACGATCTTGCCGGATGCATCGATATCGGCGGCGGTCGTGTATTCGCCCATCGGTTGAGTCGGCCACATCAGCCGCTTGCCGCCGTTCGGCAGATCGTAGACTTCGCGCGGCGGTCCGAGCCGGGCGATCACGGTGGATTGATCGGCGCCCGCCTGATAGTTCTGCCACGGCTGCGCGCAACCCGCGAGTGCGAGTGCGCCGATGCCGACGCAAGCGAGCAACGCGCGCCGCAAGTGCGCGCGCGATGCCGCCCATACAGCCGAAATAGCCGACACCGCGGTTGAAGCGGACACGGATAAAAGACGATTCAACATGAAATTCTCCGAATGCGGTTTGACGGATATTTCTATCGTGGAGACGCCTTATTTTGACACGCCATACGACAAAAGATTTTCAATCCGTGTAGCGATTCGTCCTTATGCCGTGCTTGCGCGCAGCTTGCGGCGGCGCCCTGTGTTCCGCGCTTTGAACGAACTTCGAACGCGCTTCGAAAGGGTTTTGGATACGTGCCGGTGTCCGCCCTCTGATGCAGCCCCTTTATGTCACGGACAAAGGGCGTCCGTCCGCCAGTGCCGGCGAAGACGCCCGTAAGGTGGGCGTTCTATGGGCATTCGGGCTGTGCTACAATACGCGCTTCGTTTTGTTGTCGTCACAACCCACGGCACGGCCTTTCTTCCGTGACCGCTCGTCTAGTCTCAAAGGAAATTAAATGACTGTTGCTGAAATCAAGAAGTCCGACGTCGTTGCGCAATTCGCTCGCGCCGCTAACGACACCGGCTCCCCCGAAGTGCAGGTCGCGCTGCTCACCACTCGCATCAACGAGTTGACCGGTCACTTCAAAGCCCATTCGAAAGACCATCACAGCCGCCGCGGTCTGCTGCGCATGGTGAGCCGCCGTCGCAAGCTGCTCGATTACCTGAAGGGCAAGGATGCCGATCGTTATCGCACGCTGATCGAGAAGCTGGGTCTGCGTAAGTAAGCGGGTCGTCTTTTCAGCAAAGTGCCTGTGTCAGTTCCGCTGATGCAGGCATTTTGTTTTTGAACGATGCTCGTCTTCGCGCGTGCCGGATAATGTTGCAAATGCATTGACGGCACAAGCGGAGAACAAGGCGGGGCACAACAAACATCGCCGGGCTTGTGGGAAGGGCGCTGTGTCATTCCAGCGATTCGCGCTGTTGCGTGGCTCTCTGGAATGGCATAACACTCCTCTTCCCATGCGGTTCCGGTTCTGGCGTTGCCGCGCTGTTTTTCAGTTCGTCAGTCCGCGCGGCATAACGAAAAGATCAAAGGAGGACAATGTCTATGTTTAACAAGATCGTTAAAGAATTTAAGTGGGGGCAGCATACGGTTCGCCTCGAAACGGGCGAAATCGCTCGTCAGGCTGGCGGCGCCGTGCTCGTCGACATCGAAGATACCGTTGTGCTCGCCACCGTCGTCGGTGCGAAAACCGCGAAGCCGGGCCAGGACTTTTTCCCGCTGACCGTCGATTACCTCGAAAAGACCTATTCGGCCGGCAAGATTCCGGGCGGTTTTTTCCGCCGCGAAGGCCGTCCGTCGGAAGGCGAAACGCTGATCTCGCGTCTTATCGACCGTCCGCTGCGCCCGCTCTTCCCGGAAGGCTTCTATAACGAAGTGCAGGTCGTCATCCACGTGATGTCGATCAACCCGGAAGTGCCGGCCGACATTCCCGCGCTGATCGGCGCGTCGGCTGCGCTCGCCGTGTCGGGTCTGCCGTTCAACGGCCCGGTCGGCGCCGCGCGTGTTGCGTATATCAACAACGAGTACGTGCTGAACCCGACGCGTTCGCAGATCAAGGAGTCGCGTCTGGACCTAGTCGTCGCCGGTACGGAACGCGCGGTGCTGATGGTCGAATCGGAAGCCGATCAACTGCCGGAAGACGTGATGCTCGGCGCGGTCGTGTTCGGCCACGAGCAGATGCAAACGGCAATCGACGCGATCCACGAACTCGTCCGTGAAGGCGGCAAGCCGGAGTGGGATTGGCAGCCGGCCCCGAAGAACGAAGCGCTCATTTCGCGCGTCAGCGAAATCGCCCAGGGCGACCTGCTCGCCGCGTATCAAACGCGCGACAAGCAGGCCCGTTCGGCGAAGCTGAAGGAAATCTACGCAGCAACGTCCGCGAAGCTTGAAGCGGAAGCCACCGCAGCCGGCACGGTTGCCGCAGACAAAGCGACGGTCGGCAATGTGCTGTTCGACATCGAAGCGAAGATCGTCCGTTCGCAGATCCTGAACGGCGAGCCGCGCATCGACGGCCGCGACACGCGCACCGTGCGTCCGATCGAAATCCGCACCGGCGTGCTGCCGCGCACGCACGGCTCGGCGCTCTTCACGCGCGGCGAAACGCAGGCGCTCGTGGTCGCGACGCTCGGCACGAAGGGCGACGAACAGATCATCGACGCGCTCGAAGGCGAGTATCGCGAACGCTTCATGCTTCACTACAACATGCCGCCGTTCGCGACCGGTGAAACGGGCCGCGTCGGTTCGCCGAAGCGCCGTGAAATCGGTCACGGGCGCCTCGCGAAGCGCGCGCTGGTGGCGTGCCTGCCGAGCGCCGACGAATTCGGCTATTCGATCCGCGTGGTGTCGGAAATCACCGAATCGAACGGTTCGTCGTCGATGGCTTCGGTGTGCGGCGGCTGTCTCGCGCTGATGGACGCCGGCGTGCCGATGAAGGCACACGTGGCGGGCATCGCGATGGGCCTGATCCTCGAAGACAACAAGTTCGCGGTGTTGACCGACATCCTCGGCGACGAAGATCACCTCGGCGACATGGACTTCAAGGTGGCGGGCACGGCCAATGGCGTGACGGCGCTGCAGATGGACATCAAGATCCAGGGCATCACGAAGGAAATCATGCAGGTCGCGCTCGCGCAGGCGAAGGAAGGCCGCATGCATATTCTCGGCAAGATGACGTCGGTGGTCGCGGGTGCGAACACGCAGTTGTCGGAGTTCGCGCCGCGCATGATCACGATCAAGATCAACCCGGAAAAGATCCGCGACGTGATCGGCAAGGGCGGTTCCGTGATCCGCGCGCTGACGGAAGAAACCGGCACGACGATCGACATCTCCGACGACGGTGTCGTGACGATCGCGAGCACGAGCAGCGAAGGGATGGCAGAAGCGAAGAAGCGCATCGAGAACATCACGCTGGAAGTCGAAGTGGGCCAGGTGTACGAAGGCACCGTGCTCAAGCTGCTGGACTTCGGCGCGATCGTGAACATCCTGCCGGGCAAGGACGGTCTGTTGCACATCTCCGAAATCGCGAACGAGCGCATCAAGGACATCAACGACTACCTGAAGGAAGGCCAGCAAGTGAAGGTCAAGGTCATCCAGACGGACGAGAAGGGCCGTGTGCGGTTGTCGGCGAAGGCTTTGCTGAACGACGGCGCGACCCAACCCGAATCGTCGCCGCAGCAGTAACGCGGTAGCGATGAAACGGCCGGCAGCGTGAATGCGCGCCGGCCGTTTTTCATGTAGGGTGGATTGCAGTGTGAACTTCATGGTTTCCAGTGCAATCCAGTCCGGCAGTTTCCGTAGTTCCCGCATTCATACCTTTGGAGGCGACAGAGATGAAAGCGATCGAAATTACCGAATTTGGCGCGCCGGAAGTCTTGAAGCTTGCCGAACGGCCGATGCCGGAGCCGAAAGCCGGCGAAGTGCTGATCAAGGTGGCGGCATCCGGCATCAACCGGCCCGATGTGTTTCAGCGCAAGGGCTCGTATGCGCCGCCACCTGGTGCGTCGGATTTGCCCGGGCTCGAAGTGGCGGGTGAAATCGTCGGTGGAGCGATCGATGCGAAACACAATCCGTTCGGTCTGAAGATCGGCGACCGTGTGTGCGCGCTGCTCGCGGGCGGTGGTTATGCCGAGTACGCGGTCGCGCCGCTCGCGCAATGTTTGCCGGCGCCGAAGGGCTGGTCGGATGTCGAGGCGGCATCGTTGCCGGAGACCTTCTTCACCGTCTGGAGCAACGTGTTCGACCGTGCGATGCTCGGCAGAGGCGAAGGCGGCGCGAATGAAACGTTGCTGGTGCAGGGCGGCTCGAGCGGCATCGGCGTGACCGCCATCCAGATTGCGCACGCACTCGGTTTTCGGGTGTTCGCGACGGCCGGTTCCGACGACAAATGCCGCGCATGTGAGGCGCTCGGCGCCGAACGGGCGATCAACTACAAGACGGAAGATTTCGTCGAAGTGGTGAAGTCGCTGACGAACGATCGTGGCGTCGACGTGATTCTCGATATGGTGGCCGGTAGCTATGTGCCGCGCGAGCTCAAGGCGCTCGCCGACGGTGGGCGGCTGGTGCTGATCGCGCTGCTCGGCGGTGCGAAAGCGGAAGTGAATCTGAACGACGTTTTGCGCCGGCGGTTGACAGTGACGGGGTCGACGCTGCGTCCGCGGCCGGTCGAGTTCAAGGCGAAGATCGCGGCGCAATTGAAAGAGCGCGTGTGGCCGTATCTTGAAGACGGCAGCATCAAACCGGTCGTGCACAAGGTGTTCCCGGCCGAGCAGGCAGCCGACGCGCACGCGTTGATGGAAAGCAGCGCGCATGTCGGCAAGATCGTGCTGAATTGGGGCGCGGACGCCTGACGCACGTGTGGCCGACAACGGGGAAGTGGGCTTGTGAAGCAGGCAGTAAAGCACGCCGTTTGACCCGATCGCTCCGCTCAAAGTAAAATCGCGTGTTTTGCGCGCGCGGCAGAAAGGTTGCAGTCAATTCCGGGCCGAAGCAGAGTTCGCCGGCCACTCACGCAACTCGGCAAAGAGCAACAGGCAAGGCGATGGCGAAACAACGAGCAAAGCTGGTAGTTGGTAACTGGAAGATGCATGGTCGGCTCGCCGACAACCGTGTTCTGTTGCAGGCGATATTGCAGGGCGCCGGCGGCTTGCCGGACGATGTGGGCGTCGGTGTTTGCGTGCCGTGTCCGTATCTCGCGCAGGCGCAGACGCTGCTCAAAGGCGGGCGTGTCGCGTGGGGCGTGCAGGACGTGTCCGCTCATCCGAATGGCGCGTTCACCGGCGAAGTGGCGGCGGCAATGGCTGTGGAGTTCGGCGCGTCGTATGCGATCGTCGGGCACTCGGAGCGTCGTGCGTACCACCTCGAAAGCGCCGAGCTCGTTGCAACCAAAACGCAGCGCGCGCTCGAAGCCGGCTTGACGCCGATCGTCTGCGTCGGCGAAACGCTCGGCCAGCGTGAGGCCGGTGCGACGGAGCAAGTGGTCGGCACGCAACTGGATGAAGTGCTCGTGACGCTGTCGGCGGACGAAGCGGCTCGCATCGTCGTCGCGTATGAGCCGGTTTGGGCCATCGGCACCGGCAAGAGCGCGACCGCGGCGCAGGCGCAGGCGGTGCACGCGTTCCTGCGCTCGCGTCTGGCGGCGAAAAGTGCGGCCGCCGCTGACGTGGCGTTGTTGTATGGCGGCAGCGTGAAACCCGATAACGCCGAAGAATTGTTTCGCCAGCAGGACATCGACGGCGGTCTGATTGGCGGCGCGTCATTGAAGCAAAACGATTTCCTCGCAATCTGCAACGCGGCCGTGGCGGCGAACGCCCCGCGGTGAATGCAGCGGCGGGTTGAGGATGACCTATTGCGTGCAGCACGCTTCGTGTTGCGCGATTAAATAAAGACTCAGGTGAGTGTGATGCTGTATTTGAAAACATTGATTATCGTCGTCCAGTTGCTGTCGGCGCTTGGGGTCATCGGCCTCGTGCTGCTGCAACACGGCAAGGGCGCCGATATGGGCGCGGCCTTCGGCAGCGGCGCGTCAGGCAGCCTGTTCGGTGCGACGGGTTCGGCGAACTTTCTGTCGCGTACGACCGCTGTGCTTGCAGCTGTCTTTTTTGTCTCCACGCTTGCGTTGACGTACATGGGTGCTTACCACGCGAAGCCTTCCGCAGGTGTCCTTGGTACTGCTGTGACGGCGCCCGCAACGACAGCAGCGGCGCCGGCTGCTGCAACTGCGTCGGCACCGGTTGCGGGTGCGCCGCGTGCATCGGCGGCTTCAGCGCCGGGGCAGGATGTACCCAAATAATGGCGGCGTAAAATTTTCGATCGGCCTGCCGTTGTGCGTTGAACAAACTGTTTAAACCAGTTACAATTCGAGTCTTGAAGCGATTCGCGGCTTTTACAAGTTGATTTCCCGGATTGCAGACAGTGCCGACGTGGTGAAATTGGTAGACACGCTATCTTGAGGGGGTAGTGGCGTAAGCTGTGCGAGTTCGAGTCTCGCCGTCGGCACCAATGTTATCTAGATGTTATCCAGTGCCAGCCGCTTGCTTCGCTTCGGCTGGCATTTTCACTTCTAGTGAGCTGCTTGCCATATCCTTACAACAGCAAGCATGCCGAAGTGATTTCGCGTCGGGAGAGGAGCGCTCCCGGCACCTGGCGGCATTCAGAACCAACCGATTGAGGATAGTCTTGAACCTCGCAGCCTATTTTCCCGTACTGCTGTTCCTCCTCGTGGGCACCGGTCTAGGCGTGGCACTGGTCAGTATCGGCAAGATCCTCGGTCCCAACCGGCCGGACAGTGAGAAGAACGCACCGTATGAGTGCGGCTTTGAAGCATTCGAAGATGCGCGCATGAAGTTCGACGTGCGCTACTACCTGGTCGCCATCCTGTTCATCATTTTCGATCTTGAAACCGCGTTCCTGTTTCCGTGGGGCGTTGCGCTGCGCGACATCGGCTGGCCGGGCTTCATGTCGATGATGATTTTTCTGCTCGAATTCCTGCTGGGCTTCGCCTATATCTGGAAGAAAGGCGGTCTCGACTGGGAATGACGGGTTAAACGCCGGTTTGCAGGGCGGCCTTCGCTAGCTGCCCGTCTGGAGTGGAAAGCAAATGAGTATCGAAGGGGTCTTGAAGGAAGGGTTTGTCACCACGACGGCTGACAAACTGATCAACTGGACGCGCACCGGTTCGCTGTGGCCGATGACGTTCGGTCTCGCGTGTTGCGCGGTCGAGATGATGCATGCGGGCGCCGCCCGTTATGACCTCGACCGTTTCGGCGTGGTGTTCCGTCCGAGTCCGCGCCAGTCGGACGTGATGATCGTCGCCGGCACGCTGTGCAACAAGATGGCGCCTGCGCTGCGCAAGGTATACGACCAGATGGCCGAGCCGCGCTGGGTGATCTCGATGGGCTCGTGCGCGAACGGCGGCGGGTACTACCATTATTCGTACTCGGTGGTGCGCGGCTGCGACCGCATCGTGCCGGTGGACGTCTACGTGCCGGGCTGTCCGCCTACGGCTGAGGCGCTCGTCTACGGCGTGATCCAGCTACAGGCGAAGATCCGCCGCACCAACACCATCGCCCGACAATAAGGCCAGAGCCCCTCCCCACAATATGGCAAGCAAACTCGAGACTCTCAAAGCGAACCTCGAGGCGGCCTTTGGCGGCCGCCTGTCGAGCGTCACCGAATCGATCGGCGAACTGACGATTGTCGTGAAGGCGAGCGACTACCTCGAAGTGGTCACGCGTCTGCGCGACGACGCATCGCTGCGCTTCGAACAGATGATGGATCTGTGCGGCGTCGATTATCAGACGTATGGCGACGGCGCTTACGAAGGTCCGCGCTTCGCGGCCGTGCTGCATCTGCTGTCCATCTCGAACAACTGGCGTCTGCGCGTGCGCGTGTTTGCACCGGACGACGAGGTGCCGCTGGTCCCGTCGGTGGTCGACGTGTGGAGTTCGGCGAACTGGTATGAGCGCGAAGCGTTCGACCTGTACGGCATCGTCTTCGAAGGCCACCCGGACCTGCGCCGCATTCTGACCGATTACGGTTTTATCGGTCATCCGTTCCGCAAGGATTTCCCTGTTTCCGGCTACGTCGAAATGCGTTACGACCCGGAAGAGAAGCGCGTCGTCTATCAGCCGGTGACGATCGAGCCGCGGGAAATCACGCCGCGCGTGATCCGCGAGGATCGCTATGGCGGTCTGAAACATTAAGAGAACGCCATGGCAGAGATCAAGAACTACACGCTCAATTTCGGCCCGCAGCACCCGGCAGCGCACGGTGTGCTGCGCCTCGTGCTGGAGCTCGACGGCGAGGTGATCCAGCGCGCCGACCCGCACATCGGTCTGTTGCATCGCGCGACGGAAAAGCTCGCGGAAACCAAGACGTTCATCCAGTCGGTGCCGTATATGGATCGTCTCGACTACGTGTCGATGATGGTCAACGAACACGGCTATGTGCTCGCCATTGAAAAGCTGCTCGGCATCGACGTGCCGGTTCGCGCGAAGTACATCCGGGTGCTGTTCGACGAAGTCACGCGGGTGCTGAACCACTTGATGTGGATCGGCGCGCACGCGCTCGACGTCGGCGCGATGGCGGTGTTTCTGTATGCGTTCCGTGAGCGTGAAGATTTGATGGACGTGTACGAAGCGGTGTCGGGCGCGCGGATGCACGCGGCGTACTACCGTCCGGGCGGCGTCTATCGCGATCTGCCTGACGCAATGCCGCAATATAAAGCGTCGAAGATTCGCAATGCGAAGGCGCTGTCGAAGATGAACGAGAACCGTCAGGGTTCGCTGCTCGACTTCATCGAAGATTTCTTCAACCGCTTTCCGAAATGCGTCGACGAGTACGAAACCCTGCTCACCGACAACCGGATCTGGAAACAGCGTCTTGTCGGAATTGGCGTGGTCAGCCCGGAACGCGCGCTGCAACTCGGCATGACGGGTGCGATGCTGCGTGGCTCGGGTATCGAATGGGACCTGCGCAAGAAGCAGCCGTACGAAGTGTACGATCAAATGGATTTCGACATTCCGGTCGGTGTGAACGGCGACTGCTACGACCGCTATCTGGTGCGTGTCGAAGAAATGCGCCAGTCGACGCGGATCGTCAAACAGTGTATTGACTGGTTGCGCAAGAATCCCGGCCCCGTGATGATCGACAATCACAAGGTTGTGCCGCCGTCGCGTGTCGGGATGAAGTCGAACATGGAAGACCTGATCCATCACTTCAAGCTCTTCACTGAAGGCTTCCATGTGCCGGAAGGCGAAGCGTATGCGGCCGTCGAGCATCCGAAGGGCGAGTTCGGCATCTATCTGATCTCGGACGGCGCGAACAAGCCGTATCGCCTGAAGATTCGCGCGCCGGGTTACGCGCATTTGTCCGCGCTGGACGAAATGGCGCGCGGCCACATGATCGCCGACGCTGTCACGATCATCGGCACGCAGGACATCGTATTCGGCGAAGTGGACCGCTAGGCGGGTCCATCAGCGGGTTTTCATCACGGCGCGCGCATGACGGCAACAATCTCTCAAGCGCGCGTCAAGCACAGGAACGCCGGGTCTGTCGCAACATGGTGTGAGCGACAGGTTTTCGTTCGGTAGGAATTGAAAGAGTCGCGACTGAAAATGATCTCAGCTGAAGGCCTGAAAGAAATCGATCGAGCGATCGCGAAGTATCCCGCCGATCAGAAACAGTCCGCCGTGATGGCGGCGCTGGCCACTGCTCAGGAAGAGCATGGCTGGCTGTCGCCCGAACTGATGCAGTTCGTCGCGGCGTATCTCGGCATGCCGGCGGTCGCCGTGCAGGAGGTCGCGACCTTCTACACGATGTATGAGACGTCGCCGGTCGGCAAGCACAAGATCACGCTCTGCACGAACCTGCCGTGTCAGCTCGGCCCCGATGGCGGTTCGGAGCGCGCCGCCGACTATCTGAAGCAGAAGCTCGGTATCGACTTCGGCGAAACCACCGCGGACGGCAAGTTCACGCTCAAAGAGGGCGAGTGCATGGGTTCGTGCGGCGATGCGCCGGTGCTGCTGGTGAACAACCATCGCATGTGCAGCTTCATGAGCCGCGAAAAGATCGACCAGCTGCTCGAGGAACTTTCGAAATGACGTCTTTACACGATCGTCACATCAAACCGCTGATTCTCGCCGGCCTGAACGGCGACAACTGGCATCTCGAAGACTACGTCGCGCGCGGCGGTTACAAGCAGCTGCGCCGGATCCTGGAAGAGAAGATTCCGCCGGAGCAGGTGATCGCCGACGTGAAGGCATCGGGTCTGCGCGGCCGCGGCGGTGCGGGCTTTCCGACCGGCCTCAAGTGGAGCTTCATGCCGCGCCAGTTTCCCGGGCAGAAGTATCTGGTCTGCAATTCGGACGAAGGCGAACCGGGCACGTTCAAAGACCGCGACATCCTGCGCTGGAATCCGCATGCGCTGATCGAAGGCATGGCGATCGGCGCGTATGCGATGGGCATCACGGTCGGCTACAACTACATCCACGGCGAAATCTGGGCCGAATACAGGCGCTTCGAAGAAGCGCTCGAGGAAGCGCGCCGCGCGGGTTTCCTCGGCGACAACATCATGGGCTCGGGTTTTTCGTTCCAGCTGCATGCGCACCACGGTTTCGGCGCGTACATCTGCGGCGAGGAAACGGCGCTGCTCGAATCGCTGGAAGGCAAGAAAGGGCAGCCGCGCTTCAAGCCGCCGTTCCCGGCGAGCTTCGGCGTGTACGGCAAGCCGACCACGATCAACAACACCGAAACGTTTGCCGCGGTGCCGTTCCTGCTGACCGTCGGGCCGCAGGCGTATCTGGAACTCGGCAAGCCGAACAACGGCGGCACGAAGATCTTCTCGGTGTCCGGCGACGTCGAGCGTCCGGGCAATTACGAAGTGCCGCTCGGCACGCCGTTCGCGACGCTGATGGAGCTGGCGGGCGGCATGCGCGGCGGCAAGAAGCTGAAGGCCGTGATTCCGGGCGGCTCGTCGGCGCCGGTGATTCCCGGCGACATGATGATGCACACGGACATGGACTACGATTCGATCGCGAAAGCTGGATCGATGCTCGGTTCGGGCGCGGTGATCGTGATGGACGAAACGCGCTGCATGGTGCGTTCGCTGTTGCGTCTGTCGTACTTCTATTACGAAGAATCGTGCGGGCAGTGCACGCCGTGCCGCGAAGGCACGGGCTGGCTCTATCGCGTCGTGCATCGGATCGAGCATGGGCTGGGCCGCCAGGAAGATCTGGATCTGCTGAACTCAGTGGCTGAAAACATCATGGGCCGCACGATCTGTGCGCTTGGCGATGCGGCGGCCATGCCGGTGCGGGGCATGCTCAAGCACTACTGGGACGAGTTCGAATATCACGTCGCCAACAAGCGTTGCCTCGTCGGCGGTCATGCCGACGCAGCGGCGGTGTCGGAAACCGTCGCTGCATAGAGCAAAACTTCGCATGCAGATTCATCGCAGGCAGTGCGTGACAGTGCGTGAGCGATGAACGGACGAACGATTGAGCGGTAACAGGTTAAGGAAGATTGACCATCATGGTTGAACTCGAAATAGACGGCAAGAAGGTCGAAGTGCCTGAAGGCAGCATGGTGATCCAGGCTGCGCATAAGGTGGATCGGTACGTCCCGCACTTCTGCTACCACAAGAAGCTGTCGATCGCGGCCAACTGCCGGATGTGTCTCGTCGACGTCGAGAAGATGCCGAAGGCCGTGCCTGCCTGCGCGACGCCGGTGTCGGCCGGCATGGTGGTGCGCACGAAGTCGGAGAAGGCGATCAAGGGGCAGCAGGCGGTGATGGAGTTCCTGCTGATCAACCACCCGCTCGATTGCCCGATCTGCGACCAGGGCGGCGAATGTCAATTGCAGGATCTGGCGGTCGGTTACGGCAAGTCGTCGTCGCGTTATAGCGAAGAGAAGCGTGTCGTGTTCCACAAGAACGTCGGGCCGCTGATCTCGATGGAAGAAATGACGCGCTGCATTCACTGCACGCGCTGCGTTCGCTTCGGCCAGGAAGTCGCGGGCGTAATGGAACTGGGCATGCTGGGCCGCGGCGAGCATTCGGAAATCACGTCGTTCGTCGGCAAGACGGTCGACTCCGAACTGTCGGGCAACATGATCGACCTGTGCCCGGTCGG
>DASXXR010000026.1:0-4534 GCA_036502945.1 Paraburkholderia sp. | reverse complement strand
CGGGTCCAGCCAGAAAACAGCGGGCATGCCCGAATTGCGGGCGCGGGAGACGGCGAGCTTGACCCAATCGCGGATCGGCGCATCCTTCACCTGGCACATGCGCCAGATGTCGCCCGCTTCCACGTGCTGGACCAGCAGGACTTCGCCCGTTTCGATATCGACGATGCGCGCTTCGCCCGCCTCGGGAATTTCAAACGTCTTGTCATGCGAGCCGTACTCTTCGGCCTGCTGCGCCATCAGGCCGACGTTCGGCACGGTGCCCATCGTGGTCGGATCGAACGCACCATTGGTCTTGCAGAAGTTGATGATTTCCTGGTAGATGCGCGCAAACGTGCTTTCCGGGATCAGTGCCTTGGTGTCCTTCGGACGACCATCGGCGCCCCACATCTTGCCGCCGAGGCGAATCATGGCCGGCATCGAAGCATCGACGATCACGTCATTCGGCGCGTGCAGGTTCGAGATGCCCTTCGCCGAATCCACCATCGCCAGTTCGGGACGATGCTCGTGGCATGCATGCAGGTCGCGAATGATTTCTTCGCGCTTGGTGCTGGGCAGCGATTCGAGTTTGTCGTACAGATTGACGAGCCCGTTATTGACGTTCACGCCAAGCTCGTCGAACAGTGCGCCGTGCTTCGCGAACGCCTCTTTATAGAAAATCCTCACAGCATGACCGAACACGATGGGATGCGAGACCTTCATCATCGTTGCCTTGACGTGCAGCGACAGCATCACGTCGGTCTTGCGCGCATCTTCCATCTGTTCTTCGTAGAAGGCGAGCAGCGCTTTCTTGCTCATGAACATACTGTCGATGATCTCGCCGCTCTGCAGCGCTACCTTCGGTTTCAGCACGCTGGTCTTGCCGCTCTTGCCGACGAGTTCCATCTTGACGTTGCGGCCCTTGTCCAACGTCATCGACTTCTCGCCGTGATAGAAGTCGCCGTGCTTCATGTGAGCCACGTGCGTACGCGAAGCCATGCTCCACTCGGACATGCTGTGCGGGTTCTTTCGCGCGTAGTTCTTCACGGCCGCCGGCGCGCGGCGATCGGAGTTGCCTTCACGCAGCACGGGGTTCACCGCGCTACCGAGACACTTCGAGTAACGCGCGCGAATGGCCTTGTCCGCATCGGTCTGCGGCTCTTCCGGGAAATCCGGCACCTTGTAACCCTTCGCCTGCAGTTCCTTGATCGCGCTGATCAACTGGTGCACCGAAGCGCTGATGTTCGGCAGCTTGATGATGTTGGTATCGGGCAGAAGCGTCAGACGGCCGAGTTCGGCGAGGTTGTCCGGCAGCCGCTGCGCGTCGGTCAGGAACTCAGGGAACTCCCCGATAATGCGAGCCGCCACCGAGATGTCGCTGGTCGTGATCTGAATGCCGGCCGGCGCGGCAAACGCCTGAATGACGGGCAAAAAGGCACGGGTTGCCAATAGCGGGGCCTCGTCAGTGAGGGTGTAGATGATCGTGGGTTGCTTGTCGCTCATGAGCTATCTCGGGATTGTGGAACGGAAAGGCGTGCGCCGGAACCATGCCAATGGCACTAAACCTGTGATTTTGCCCGATTTTTCTTTTTATCGCCGCCGAATCGGCAACCCGGACCCGATATTTCGACCATGCGTGGCGCGCACGAAAACAAAAACGGTGTGGGTACGATACGCGCTCAAGGGGCTTGTCATGATGACGCGGGCTACCTGCGGCAATCGATCGCACCATTCAGAGAGCGGCAGCGGCAACACGAACCCTCAGCGCGCATGTCGCCGGCTCCCGTGTGCGTTGCGCAAGCAGATTGCTCATACCACCGTTGGGCGACGCCGCCGAATGCCCGCTCAGTAGGCTCAGTAGGTTTTGTAAGGCAGGAACTTGCCGGACAACACGACATTGACCCGATCGCCCTTCGGGTCGCTTTCCCGCTGGATATCCATCGAGAAGTCGATCGCGCTCATAATGCCGTCGCCGAACTCTTCGTGAATGAGTTCCTTGATCGTCGTGCCATATACGTTGACGATCTCATACCAGCGATAGATCAACGGGTCGGTCGGAGTCGCGGTCGGCAGCGATCCTTTGTACGGAACGATCTGAAGCCAGGCGACCGCTTCGTCCGGCAGGTCGAAGAGCCTGCCGACTGTCTCCGCCTGTTTCTTGTCGAAGGTCATCTGGCCAAGACATGCTGCCGTCGTCCACTCCTTCGACAAACCCACTTCCTTCGCGACCTCCGCCCATTTGATGCCTTTGCGAACCTTTGCGGCGACGATCATTTCGGTAACCTGCGCGCGGCTGGAAATCATGACGGCTCCTGATAGAAAGAAGGTGCGGACAGCCGCCGCTAACTGCGGCAACTGCTGCGCGGCAACGGCTGGCCACACGCTCAATCTTAAAAGGACAAAAATAGCCACGCGCGTATCGCATCGGCACCCTCTGCGCGCGCATGCGCTTTGATGGCGGCAGACAGGCTGGCCCGCCCCGAAATGTTCGACCCGCTATGGAAGCTGTCGAAAACGCCCACATCGATTGTCAATCAACGGCAGCCGCGTGCGTCCAGTTCCCTGCCACGTCGATTACCGTCTTGACCGAGTTCGCCAGAAAGCACGCTTCATGGGCTTCATGATGCAGATGACGCAGCACCTCGCCGGTCGGCACCTTTGTGCCGCCGAACGTAACCGAAGGTTTTAGCAGCACACGTCCCACGAATTCCTTGCCGGCGTCGTTCGTTGCCATCGTGCCTTCGGCTTCGTCGCGATACGCGGTAACCACATATCCTTCCTGCGCCGCAATCGACAGAAACCACAGCATGTGACAACTGGATAGTGCCGCGACGTAGGCCTCTTCCGGATCGACGCCGGCCGGATCGGACAGTGGCACACGCACGACGTGCGGCGAACTCGAAGCCGGCACGACTGCACCGCCGTCGAAGCTCCAGCGGTGCGCCCGGCTATAGCGATTGTCAGTGAACTTGCTGCCGTTGCTGGTCCATTCGATGGTCGCGGTGTGCGTGGCCATAGGGGCTCTCTACGGTTAGGTCATCGTGATAACAGTTCGGATCAAATCGGCGTAAGCACCGCTTCACCTGCGAAGTGCCGTGTGGCGTTGTCGATAAAGTTCTGCACGGAAGCCGCAATCGCTTCCGGCGAGGTGCCGGCAACGTGCGGCGTCAGCACGACATTCTTTAAATGCAGCAATGCTTGCGGCGGCTGCGGCTCCCCTTCGTACACATCCAGACCTGCGCCGGCGATCGCTCCGTTCGTCAGTGCCTCGGCAAGCGCGGCCGTATCCACTACGCTGCCGCGCGCCACATTGACGAGAAACCCCTGCGGCCCCAGTGCTTCGAGCACGGTGCGGCCGATCAGGTGATGCGTCGCCGCGCCACCCGGCGTCGTGACCACCAGATAGTCGGCCCATTGCGCAAGATCGACGACGCTGTCGAAGTAGCGGTGCGTCACGCCCTCGCGCGGCTTGCGGTTGTGATAGCCGGTTTCGATGTCGAAGCCGGCCGCGCGGCGCGCGACCTTGCGACCGATATTGCCGAAGCCGACGATGCCGAGCCGCTTGCCGGAGACGGTGGGACGCATCGGCAACGCGTCGCGCCACACGCCGTCGCGCGTCGCGCGATCGCGTTGCGGAACGTCGCGAACGACGGCCAGCAACAATGCGAGCGTGTGATCGGCCACGCAATCGTCGTTCGTGCCGGCACCGTTGCAAAGCACGATGCCACGCGCACGCGCGTGATCGGTTGCGATGTTTTCGTAGCCTGCGCCCAGCGCGCTGACGAATTCGACATTAGGCAGACGATCGATCTCCGCAGCTGTCAGGCCCGTCGTGCCGTTGGTCAGCACCGCGCGAATCGCATCGCCGTGCGCGGCGATCGCAGCGGCACGCAGCGCCGCGGTGGGTGCATCGACGATGTCGAAGCTTGCGCCGACGTGCACGCGGCTGTCGTCGGGAAGGGGAATCAGGACCAGCAGGGAAGGCTTGTTCATGAAGTGAGCGCGTAGGTTGGCAGAAACGGCGACACGCGAAGTTTAGCAGCGAGTGCCTGCGGGACACCGCGACAACAAGGGCTGTTGCGACGCCAAACGCAAACCACGCCAGTCAATTGACGCGAAAAACCTGCAGGCCGGCTTCGGCGGCTTGAGGTCCCTTCGTATGCACGACATATAGCCGGTGCAGCGAAGGAATGTAAGCCGAGGTCTTGCCTCCAAGGGTGTCGATATGCTGTTCGATCCGATAATGGTCAGGGTCCGTTTGCTGCACGACGTCCAATCCGCCCGCGCCCGTGACATAGAGCCGATGATGATTGGCGTCGAAGTGCATGTCGTCGGATACGTCAACGATATTAAGCGACTGGACAACAGATCCGGTATCGGAGTCGAGCACGTAAAGCTCGCCCGGCGCCCTCGAACCTATGAACAGCCGCTTGTGCTCGCTGTCGAACGCCATCGCAGAGTTACGGCTCGGGCCGGGAATGGTCCAGACGCCAACTAACTTGCGTGCTTTGAGATCGATCACGCCGACTTGGTTTTTGTCTCGAAGATTTACAAAGAG
>DASXXR010000025.1:0-10027 GCA_036502945.1 Paraburkholderia sp. | reverse complement strand
GAGGACGGCGATGAGAATGTTCAAGTGCGAAAGGTGCTGCTGATTCCCGTGGAGGGTTGCTTCTCCGCTCGATGGATCGGTAATGACGAAGTGCCCGTCCGCGCACACAAACCCCTGCAGATCGACGAGGCTCAATCTCTTTTCGGCGTGGGCTTGCCAAAGTCGTCTGAAGTCCGCAACCAGCACGCCCAATCGATGGATATTTGACCACACGCCGTTGGACATGGCTGCCGCAACGACTTTGGAGTTGGCTTTCGTTTGATTCTTGGAAAATGTCGGATCCTTCGTGTAAATCACACCCGTCCACGGCTTGAGGAAGATTCCCTGTACAAATTCTTCAAGGAAACCGACTCCGGACAACGAAAGACGCTCGCTGTCGACGTTCAGTTCTTCGGGAAGCGGAGCAGGAAAACATGGACTTACCCTTGGGACAGTCAAACCAAGCGTGCGTAACTCCGCGAGCTTTTCGCATTCGCTTCGCACTGCCTCCGTGTTCTCTTTGCTGAGGGCCGTGCATAGAACGATCCGAGGGTTGAACCTGCCGCGATAAACTCGCTTGCACGCTCCGTCAGCTAACCACGTGAAGCACTCGACGAACGTTTCGCTACTGGCAAACCAACGAGGAAACTCGGTGGAACGGTCAATATCGATATGCGGAACAGCGTACTTTCCGGAAAGCCAAAGGGCGACCTCCTCGACGGACAGGCTTGAGTCGGTCTCTACCAGGTCCATGAAAAGTGAGAACGCGATGGCGGCGGAACCGCGGAAGCCCGTGCGTTGCATCGCCTGGAGAACCAAACGCCACGCAGCAAGGTGCGAGATTGTTCCCCGGCTCATGGCTACGGAGAGATCGGGCACACGCACCTGGACGGTGTGTCCCGCGAGCGGAAGGGGCTGGACGAACCTGTCTGGATAGTCGGGAAAGACAACCGGAAGACCGTCGATGGACAAAGGCATCTCGCGCCCTATGAATAATGTGTGTCCTTTGCCGATTAGCAAGGTGGGGCAATATACTGCCCCGGAATTTGCATTAGCAATACCAGGAACCCAGTAGCAAGAACCGCAAGTCGCTTGGCCGACTTGTGAATCGGCAGACGTATCGCACATTGCCGACGCGTCACGGCATAATTCTGCATTTGACGCCCACACAGCGCGCGCTTTTTCAATCAAGATCATGACCGACCCGCAGCATACCGACACACCTTCGGCTCCGCATTTCGACTGGCGCTGGAAAGCCTTCGACGACCTCACGAACATCGAAGTCTACGAAATGCTCGCCGCGCGCAGCGCGGTGTTCGTGATGGAGCAGGATTGTTTGTATGGCGACATCGACGGCCTCGACGAGAGCGCCTGGCATTTGCTCGCCTATGGCATGAGCACAGCCGGTGTAAAGCTCGCGGGTTATCTGCGCGTGTTATTGCCGGACGAGCAGGAGCCGGATATCCGCATCGGCCGTGTGTTGACTACGGCCGATTTTCGCGGCATGGGCCTCGGCAATGCGATGCTCGAACGCGTGTTGAACCACATCTATGCGCAGTGGCCCGGCACGTCGATTCGCCTGCATGCGCAAGCGCATCTGCAGGCGTTCTATGCCGCGTTCGGCTTTGAACCGGTATCGGACGTTCACGAAGAAGACGGCATTCCGCACATCTGGATGCGCTCGGCCTGAGCTTGTTACGCACGGGGCCCGGGCGACGAACCGCGTGCGCAACCAGTTCAAATAGGCATCGACTGCGGCTGCGACGACTGCGCAGGCGCCCGCGCGCCAACTTTCTGCCCATCCTTGCGTTGCTCGCGCAACCGCGCGCGCACCGACAATCTGATCCAGTGGCGCAACGCAAGCAGCGCGCCGATCACGCTCATCATCGAGCCCGGAATCCACAGCAGCAGGCCGCCGATCTGCTGATCGCGCATCGGGCTCAGCCACGTGAAAGCGCGCCCGCAAATCGAATACACCGGATACAGTTCGCGCGACGAAAAGAAGATGAACGCGCCAAGCGCGATCTGCGGCGGGATCGCGGCGATCACCACGAAAATGCGCCGCCCTGGCGCGAGCCGCGCGGGCGGTGCGGGACGCGGGTCGAGCACGAGCCACCAGAACATCAGTCCATCGACCACCATGCTCCAGTTCATCACGCGATAAAGCCGCCAGTCGAGCATGGCGACGAAGTGAATCGGCGACAGCAGCCAGAAGTAGATCAGCCCGACGAACAGCACGACAGCGACAACCGGATGCAGCAACACATCGAGCACCGCACGCACGGCGCGCGCCTCTAGCGCGGGCCGCACGTAGCGTTGCCGCCAGCCGAACGGAATGCCCGCGCGCAGCGCGGCGCCTGGATAGGAGAGGGCGATGAAGAACGGCCCGAGATGATGCAGCACCAGATGCTGCGCGCGATGCATGAAGAACTCATGCTCGAAGAAGTAATCGAGCCGCGTATGCAGCGCCACATACAGCGCCGTGAGCCCGAACCAGAACGACAGCTGCCGCTTCACCGAAACCTTCGCCTTGCGCACGCCGCGCGCAAACAGCAGCGCGGCCACGAGCATCACGATCACAACGGTCGGCGACGGCTCCCAGGGTTCGAGCCAGTAGAGCAGGTTCATCGTGCGGCTTCAGTTCGTTTGCGCGGGGGATTTGACGGGAAACGCGGTGTCGATCGTTTCACCGTCGGAGAAATGCAGCTTCAGGTGCACGGTGTCGCCCGGTGCGATCTTGTGCTTGGCGTCTTCGAGCATCACGTGATAGCCGCCGGGCGCGATGTGCACGTCGCCATGCGCGGGCACCGTGAGTTTGTCGACCATGATCATCTGCTGCGTCGAACCGTTCGATACCGTTTGATGCAGCATCGCGCTGCCGTAGTCGGCGCTGGAAATATCGACGAGATCGATTGGCTTGTCGCTGGTGTTGGTCAGCGTCGCGTAGCCCGCCGCGGGAAGATTGCTTGGCAGCCAGCGGACCCACGCGTTCTTCACCACCACCGCCTGCGCGGCGCCGGCCGCGTAAGCCGGTGCGCCGCCGGCAAGCATAAGCGCCACTGCGAGCGCGCAGCCAAACGCATGAACGGTGCCGATCGGTTTCATTGGGTTGGTCATGGGTGCGGTTCGAAAACGTCAGGTATGGGCTTCAATGATACGGCGCAGATCACGGGCGATGTCGTCGGGCGTGTCGTGGTCGGTGGCGAGCAGCCGGGCATGGCCTTGCGAATCGAAGATATAAACGGCGGAACTGTGCGTAACCTCGTAGTCTCCGCGCGGATCGCGCTTTTCCATTTGATACGCGACGCGGTAGCGCTTCGCGAGCGCCTCGATCTGCTGGCTGCTGCCGGTGAGGCCGCGCGCATGCTGCGCGTCGAATGCGCCGACGTAGTCGCGCAACGCGCGTGGCGTATCGCGTGCGGGGTCGACGGTGATGAACAGAATGCGCACCTGCTGCGCGTCCGGTCCGAGCTTGCCGATTACCTGCAGCAGCCGCGCCATCGTTTCCGGGCAGACGTCCGGGCAGTGCGTATAACCAAAGTACACGAGCGACGTGCGGCCTTTGAACGTGTTGCCGGTGACGGGCTTGCCGTCGTCGCCGGTCAATGAAAAATCGAGGTCCGGCAGATGGCCCGACACATTGGTCAGTTTCCACGGCGTTTCATCATGCGAACAGCCCGCGAGCGCGCCGGCCATGCCGAGCGCGACGGCCAGCGCCGCTATCTGCAGCAGCACCGGGCGTGCCGTGTGCGTTGCTCGTAGCGGAATCGAAGGGCGCTGCTGTGGCGCGTCGGATGAAGCGCCTGCGCGCGAACGCCGGAGGGAAATTCCAGGGAACAAAGGCAGTACCAATGACTCGATTTGATACATACGGACAAGCGAAAGGCACGGACAAGCAAACGGCGATCCGACGCGCAATCGCGCTTTCGATGCAAATGGGCAACAATGCAGTTCGCGGCAGTGGCTGTGACTCTAGCGCAAAACTTCGTGCGGCGTTGCGCCGTGGCCGAATCGCGGGGCAAGCGAGGCAATCTGCCGCAGCGCGCCGAAAGCGATGTGAAGTCCGATTGTTCCGTTTTTGAACGAAATGCGGCGCTCGACGCGTTGGACAGCCTCGTTGCTGTCGCTAACAGTCTTAGGTCTCTCGAAAAATCGACCGATGCGCGGTAAGATGCGCACACTTTTCCAGCTGAAAGCAGCTGAAAGGCAAGATAAACGATGCAAGCACCTTCTGCTGTCCTATCTCCAACGGAGAACGCCTTCTTCTTCGACTTCGACGGCACGCTCGTCGAGCTTGCGCCGACGCCCGATGGCGTACTCGTGCAGCCCGACATCGTCGCGCTGCTCGCGGAGTTGCGCGACCTGACGAACGGCGCGGTCGCGATCGTGTCGGGGCGCGGCATCGACAGCATCGATGCGTTTCTCGGCATGCCCGACCTGCCGGTCGCGGGGCTGCACGGCGCCGAGCGGCGCGATGCGAACGGCGACACGCAGCGCGTCGGCTTCAACGACGACCGGCTGCTGCGCATGGAGCAGGTGCTCGCCGGGGTCGTCAACACGAATCCGGGCATGCTGCTTGAAATCAAGGGCGCGTCGCTCGCGCTGCACTACCGCAATGCGCCGGACCGCGAGCCGGTTGCGCGCGCGGCCACCGCGCGGCTGGTCGCCGACTATCCCGGCTCGTACGTGCTGCAGCCGGGCAAGATGGTCTACGAAATCAAGCCGAAGGACGTCGACAAAGGCCGCGCGCTGCGCGCGTTCCTCGACGAACCGCCGTTCGCGGGCCGCAAGCCGGTGTTCGCCGGCGACGATCTGACCGACGAGAAAGGCTTTGTCGTCGTCAATGAGCTGGGCGGCGTGTCGATCAAGGTCGGCGGCGGCGATACGATCGCCCGCACGCGCGTCGCTTCGGTGAGCGCATTGCATGAATGGCTCGCAGCGGTTGTCGCGGCGGCGCGCGGCGCATGATTCGTCCGTCGAACGCATCGCCGCGCGGGGCGGGCTTGCGTCATCTTCAATACAGGAACCGCGCGTCATGAGCCGGCTGATTATCGTATCGAATCGTGTCGCGCCGATCTCCGAAGGCGGCCCCGCGGCGGGCGGCCTTGCGGTCGGCGTCTATGACGCGCTGAAGGAAACCGGCGGCATGTGGTTCGGCTGGAGCGGCGACGTGCTCGCCTCGGGGCAGCCGCAGATCAGCGTCGAAGAACGCGGGCCGGTGACGTTCGCGACGATCGGCCTCGTGCGGCGCGACTACGACCAGTACTACCGGGGCTTTTCGAATGCGACGCTGTGGCCCGCGTTTCACTACCGCGCCGATCTGCTGCAATACGACCGGCACGACTTCGAAGGATATTGCCGTGTGAACGCGTGGCTCGCGCAGCAACTGGTGCCGCTGCTGCGCGCCGACGACGTGATCTGGGTCCACGACTACCATCTGATTCCGTTCGCGCAGGCGCTGCGCGCGGCGGGCGTGACGAACCGCATCGGTTTCTTCCTGCATATTCCGTTTCCCGCTTCGCAGGTGCTGCTCGCGGTACCGCCGCATCGCGCGCTGGTCGAGGCGCTGTGTTCGTTCGATCTGCTCGGCTTCCAGACAAAGCCCGACCTGCGCGCGTTTTGCGACTACATCGTTCACGAAGCGGACGGCACGGTCGACGCGTTGCCGGCGATGGCAGCCTGTCCGACCACGATCCACGCCTTTGGCCGAACGCTGCGCGCGGCCGCGTATCCGATCGGCGTCTATCCGGACGAGATCGCCGAACTCGCGAAAGCCGGCGAGCGCGGCAAGCCGGTGCGCACGATGAAGGCGACGCTGCATACGCGCAAGCTAATCATGAGCGTCGACCGGCTCGATTATTCGAAGGGCCTCGTCGAACGGTTTCGCGCGTTCGAGCGGCTGCTCGATCAAGCGCCGGCGCAGCGCAACAAGGTGTCGTTCCTGCAGATCGCGCCGCCGACGCGCGCCGACATGCACGCGTACCAGGAAATCCGTCTGCAGCTGGAAGGCGAGTCGGGCCGCATCAATGGCCGTTTCGCGGAGCTCGACTGGGCGCCGATCCTGTATATCCATCGGCAATACGAGCGGTCGGTGCTGGCCGCGCTGTTTCGCACCGCGCACGTCGGCTATGTGACGCCGCTGCGCGACGGGATGAATCTGGTCGCAAAAGAATTCGTGTCCGCGCAGGATCCCGCCGATCCTGGCGTGCTGGTGCTGTCGCGCTTTGCGGGCGCGGCGCAGGAACTGACCGGCGCGTTGATCGTGAATCCGGTCGATATCGACGATATGGCCGACGCGCTTGCCACCGCGCTGTCGATGCCGCTCGCCGAGCGCCAGGCGCGGCACCGGGACATGATGGCGCAGCTGCGCGAGAACAATGTCTCCGTATGGCGCGACAACTTCATGCGCGACTTGCAGCAGATGGAGCCGCACGCGCATGCGGATGGCGACGCGCATCGGGCGCGCGCTCACGCGGTGGGTTAGCGCGCGAGCGCCCGAACCCCGGGCGCCCGCTTCGCGCAAACAGAAATGCCGCTTCGAACATCATTCGAAGCGGCATTTTTTTGTCTGTCGCGCGCGGTGGGCGCTAAACGCTCAACGCTGAACCCTAACTACGCGACATGCTGTTCGTCGAGCTTCTTGCCGCCGACATGCAGCGTGGTCGTCTTGCCGAACTGCTTCGCGAGCAGATCGCGATACAGGCCCGGACGATTGCGCAGCTCTTCGGGGCTGCCGTCGTCGATGACCTTGCCCGTGCTCATCACGATGATTCGGTCGAAGGTGTGCAGCGTCGACAGCCGGTGCGCGATTGCAATCACCGTGCGGCCCACCATCAGCCGGTCGAGCGCCTTCTGGATCGCTTCTTCCGATGAGCTGTCGAGCGCGGACGTCGCTTCGTCGAGCAGCAGGATCGGCGCGTTCTTGAGAATCGCGCGCGCGATCGCGATGCGCTGCCGCTGTCCGCCGGACAGCTTCACGCCGCGGTCGCCGACGATCGTGTCGTAGCCGTCCGGCATCGCTTCGATAAAGTCCGAGCAGCGTGCCTCGCGGGCGGCGGCGACCACTTCTTCGCGCGACGCTTCGGGCCGGCCATACGCGATGTTTTCATAGACCGAGCGATGGAACAGCGAAATATCCTGCGGGACGAGCGCGATCGCGTGGCGCAGGCTTTCCTGCGAGACCGCGGCGATATCCTGTCCATCGATCTTGATCTGGCCGCCCTGCGTTTCATAGAACCGCTGCAGCAGCGCAAGCACCGTGGACTTGCCCGCGCCCGACTTGCCGATCAGCCCGACGCGCTGGCCAGGCTCGATATTCAGATCGAAACGGTCGAGGATCGGACGGCGGCGCGGGTACGCGAAGGTCACGTGCTCGAACGTGACGCGGCCGCCTTGCGGCACGAGTTCGGTGGCGTCCGAGCGGTCCGGCATGCCGTGCGGTTCGAGCAGCGTCCTCACGGCCTCGGCAAGACGCGCGACGTGCTGTGTGACGTCGACGAGCGCGACGGCCAGGTCGCGCGTGCCATGCAGGATCGTGAAGCCGAGCGAACTGACGAGCACGATGTCGCCGGATGTCGCCCGGCCGTGGTCCCACAGCCACAACGCCCAGCCGAGCAACCCGGCCGACAGCAGCGCGGTAATCACCGCGTGCAGCAGCCGCAGCCGTTCCAGATACAGCAGACTTTTCTGGCGGGCGTCCATTTCCGCCTTGACGGTCGCGCCGAAGCGTTTCTGCTCGCGAAACGTCATACCGAACGCGCGCACGAGGCCCATGTTGCTGATCACGTCGACGAGTTCGCCGTCGACCGACGCGGCCTTCGTCGCAAAATTCTGGTGGCGTGCCGAACCGCGGCCGGCGAGCTTGTACAGCACGACGGCGAGGATCGCCGAGCAGGTCAGCAGGGCGCCGGCCATCACCGGATTCACCGTAACGATCATCACGATCGCGCCGATCACGGCGATGCACGGCGGCAGCACATTCCAGGCGCTGGTGTTTTCGGCCGTGTAGACCGCGTTCGACGTCGCCGTGATCCGGCTTGCGAGCATGCCGGGCTGCTTTTCAGCGTAGTACGTGGGTGAATGACCGCTCAGATACTGAAACAGGTCGCGGCGCAGGTCGCCCGTGACGGCGACGAACGTATGCGCGGCAAACCAGCCGCCGACCCGCCACAGCAGGTTGTCCGCGGCGATCAAACCGACAAGGATCGCAAACGCGCCCCACAGCGGACCAGGATGGTGCCGGCCCGTGCCGAGCACGTCGATCAGATGTTTGATGGCGTATTGCGAAGCGAGCGCGCAGCCGACCGCGGCGAACACACTGCACAGGACGATCAGATGGGCGACCGGATGGCGGCGGATGAAGCGAAAAAGGAACGCAAGCGGCCGGTGCGCATAGCTCGCGAGCTTTGCGTTGTGGGCATTACGCTGGGCAATGGTGAGATGTTCCAATTGTGCGTGTGGTCGTATGAAGTCGGGTTAGCTCATCGGTCACGGGAGGCCTCGTAACACAGCGTAGGTTCCGCATTGTAAACATGCAAAAGCCATTTCGCGCCGCGGAAAATCGAACTGCGGTACATCGGCGCGCGATTCATTTCAAGACATGCTGGCGCCACACATGTCTGCTGGACTCCCTGCGCCTTCGCGGGTTCGTGCGAATTGCTTTTTTTTCGGGATATAATTACGAATTGCATTCAAGTGTCCGATGGTGCACCGCGCGGGCGTGTCAGACGCAGTGTCCCCAGCAGAAAAAAGGCCTGCAAGGTCACCTTCGGGCCGCGAAATAATGTCGACAGAACCGAAGTGCGGAGCGAAGCGTGGCTGGAAGCCTGCTTCACAAGGCTCGTGCCGCTGCAGGTTCCCAATGTAGAACTGTCTTAGAAAACAAGGGTTTACAAAGTGTTTCGGCTTTGTAACAACGTAAAGACTTTGAAATCTGCGGGCCGTACAGGCTGGCTGGCACCGATAATGCATTCGCCGTCAGCCGGGAAGACTGACACATTGTCAACGATTGCGCGTCCAAAGCGTTTAACGGCGATGCAGTGAGTGGGTGATCACGGCCGGTCCTGGCGTCCTTGCCAGGCGGTCCATCGCAGGATTTCCCGAAAGTAGCAGGCGCATGGCGGCGCGACCGGTCATGCAATCCTGGAGAGCACGCGAGTCGCTTTTACAAACCGCAGTATTTTTGCCTGATCTTTTACGAGGAGTTGTCCACCATGCGAATCGCTCAAATCGCTCCGTTGCATGAGGCGGTTCCGCCCAAGCTGTACGGCGGCACGGAACGGGTTGTGTCCTATCTGACGGAAGCACTGGTCGAACTGGGACACGACGTGACGCTCTTCGCGAGTGGCGATTCGCAAACGTCGGCCAAGCTCGAAGCGTTCTGGCCGCAGGCCCTGCGCCTCGATCCGACGATCCGCGACACGATGGCTCCGCACATGTTGCTGCTCGAGGAAGTGCGCCGTCGCGCGGAAGAATTCGACGTGCTGCACTTCCACATCGACTACTACCCGTTCTCGCTGTTCACGCGCCAGCCGGTGCCGTTCCTGACTACGCTGCACGGCCGTCTCGACCTGCCCGAACTGCAGCCGGTCTTCAACACGTTCAACGACGTGCCGGTGGTGTCGATCTCGGACAACCAGCGCCAGCCGCTCGGGCAGGCGAACTGGCTGTCGACCGTCTACCACGGCCTGCCGGAAAACCTGCTGAAGCCGATTCCGGACGTGAAGCCTGGCTACCTCGCGTTCCTTGGCCGGATTTCGCCGGAAAAGCGCCTCGACACGGCCATCCGCATCGCCGGGCAAGCGGGCATGCCGATCAAGGTCGCGGCGAAGCTCGACAAGGCCGATCGCGCCTACTACGAAGAAGTGATCAAGCCGCTGATGTCGCTGCCGCACGTCGAATACATCGGCGAAATCAGCGAATCGGAGAAGACCGAATTCCTCGGTAACGCGCACGCGCTGCTGTTCCCGATCGACTGGCCGGAGCCGTTCGGTCTGGTGATGATCGAAGCGATGGCGTGCGGCACGCCGGTGATCGCGTTCAAGCGCGG
>DASXXR010000024.1:0-19913 GCA_036502945.1 Paraburkholderia sp. | reverse complement strand
GATCGAGCGGCAACTGGTGCTGGCGGGCGCCGCGGCGGGCTTGTCGGCCGCGTTCAACACGCCGCTCGCCGGCATCGTGTTCGCCATCGAGGAGTTGACGCGCAGCTTCGAAGCGCGCACCAGCGGCGTGCTGATCACCGCCATCATCATCGCTGGCGTCATCGCGCTTGGGCTGAACGGCAACTACACCTACTTCGGCACGATCGACATCGGCGCACATTTTCCGAAACTGACCGCGGTTGCGGTGCTGCTCACAGCGGTGGTGACCGGCATCGCGGGCGGTATTTTCGGCTGGCTGCTGCTCAACACCGCGCGCTGGATTCCCGCGCCGCTGCGCAAGCTGCAGGCGGAGCACCCCATCGTATTCGCCGCACTGTGCGGATTGGCGATCGCGCTCGTCGGCCTGATTTCAGGCGGCGCCACGTTCGGCAGCGGTTACGCGGAAGCGCGCGGCCTGCTCGACGGGCGCGAGCAGTTGTCGATGTTCTATCCGCTCCTGAAGATGGTGTCGATGATCGGCTCGTACCTGCCGGGCATCCCGGGCGGCATTTTCGCGCCGTCGCTGTCGATCGGCGCGGGCTTCGGCAACGTGCTGCATAGCCTCTTCGGTGACATACAACTGCAAATGCTGATCGCGCTCGCGATGGTCGGTTATATGGCGGCCGTCACGCAATCGCCGATCACGTCGTTTGTGATCGTGATGGAGATGATCAACGGCCACGCGCTCGTCATTTCGCTAATGGCGACTGCACTGGTCGCGAGCCGGGTGTCGCGCTTATTCACGCCGCCGCTGTATGAATCGCTTGCGGCGCGCTACATGGCGCCGCCGCCACAACCAGCGCCAGCGCCCGAGGTGCCCGAGCCGCCCACCGAGGCGGTCCGCAACGACGAAGCCACCGACGCGCCGCCGAGATGACGGCACGCGGCTCGCTCAGAACAAAAAACAGCGCTTGATACGCAAAGCGCGCAGCGCGTCAGGCCTGCGGAATCTCGATCTTGACCTCGAGCACTTCGAGATCGTCGTGGCGTTCCAGATTGACGCGGATATCGTTGTCGGAGATTTTGACGTACTTCGAAATCACGGCGACGAGTTCACGTTGCAACGCGGGCAGATAATCGGCGGGGGCGTGGTTGCCAGCCCGTTCGTGCGCGATGATCAACTGCAGGCGTTCCTTCGCTACCGACGCGGATTTCTTCTTCTCGCCCAGCAAAAACTTAAGAATGGACATACGAGGCGCCTCCCTTACTTGGTGCCGAAGAGGCGCTGCAGCAGGCCCGGCTTCTGGTAATCGGTAAAGCGAAGCGACTTCTGTTCGCCGAGGAAACGCGACACGACGTCTTTATAGGCTTCGGCCACATCGGTGCCTTCGAGGTGCACCGCCGGCAACCCCTGGTTCGACGCATGCAGCACGGCTTCCGATTCCGGAATCACGCCGATCAGATCGATGCGCAGGATTTCCTGGATATCGGTGAGCGACAGCATCTCGCCTTCGCTGACACGCTTCGGGTTGTACCGCGTAATCAGCAGATGTTCCTTGATCGGCTCCTTGCCTTCGATCGCGCGCTTCGTCTTCGACGACAGAATGCCCAGAATGCGATCCGAGTCGCGCACCGACGACACTTCCGGATTCGTCACGATCAGCGCCTCGTCGGCGAAGTGCATCGCGAGCAGCGCGCCCGATTCGATGCCGGCCGGCGAGTCGCACACGATGTACTCGAAGTTCATCGCGATCAGGTCGTTGATGATCTTTTCGACGCCTTCCATCGTGAGCGCGTCTTTATCGCGCGTCTGCGAGGCCGGCAGGATGAACAGGTTGTCGCACTTCTTGTCTTTGATCAGCGCCTGGTTCAGGTTGGCTTCGCCCTGGATCACGTTGATCAGGTCGTACACGACGCGGCGCTCGCAGCCCATGATGAGGTCGAGATTGCGCAGGCCGACGTCGAAGTCGATCACGGCCGTCTTGGTCCCGCGCAACGCGAGAGCCGATGCGAAACTCGCGCTCGTGGTCGTCTTACCCACGCCACCCTTGCCCGACGTCACCACTATGATTTTTGCCATTACCCTTTACCCTGTGTTCGTCAATTTCGTCAAATGAGTCCGGCGTCAATCTGAGCGCGGCTGCGCTTTTTGCTTCCTTCGTGCTGCGCCAGCGCCCGCATCACGTGAGCCGCAATGGTTCGATCATCAGCTTTTCTTCGTCGAGCCAGATCTGCACCGGCTTGCCGAGCACGTCGGGCGGCAGCGGGTTTTCGGTCGTCCGATAGATGCCCGCGATCGAGATCAGTTCCGGCTCGAGACAGGTACAGAAAATGCGCGCGTCGTGATTGCCGTGCACGCCGGCAAGCGCGCGGCCGCGCAGCGGCGCATAGATATGAATGTTGCCTTCCGCGATGATTTCCGCGCCGTGGCTTACGAGGCCGAGCACGACGAGATCGCCCTTTGCGTAGATGCGCTGGCCGGAGCGCAGCGGCTTGTCGACCACCATCGTCTGCGACGACGTGCCGATTCGCACGGGCTCGGCGGGCTGCGAAGCAGGCTGTAAAGCAGCAGCAACCTGAGATTCCGCGCCGGCCGATGCCGGTGCCGTTTCTGCCGCCGCAACGCCGGTGGCCGGTTCCGACGCATCTTCGCTTGCCGCAGACTTCGCGTTCGGGCGGTGGTCGCGTGCTTCGAGCAGCGGCAAGCCGCCTTTGGTCACCCAGTCATGCTGCCCGCTGTCGGCGACGACGCCGATCGGGCGCATCCGCACACTGTCGAGCAGTTGTGCGATGTCGGCAAGCGGCACCCGTTCGCTTTTCGCAAGGCGGCGCACGTCGATAGCAACGACGTCGTTGGCGAAGAATTCGGGCGTCGCCTCGAAGCGCCGTGTCAGTTCGGCACGCATTGCGTCGAGGTCGGTGGTTTTGACGACGAACAGAAGCGTGTCGACCGCACCACTGCGCAGTTCAAAAAATGGCGATTTCTTGGGCGACATAGCGTTCGGTAAAAATTTTTGCGTATTTTACAGGCGTCCTGGCGCGCGGCGAACTTTTTCGCCGATAAACGGCACGCACGCGAGAAAAGCGGCGTGCTTGACGAGCGGTAGCGTTGCGGATGGAAGACGTATCGAAGGAACTGCGACGGAACAGCGACGGAAACGCCGCGCGCGACACGCGACGCGCATCACGCGTCATCCGACGGGCGGAGCCGGTGGGGCCGGCGTACGCGGCGCGTGCTGCGACGCCGGGCTCACGTGGCGCACCAGCAGCGTTTGCCATTGCCCGGTGGCACGCGCAGTCGGCTGATGCTCGCCCGCCGGGCCGAAGCCGAGGCGCTCGTAAAAGCGCATTGCGTTGCGGTTGCTGTCGGCGACCCACGCGTGGATATCGTTGGCGCCGCCGTGTGCGAGCCACTCGCTCGCTGTGTTGACGAGCAGTTCGCCGCCGCGCAGATGCCGTACGGCCGGCGCGACCCACAGCTCGCCTACAAACGCGCGGCGCACCGGCGTATCGACGAAACACGCGTCGATCACCCCGGCGGGATGGCCTTCGGTGTAAAGAATGAAAGTCGTGGAAGTAGTGGATGCCGCGTTGAGCGCGGCTTTCGCGTCGAATATGGCGGCGTCCGCGGACAACGTGTCTTCAAGCGTGTCGCCGAATGCATAAGGCGCCTCTCGTAACGATGCGGTACGGAGTTCGCGGAAAACTGCGCCCTGATGAGCGACGATGCGCCGAACGGTGAGTGACGGACTCATGCAGACGTTGATCCCCGGACGTTAAAGCCCCAAACCCAACCCCGAACCCAGTCCAATGCCGAGCCTGAAAACGCAAAAATCGCCAAAAGCCAATCGCACCCTTTAAGCAGCAAGGGATAGCCTAACCGAACCGGCGTATGAGTCAAATCCTTATTTTGCGCTATTTTGACTGCCGGTACGCGCCGGGCAGGATGCCGAATGCTCACGGCGTCTCGTAGCGGCCTGTGCCGTCGGGCCAGGGCGTGAGCAGCTCGAAGCCGTCGTCGGTGACGGCGAGCATATGTTCCCATTGCGCGGACAACGACCTGTCTTTCGTGACCACGGTCCAGCCATCGCGCATGACCATCGTGCCGGCACGGCCCGCATTGACCATCGGCTCGATCGTGAACACCATGCCCGGCTTCAGGCGCAGGCCCTGCCCCGGCTGTCCGTAATGCAGCACCTGCGGGTCTTCGTGATAGACCTTGCCGATGCCGTGGCCGCAGTAGTCGCGCACGATCGAAAAACCGTCGCGCTGCGCGGTTTTCTGAATCGCATGGCCGACGTCGCCGAGCGTCGCGCCGGGCTTCACCTGACGAATGCCCGCCACCATCGCTTCGTACGTGGTGTCGATCAATTGCCGCGCGACCGGGCTCGGCTCGCCGACGGTGTACATGCGGCTCGTGTCGCCGAAATAACCGTCCTTGATCACTGCGACGTCGATGTTGATGATGTCGCCGTCCTTGAGAACTTCGTTGCGGTCCGGAATGCCGTGGCACACGACGGCGTTCACCGACGTGCAGACGGTTTTCGGAAAGCCCATGTAGCCGATGTTCGCGGCAATGGCCTGCTGCGTGTTCACGATGTAGTCGCGGCACAGCGCGTCGAGATCGTCGGTCGAGACGCCGGGCTTCACGTGTTCGCCGATCATCGCCAGCACGTCGGCCGCGAGGCGGCCGGAGATGCGCAACCGCGCGATGTCGTCAGGAGTCTTGTAGGTAATGGCCATGTGCGGAGGATCGGAAGCGGGCGCCGCGGGTCGCGCGGCGGCCGTCACCCGGTTGTCGATAGGCCATTGTACAGAGTCTGCCCGCGCAGCATTTTCGCGCCGCTCGCCCGGGCGGTGTCGTGGGTGCGCTGTGCATGGCTCTGCCGACGGCGCCGCGCGCGCTGAGAAGCGCCGCTGCATGCGTTGGCTTCGGTAGCTTCGTTAGCCGGGCGCGTCGACGTCATCGGGTACAGGCGCGGGTGCGGGCGCGGGCCGCAGCAGGCGGCGGCACGGCATCAGCAGCAGCGGCGTCGTGACCATCGACAGCACGACTGCGAGCGTCACGATCGACGACGCCCGATGGTCGACGACACGCACCGCCAACGCCGACGACATCACCACGAACGCGAATTCGCCGCCCTGCGACAGCAGCAGCGCGAAGTACATCCGCTGCTCGCCGGGCACGCCGAAGCGGCGCGCGAGGATCCACAGCGCGGCCGCCTTGATCCCGACAATTGCGCAGACGAGCACGAGCACGCGTCGCGTTTCCTGGACCAGCACGCCGAAGTCGATCGACATGCCGACCGCAATGAAAAAGAGCCCCAGCAACAGCCCCTTGAACGGCGCGATGTCGGTCTCGATCTCTTCGCGATAGCCGGAATCGGCCAGCAGCACGCCGGCGACGAACGCGCCCAGCGACATCGACAGATGCACGCTGCGAAACAGCAGCGCGACGCCGATCACCCACAGCAGCGCAAATGCGGTGAAGATTTCCGGTGCGCCGGTGCGCGACACGATGCGCAGCCCGTGGCGCAGCAGCAGACGGCCGGCCAGCACGACCGCCGCCAGCATCGCCAGCGCTTTGGCGGCCGCGAGCCAGTTCGCCTGCGCGCCCGGGTCGGTGTCGATGGGACTCAGCAGCGGCAATAGCGCGACGAGCGGAAGCGCGGCCAGATCCTGAAACAGCAAGATCCCGAACGCGGTCTCGCCGACCTGCGTGTTCATCTGCCCGCGCTGCTGCAGTTCGGCGATCGCCATGGCGGTCGACGAAAGCGAAAGCGCAAGACCGGCCGTCAGCGCGACGCGCCACGGCGAGCCGAACGCGAGAAAAATCGTCGTCAGAAGCCCCGCACACAGCGCCATCTGAATGCCGCCGTAGCCGAAGATCGTGCGGCGCATCGCCCACAGCCGGGTCACGTGCATTTCGAGCCCGATGACGAACATCATCAGCACGATGCCGAGCTCCGAAAAATGCAGGATCGCGTCGACGTCGGTCACGAGCCTCATGACCGACGGGCCGATCAGCACACCGGCCAGCAGATAGCCAAGCACGGACCCGAAGCCGAGCCGGATTGACAGCGGCACGGCGAACAACGCCGCGGCGAGGAACACGACCATGTGAAGAAGCAGGCTTTTCATGGGGATGGTCCACCTCGAAAGGGTTGGGCGCCGCTGCATGAGCTTCGGCGGCTCGTCGAGCGCTCAGCCGGAAAGGCCTAGCACGGCGGCCTGCGCGCTCCGGATGGCCGCCGCGATGTCACGGCTCATGGAGGCGCGCGGCGCGACTCCGTTGCCGTTTCTGCTGGTTGCGTCGCGAGCTTTTCCGCATCGACCACCCAGCCACCACCCATCGACTTGTACAGCGCGACGTACGACGTGAACACCGCCGCCTTCGTCTGCGTATGGCTCAATTCCGCGTTGAACAGACTGCGCTCGGCATCGAGCACTTCGATGTAGCTCGTATAGCCGCCTTCGTAGCGCAGCCGTGCCATCCGCGAGTAAGTGCGCAACGCGTCGACCTGGCGTTCCAGAATGCCGAGCTGCTCGCGCCGTTTCTGCGACACGATCAGCGCATCGTCGACTTCCTGGAACGCGACCTGAATCGCCTTCTGGTACGACAGCAGGGCCTCCTGCTGTTGCGCTTGCGCTTGCTTCACCTGCCCGGCGATGTTGCCGCCGGTGAAGACCGGCTGCGCGAACGAACCGGCAAACGCCCATACGCGGCCCGGCCCGGCAAACAGCCTCGAGAACTGCCCACTCTCGGTGCCAATCAAACTGGTCAGCGAAATGGACGGGAAATACAGCGCGCGTGCGGCGCCGATCAGCGCATTGGCCGCGATCAGGCTTTGCTCGGCCTGACGCAGATCGGGACGCCGCTCGAGCAGTTCGGACGGCAGTCCGGCGGGCACCGCCGGCGTATGGAGCGCAGCCAGGTCGCGGCCCCGCAGGATCGGCCCCGGATTGCGCCCGAGCAGCACAGACAGCGCGTCTTCCTGCTGCGCGATCTGCGTCTCGAGCTGCGGGATGGTGGCCCGCGACGCCTCGTATTCGGACTGGCTCTGCGCCAGCTCCATCTGCGACACCTCGCCGCCCGAGAAGCGCAGCTGGAACACGTGGACCGACTCCGCGCGGCTCGCGGTCGTCGCCTTCGCAATCTCCAGTTGCCGGTCGAGACTCAGCAGCGTGATGTACGACGACGCCACCGAAGCCACCAGCGACAGAATGGTCGCGCGGCGGCCCTCTTCGGTTGCGAGGAGATTGGCTCGCGCGGATTCGGTCAATCTGCGGTTGCGGCCGAACAGATCGATTTCCCACGACGCGGCCAGCGACCCCTGGAAGTCATTGAAGATCGGGCCGGCGTTCGAAAACACCGGCGTCGGCCCTGCTTGCGTGGCGCGCTGGCGCGCCGCGTCGAAACCCGCAGACGCTTGCGGAAGCAGCTGCGAGCGCGTGCTCCAGAACTGGCCGAGAAACTGGTCGACGCGTGCCGCGGCGATCTTCACGTCCTTGTTCCCGGCAAGCGCGGCGACGATGAGATCGTTCAGCACCGGATCGTCGAACTGCTTCCACCATTCGGCGTTCACAAGGTCCGACGCCTCGTTGTCCGGGAAACGGAACGACTGTGGCGTGTCGACGGCCGGGCGCTGGTAGTTCGGGCCGAGCAGACAGCCGCTCAAGCCGAAGACGACGGCGGATAGCGCGCTAAGAGTGCGGATCGAAAGGCGCATATCACTGATCCTCGCGACGTGCGGAACGCGTGACCTGCGCGCCTGCAGAACCGCCGCGCCCGCCAGCCTCGGCGACCTCCGGCGGCATCGGCACAGCGCCCGGCGTCTTCTTGCCGCCGCCGCGCTTTTCCGACATCGTCTCCAGCACATAAAAGAACATCGGGATGAAGAACACCGCGACCGCCGTCGCGCCGAGCATCCCGCCGATCACGCCGGTACCGATCGAATGCCGGCTGTTCGCCGAGGCGCCCGTCGCGATCGCGAGCGGCACGCAGCCGAGAATGAACGCGAGCGACGTCATCACGATCGGGCGCAGCCGTTCTTCTGCAGCGGTCATCGTCGCCTCGAACACCGACTTGCCGCTCGCGCGGTTCAGCACCGCGAACTCGAAGATCAGGATGGCGTTCTTCGCCGCCAGCGCCACCAGCATCGTCAGGCCGATCTGGAAGTAGACGTCGTTGTTCAGACCGCGCAGCATGATGGCGAGCAAGGCGCCGAACAGCGCGAACGGCACCGCCATCAGCACCCCGACCGGCAGACTCCACTTCTCGTATTGCGCGGCCAGAATCAGGAACACCATGACAAGGCCGAACACGAACACGAGCGCCGACGTGCCGCCCGACTGCTTCGCTTCATACGCTTCGCCGCTCCACGCAATGCCGTAGCCCGACGGCATCTGCGCGCCGATTTCCTCGAGCGCCCGCATGACCTGCCCGGAGCTGTAGCCGGGCGCCGGGTTCGCCGTGACCTTGACCGCCGGATAGTTGTTAAAGCGCGTGATCAGGTCCGGGCCCGTCACGTACTGGTAAGTCACGACCGATTTCAACGGCACCATGCTGTTCGATTTGCTGCGCACGAACACCTGCGTGAGGTCTTCGGGCTTTAACCGGTACGTCGGCTCCGCCTGCAAAATGACCTGCCACAGCCGGCTCGAGCGGTTGAACTGCGATACGTACAGCGAGCCGAACATCGTCTGCATCGCGCTATACACGGATTCGACGGGCACGCCGAGCGTCTCCGCCTTGTCGCGGTCCACGCTCACCCGCATTTGCTGCGACGACGCGTTGAAGGTCGACGTGAGCCCGCTCAGCTCGGGCCGCTGCTTCGCCTTTTCGACGAATGCCCGCGCGACTTCCGCGAGCTGATCGATGGTCGCGTCGCCCTTGCTCTGCAGCCACACCTCCGTGCCGCCCGTCGTGCCGAGGCCTGGGATCGACGGCGGGTTCAGCGGCACGATGATCCCCTCCTTCACCTGCGACAGCGTCCTGTACGCGTCGATCAGCACCGCGCGCGCGTTCTGGGTCCAGATGTTGTCGAACGAGTAGCGTTCGTCGAAACTCTTCATGCCGACAAAGAATGTGGACGCATTGTTCTTCGTCTGGCTATCGAGCAGGCTGTAGCCGTCGACCACCGTCACGCTGTCCACCGCCGGTTGCTTCATGAAATAGTCGGTCACGTTCTGCGACGCGGCGCCGGTGCGATCGAGGCTGGCCGAGTCCGGCATGATCACCGCGCCGAGCAGATAGCCCTGATCCTCGGGCGGCAGGAACGCAGTCGGGACCGATCTCATCATCAGGACAGCCAGCCCCACCATGCCGGCGAAAACCAGCAAACCCACGGCGGAGCGTTTGATGACGAGCCGCACGGCGCGCGTATAACCCGCCGTCATGCGCGCGAACTGGTCGTCGAACCAGCGGAAGAAACCACGCTTCTCGTGATGGCCCGGCTTCAGCAGCAGCGCGGCGAGCGCCGGCGAGAGCGTCAACGCAACGAGCCCGGAAATCACGACCGAAATCGCAATCGTGATCGCGAACTGCTTGTACATCTGGCCGGTAATGCCGCCGAGAAACGCCACCGGCACGAACACCGCACACAACACCAGCACGATCGCGACGACCGGGCCCGCCACTTCGTCCATGGCCTTCTTGGCGGCCGCCTTCGGGTCGAGCTTGAAGACGGTCATGTTGCGCTCGACGTTTTCAATCACGACGATCGCATCGTCCACCACGATACCGATCGCGAGCACCATGCCGAACAGCGTCAGCATGTTGATCGAGAAGCCGAGCGCGGCCATTCCCATGAACGTGCCGACGATCGACACCGGCACCGCCAGCACCGGAATCAACGTGGCACGCAGGCTCTGCAGGAACACGAACACAACGATCACAACGAGCGCAACCGCTTCGAAGAACGTCTTCACGACGTCCGAGATCGACGCGCGCGTGAACTCTGTCGTGTCCATCGCGATCCTGTAGTCGATGCCTTCAGGAAACGACTTCTTCATTTCAGCGAGCGTCGCACGCACCTGCTTCGACACGTCGAGCGCGTTCGCGCCCGGCTGCTGATAGACCGCGATCACCGTGGCCGGCTTGCCCTGGAACTTGCTGCGGATCGAATAATCCTTTTGCCCGAGTTCGGCACGGCCGATGTCTTTCAGCCGCACGATCGCCGCGCCGCCGCTTTGCGCGCGGATGATGATGTTCTCGAACTCCGACGGCTCGGTCAGCCGGCCGGCCGTGGTAACGGCGAACGACTGCTCGACGGTGCCGCCGGTGGGCGACTGGCCGAGGCGGCCGACCGCATATTGCTGGTTCTGGTTGGCAACGGCGTTCTGCACATCGGACGCGGTAATGCCGAGCTGCGCCATCCGGTCGGGCCGCAGCCAGATCCGCATCGCGTAGTCCGGCGTGCCGAAGATGCTCGACTGGTTCGCGCCAGGAACGCGCTTTAACGCATCGAGCACATAAATATTCGCGTAGTTCGCGATGTAGGTCGCGTCGTAGCGCTCGGTGGGTGAATAGATCGCGATCACCATCATGAACGCCGACGACTTCTTCTGCACCTGAATGCCCTGCGTCTGCACGGACTGCGGCAGCTGCGGCAGCGCGAGGTTGACGCGATTCTGCACGTCGACCTGCGCGAGCGCCGGGTTCGTGCCGATCTCGAAGTACGCGTTGACCGTCAGATTGCCGGTGGATGAGCTCGACGAGCTCATGTAAATCATGTTGTCCGCACCGTTGACCTGCTGTTCGATCGGCGCGGCGACGTTGTTTGCGACCACGTCCGCGCTTGCACCCGGATAGTTGGCGGAGATCGTGATCTGCGGCGGCGTGATGTCCGGATACTGGGCAACGGGCAGCGCGAACATCGCGAGCGCGCCGCCGAGCGTGATGATGATCGACACGACCGATGCGAAGATCGGCCGGTCGATACAGAAATGGGAAATATTCATCGGCTCGGTCCGCTCACCTGACTCGCGTTGCCGTCGGACGGACGTTGCGCAAGCTGCTGAACGTGCGGCGGCGAGGCAGCCGCCGCCGCGCCGGGCGCAGGCTGCCGCTTGCCGTTCGAAGCGTCAGGCGTGCCTGCCACCTTGATCTGCGAATCGGCAGAAACACGGATCGCGCCGTCGACGACCACCCGTTCGCCGGTGCGCAGCCCTTGCGTGACGAACCAGTCGTCGCCATGCCACTCGCCGACCTCCACGACGCGCTGGTGCGGCTTCGACGCGCCGTCGAGCACCCAGACGAAATGGCTCTTCGCGCCCTGCAGCACCGCACGCTGCGGCACGAGAATCGCGTTCGGACGCACTGCCCCCGACACATGCGCGCGCACGAACTGCCCAGGGCGCAACGTGCCCTTCGGATTCGCGAACACCGCGCGCACGAGGAACGTGCCCGTCTCCGAACTGAACGCCGGGTTCGTGAAATCGATACGGCCTTGCTCGGGGTACGCTGAACCGTTCGCCTGCACTACCGTGACGTCGAACTGGTTGTTCGGCGGAAAGCGCAACTGCCCTTTCGCGATCTGCTCGCGAAAGCTCAGCAGTTCATTCTCGGAGATGCTGAAGTTCACCCACATCGGGTCGAGCTGATACACGTACGTCAGAAGTCCGCCTTGAGTCGGTGTCACGTAGCTGCCTTCCTGCTGCCGTGCGTAACTCGACAAGCCCATCAGCGGCGACTTGATCGTCGCATAGCCCAGGTTGAGTTCGGCGGTTTGCACCTGCCCGTTCGCCGCGATGACCGCCGCCTCGGCTTCCTTCTCGTTGCCGGTTGCGTCGTCGAGATCTTTCTTGCTCAACGCGTTCTGCGCGGCCAGCGGCACCACACGCGCGAGGTTCGCTTTCGCCACGACAAGCCGGGCCTGCTGCTGCGCGAGTGCGCCCTTCGCCGTTTGCAGCGCCGCCTCGAATGGCTTGCGATCCATCACGAACATCGTCTGCCCGGCCTGCACCAGTGCGCCTTCGATATAGACGCGCTTATCGAGAAAGCCGTCGACGCGCGCGCGGATCTCGACCTCGCGCGAACTCTGCGTTTGCGCGGTGTACTCGAAATCCACCGGCGTTTCCTGCTGTGCGACCGTCACGACAGTCACTTCGACAGCCTGACGCGGCGCCTCGGCGGGCGGCTTGCTGCAGCCGCTCAGGGTTGTCAACGCGGCTGCGGCAAGCGGCAGCCACCAGCGCGCGCACCCGCACCAGCGGGTTGCGGCGCGCGGCACAGGAGCCGCGCGCTGAAACGATCGATTCATTATGGTTACCCCGTTTTGCCGCGATGCTATGGACTCCCGCCTCGACGTCGCGGAGGAACTCATACGTCGCGCGGACATGCGTGGATACCCGCCGTTACGAAGCGGGCAAGTCGGAGGCCGCCATTATTGGAAGTTATCCTGATCAATGACAATTGGACCTTGGTCCAATTTCTTTTATGAGGCGGGAGAAGGTGTCGAAGGCAACGCGCTGTTGCGTCGATCTGTCGCGGCGTGCTGCGGCGATATCTGGACCCTGGTCCCGTACGCCAGCCGGCGAGGTGTCGTGCCGCGCAGACTGCACGGCGAGAGAGGAGGTTACTGCGGTATCTGTTTGCGCGCGACGCCGGCAAGCGCGACCTTGTCGGCCACGCGAACCAGTTCGGCAAGCGAATTGACTTCCATTTTCTGCATCACGCGTGCGCGGTGCGCCTTGACCGTTTTTTCGACGGTACCGAGTTCGCACGCCACCTGCTTGTTCAGGCGACCCATGACGACGAGATCCATGACCTCGCGCTCGCGCGGCGTCAGCCTCTCGAGCCGGGTGCGCAACTCGTCCAGTTCGCGCCTCTGTTGCGACGTCTCGATGGAGCGGGCGAGCGCCAGTTCGATCGCCCGCAACAGGTCCGCATCGTGCACGGGCTTCGTCAGGAAATCCGCCGCACCCGCCTTGATCGCGCCGACCGTCATCGCGATGTCGCCATGCCCGGTGACGAAGATGACCGGCAGGCAGGCGTCCAGCTCGCGCTGCAATTCGAGTCCGCTGAGATCCGGCATCTGCACGTCGAGCACCGCGCATGCGGGCGACGGCGCCGCATGCGGGTTCGCCCGCATCCCAGCCAGGAACTCGCGAGCGGATCCGTATGCGTCGACCCGGTAGCCGGCAGACTGAATGAGCCGCGTCAATGCGCGGCGCACGCAACCCTCGTCGTCGACTACATATACCAGCGGGATGCGCTCGTTCATCGCGATTGCCGCGCCGTTTCCGGCCCGCTCGATGCCGGCAAGGTGACATAGAACGTCATGCCTTGATCGGTGTTGCTCTCGGCCCATAGCCGCCCGCGATGCATTTCCACGATCGAACGGCTGATCGACAGCCCGAGCCCGAGCCCCTGCGCTTTCGATGTAACGAACGGCTTGAAGATGCGGTCGAGCCGCTCGCCGGTCAGGCCGTGCCCGCGATCGCGTACCGCGATGCGGATCATGCCGTCGCGGTCGAGACCCGCAAACGCCGTGACCACACGGTCAAACTCATCGCGACCGCTGACGGCGTCGAACGCATTGATCAACAGGTTGAGCATCACCTGTTGCAATTGAACCTTGTCGCCGCGCACTGGCGGCAAGTCGTCGTCGATGTCCACCGACATATGGATGCCGCGCACGAGCGCATCGCTGTTCACCAGTTTCCCGACGTCGCGCAGCACACCGCCCACGTCGAGGCGGACGAGTTCGAGTTCCTCTTTCTTGACGAACGCGCGGATGCGGCGAATCACTTCGCTTGCGCGGCAGCTGTCGTCGACAACGTCTTTCAGGATTTCGCGCACTTCGGCGAGGTCGGTCGGATCTTGATCCATGAAGCGTTGCGCGGCCTGAACGTTGCTGAGGATGGCCGTCAACGGCTGATTCAGCTCGTGGGCGAGCGAACCGGCAAGTTCGCCGAGCGCCGATACGCGGGTGAGATGCGCGAGTTCCTGTCGGTCGCGATGCAGCTCGTCACGCTCGGTCCGGTCGGTAATGAACGCCAGCGCCACGGCGCCGTTGCCCCAGTGGATTTCGCTCAGCGCGATCTCGGCCGGAAACTCGCTGCCGTCGCGCCGTTTCGCGCGCATGTCGCACGATCGCACCGGCATGCGCGCATCACGCGATATCGGCGCCGCGAGCACCGGTGCCGCACGGGCGCCGGGCTGCGTCCCGCTCCACAGGTTCGGCGCGAGAAGATCGACCGGCGCGCCGACCAGATCGCTGTGCCGATACTGGAACAGTTTTTCCGCCTGCTCGTTGGCCTGCATGATGCGGCCGTGCTGGTCGACGGCCACGGTCGCGACCGGCGACCATTCGAATGCGTCGAATGGATTCGATGCCGCGCGCGAGCGGCGGCGTGCGGGGCGCGCAAGACCCGCGATGCGCTCGAGCCAACGCCTGCAGCGAAGCGCGAACGGATCCGGCGTTGCACTGCCGGATTGTGCGCCGGGTTGTGCGCCGTATTGACGATGCGCGCCGTCGCTGGCGGCACCGCGCGGCGGCCGGCCATGCGCGCCACCTCCCGCCGGGCGCGATGCGAACCGCTGCGTGACTGGATCGGACATGAAATCGGACCGGACATCGGTGAGCGAACGCGCCTCATTCGACGCCACGCTTCGATGCTGGATCGGCAGCCGGATGATGCATGCTGCGACTGTGACGGCAAAAGCGGCAATGTTCATGGCTTACGTTCCTCGTCGACGCTCGCACAAGACAATCCGGCGTGCCTGCCCGTGGATGACACGCGATGCCGATGACACGCGATGCCGGTTTGCACACAGGCAACGCGGCGGCGGGAGACGGTTGCACGACACGTCTGCCGCTTGATGCACTGACGATTTCAACAACTTTTTCTGATTACGCTTAATTAAGGTGTTGCCAACGTGCTCAATGCAGTGCACATCGTAGGAACGTTCGGTATCGCATCTGAACTGCGATACCGACCGGTTTTACTTCGCAATTCATTTGTCCGGGAAAAAGTGCAACTTAATCCTAGGCACAAAGTAGCCGATAGTAAAGGGGCGAAGAGCCCGAAAAACCTGACGATTGCTATTTTTCTCTTATTTTTCTAACCGTTTTCCTATCTTGTGATTTTTAATCTTAAATATTCCTAATTCAGAACGGCATTTAAAGAATAATGCCTAATTTAAGCGACCCATCGATGCAATACACGTAGGGAAATATCGTACGGGTAATGTCATATTAGTTATCTGAAACGGGCCGCGACGCGCTATCCAGTAGTTCGTTCAATACGGCGATTTCCAGCGGTTTCACAAGGTGAGCATCGAAGCCCGCGGCGAGCGATTGATCGCGGTCGCTCTCCTGACCGAAGCCCGACATCGCGACGATACGGGTCAGCGACAGCATCGGATTCGAGCGCAGCTCGCGCAGCAATCCAAAGCCATCCACGTTCGGCATCGCGAGGTCCGTGAGCACCAGTTGCGGCAAGAAGGCTTTCGCCAGCGCGAGCGCGCTTTCGCCGTCGTATGCGACGCGCGCCCTGTGGCCCTTCATCTCCAGCAGCACCGCAAGACTGTCCGCCGAATCGCGGTTGTCGTCGACGACGAGCACGCGCAGCGCTGCGCATTCCGCCGTTGCCGCCTGCGGCGCGACCTCGTCATGGGTGTCGTCGGCACCGGCTGCAAGCGGCACACGCACGGTGAATGTGCTGCCGTGCCCGCGGCCGGCGCTCGCCGCGTGGATCGCGCCGCCGTGCAGCTCGACGAGCGACCGGCACAGCGTCAGCCCGATACCGAGGCCGGTATCGGTCGGATTCTGCGCATGACCTTCCTGCATGAAGAGGTCGAAGATCGAGTCGAGCGCGCTCTCCGGTATGCCGCGTCCCTGATCTTTGACGCGCACGATGATCGCGCGCCGCTCGGTCGACACGTATAGCGAAATCTGCGTGCCGTTCGGCGAAAATTTCGACGCGTTGTTCAACAGGTTCTGCAAGACCTGCACGAGCCGCGTCAGATCGCCGCGCACCACGAGCGGTGTGGATGGCATCACGACCTTGATCGTCTGCCCGCGCCCGTCGGTGAACGGCCGTGCGGCTTCGACGCTGCGCGCGACCACGTCCTGGACTTCGACCAGCGCCATGCGCAGTTCGATCTTGCCCGTCGTAATGCGTCCGATATCGAGCAGATCGTCGACGAGCCGGGTCAGATGACCGATCTGCCGGTCGATCACGTCGCGGCACTGACGCAGCATCGGGTCGGAGTTCGGCGCAAGCTGCATCGCGCTGACCGCGTTGCGCACAGGCGCGAGCGGATTGCGCAGCTCGTGCGCGAGCGTCGCGAGAAACTCGCTCATGCGCCGGCTCGATACCTCCAGTTCCTCGAGCCGTTTGCGCTCGCTCATATCGCGCGTCACCTTCGCAAAGCCGAGCAGACGCCCTTTACCGTCGCGCACCGCCGTGATAACGACGTTGGCCCAGAACATCGCCCCGTCCTTGCGGATGCGCCAGCCTTCGTCCTCGACGCGGCCGATCTTCGCCGCCAGTTGGAGCGCGCGCTGCGGCTTGAGTGCGGCGTTATCGTCCGCGCTGTAGAAAGTGGCAACCGACCGGCCGATGATCTCGTCACGCCGATAGCCGTTGATCTGCATCGCGCCGGCGTTCCACGTCGCAACGTTGCCGTCCGGATCGAGCATGAAGATCGCGTAGTCCTTGACGGAATCGACCATCAGCCGGAAACGTTCTTCGCTTTGCCGCAACTTTTCTTCTTCGGCGCGGCGCGTCGTCAGGTCGCGCGTCACCTTCGCGAAGCCGCGCAGCCGGCCGCCCTGATCGCGCAGCGCCGTGATGACCACATTCGCCCAGAATTTCGTGCCGTCCTTGCGGACGCGCCAGCCTTCGTCTTCCACCCGGCCGTACTGCTCAGCCAGCATCAGTTCATGCTGGGGCTTCCCGACTGCATTGTCCTCGGCGGTATAGAACGTCGAGAAATGCCGGCCGACGATTTCTTCCGGCCGATAACCCTTGATATGCTGCGCGCCCGCGTTCCAGCTCGCAATGTAGCCCTCGCGATCGAGGATGAAAATCGCATAGCCCCGGATGCCCTGCACAATCAGGGCAAAGCGCTCCGAGCTGGCGTCGATCAGTGTCGCCTCCTGGCTGGAAGACGGTTGCCCGCCGTTCGCGCGCTCGGTCATCACATAGCTGTATCCGGCGAGCGCGCCCGCCGGACGCATGATCGGACGAATCGACACGTGCGAGAGGAGCCGCTCGCCGTTGTTGCCCTGCAACTCGCGATCGTCGTCGAGACCGCCGTTGCGAGCCGCTGTTTCGAGGTCGCTGCTGGCGAGGCTTCCGGTGGCGGACGCGCCGAAATACATGAACGATATATGACGGCCTGTCGCTTCCGCCCGCGCATAGCCTGTCAGTCGCTCAACGCCCGCGTTCCAGCTCACCACGAAGCCATTGCTGTTCAGCATCGCGATCGCAGAATGATCGACTCCTTCGACCAGCGCCCTGAACGATTCGTCATCCGACGCAGGGCTCGAGGGTGTGCGAAGCCTATCGCTAGCGATCAGGGGCACAGGTTTCCGGACGCGGTTTGCCATGAAATTGCAATATCGAAAAGAAGAGGCCTGTGGATAAACCGGAACGTATCTTATTCCTGATGGCCGCCCTTTGGGTGTCGGTCCAATCCACTCCCTTCCGTCGAATCGAAAGCAGATTACATGCCCGGGCAGGCGACGGCGCCCGAAGATACCGCCCGAAGTTCATCCTTTTCGTATAGACACGTAGCCTCGCATAACCTCAGACTTCGACGTCAATCGGCACAACCGTTCAACGAAACCTCAGCAGGCGTCGCTATGACAGCGAATGACGAAACTTCTTCATCATCGGCGGGCGCGATGGTTCCGCGGTTCTGGCGCGACGAAACGCTGTCTTTTGTCGAAGCTCGCACCGTTCACGACGGCCGCAGCGTCTGCTATGCGAAACACTCGCATGAAACGTTTTCAATCGGTGCGGTCACCGCGGGTGTCAACACCTATATCAACGGACGGCTGCGGGAACGTGTGGGAGTCGGCCATGTGGTCGTGATGAATCCGGGCGACGTTCACGCGTGCAATCCGATCGACTGTGAGCCCTGGTCATATCGGATGCTTTACGTGGACGTGCCTTGGCTCGCCGATCTGCAGCATCAGCTGGGCTTCAGTCATAGCCGTGATTTTCGGGCATTTTCGATGGCTTTGACCGCGCATCGCGATCTGTATGCCGGATTCAATCGACTTTATTCGCTGCTCACAAGTGTCGACGAAGAGCATCTGCGAAAGCACAGCGCGCTGCTGATTTTCTTTTCCGAGGTGCAGCGATGGCTGAATCCGGCGCCCGCAACGGTTTGCGAAAGCAATCACAAGCTGGCGCGGGCTGCGGAATACATCAGGGACAACTGCACGCGCTCGCTCAAGCTCGACGAGATCTGTTCGGCCGCGGAGCTCTCCGCGTCATATCTGATACGCGCGTTCAAGCGTTGCTATGGGATGACGCCGCATGCCTACCTGATGAACCGACGCATCGAATATAGCCGGTCGCACCTGAGACGAGGACGCACCATCGCCGAAGTGGCGATCGAAGCCGGTTTCTCCGACCAGGCGCACCTGCAACGCGCTTTCCGGCAATTCATGGCGGCGACACCCGGCCAGTATCGAGGGCGGACCTAGCGCGCGTCCGGGAACGAAGGCCAATAAACCGATGCCGGCTACGTCGCCTGATGCGACACCTGCGTGTAGACGAGATAACCGGCGGTCGCGATCAGCATCCCGCCCATCGCGAGATTGAACAGGCGGATACGCAGGCGGCTCTTCAACAGCACCGCAACCCGATCCCCCAACACCGCCCATGCTGCCAGCGACAGATAACAGATCAAAAAATACACCGTGGTGAACGCGAGCAGCGTCGAGTGCGTGGTCGGGTCGGAAAACAGCGCCGCGCCCGACGCACATGCAATCCACGCTTTGGGGTTGAGCCATTGCAACAGGAAACCTTCCATGAACGTCGGTGTGCGCTTCTCTTCGACATTGATTTCAGGCGATGAAGCGGCGATCTTGTACCCGACGTAGACAATGAACGCCGCGCCCACGAACTCCAGATACATCAGAAACACCGGATGCGCGCCGACGATCTGAAGCAGCCAGAATCCGACAAAAATCAGCAATAGCGTGAAGCCGATCGTCGCCCCGGAAACAAATGGAATCGTGCGCCGAAAGCCATGGTTGGCGCCCGACGAAACGATCACCATGTTGACCGGCCCCGGCGATATCGACATCGTCAGCGAGAATACGCACATCGCAATAAAGAGCGTCATTCCAGTTTCTCCTGTGGTTCATGTTTGAAGCGTGGCAACGGTTCGCGGCGTGCTCGCCGGGCGCCGCCCGGCATGCTGGCTACCAGCGTTTGCGTGTACGGATGGGCGGGCGCATCGATGACCGCTTCGGCGGCGCCGTATTCCACGAGTCGCCCCGCGTACAGAACCGCGACTTCGTCCGCGAGATGCCGCACGACAGCCAGATCGTGTGAGATGAACAGATACGTCAAGCCGAGCGCGCGTTGCAGATCGAGCAGCAGGTTCAGGATCTGCGCCTGAACCGATGCGTCGAGCGCCGACAACGGCTCGTCGAGAATCAGGATTTCCGGCTCGGCCGCGAGCGCCCGCGCAATGCCCACTCTTTGCCGTTGCCCGCCGCTCAACGCGCCCGGAAACGCATCCAGGTAATCGGCGCCCAAACCTACCGATTGCAAATGCCGTTCGGCGCACTGCCGCAGATCGCGCCGGCTTCGGCGCCTCAAACTGGCAGGCGCGGTCGCGACGATCTGCCATACCCGCTTGCGCGGATTGAGCGACGAGTAAGGGTCCTGAAACACCATCTGCATCCGCATGCACAGATCGCGCGGCGCAATCGCCGCCAGGTCGACCTCGTTGCCGT
>DASXXR010000023.1:0-2446 GCA_036502945.1 Paraburkholderia sp. | reverse complement strand
CGCTCCAAAGCGACCCGCCGGATCAGGTCGCGGATCTCAATCTGGTCGTCTGTCAGTTGATAAGTCACGTTGTAAGTCTCTTGCTAAAGGCGCCAGGTCTGATGCATCGACGGCGTTCGAACGCACGTAGCCGCGGAGCGTGCACTCGATCTGCTTTCAACATCATCTGTTCTTCAAAATAGTGAACACTGTTCGATAACGTAAACGATGACTCCGGACTCGTCAAGCGTGATGTCGAGCGAACAGGGGTTTGCCCGTAGTGCGCCCCAGGCGTTGTTCAGATGTAGTGAGAGCCTTGTCGGACGGCGCGTGAGCGCTGTTCAGCGAGGTTGACACGTTTGCCGCTGTGTGTTTAATATGTAGAACAGTGTTCGACTATTAGATTGATTTCGGTCGAAAGGCAGGTCGAAAAGCAGGTCGAAAAGCAGTGTGAGGACCGGGTTCGGCGTCGCGGCCCGTTGCGCAATGCACTGGAGGAGCGGGAAATGGAGTCTGTTTGTCCGGAAGTCGACTATCAGAAGTTTCTGGCCGAAGGCCGGTTGATGATCCAGCGCAGCCGCAGCAGCGGCCGGCACGTGTTTTATCCACGCGTGGCCGAACCGGTCACGGGCGCGCGCGATCTCGAATGGGTCGAAGCCTGCGGGCGGGGCACGGTTTATTCCACCACGGTGGTGAGGCAGAAAGCGCCCACGCCGAGTTACAACGTCGCGCTGATCGATCTCGATGAAGGCGTGAGAATGCTCAGTTGTGTTGAAGGTATCGAACCGGACGCGGTGCGCATCGGCATGCCTGTACAGGCCAGGATCGTCTACAGGGACGACGCGGCGTTGCTCGTGTTCGTGCCAGCCTGAGGCCAGCTAACCGGCAGCATGCGCTGAAGGCACCTGCTGCATCGACGAGAGACAGATCGTATGGAATTCAGCTTACGTGGGCGTACCGCGCTGGTGGCAGGCGCGACATACGGGATCGGCGAGGCGCCGGGGATGTCGTCGCTGGATCTCGCCGCGCGTGCATCGGTCGATGCGCTGGCGCAGGTCGGGCTGTCGCCGGCCGATGTCGACGGCCTGTTCGTTTGCACACCAGACGACATGCTGTCCGGCCTGACATTCGCCGAGTATCTCGGCATCCATCCGAGGTTCACCGACAACAACCGTAGCGGCGGCTCAGCATTCGAGATCTATGCACATACCGCGGCGATGGCGCTCGTCACCGGCCAGATCGACGTCGCGCTGATCGCCTACGGCAGCAACCAGCGCAGTGCGTCGGGCAAACTGGTGCAATCGTCCCGCCCTTCGCCGTGGGAGTCGCCGTATAAGCCGATGAATCCGGTGTCGTCCTATGCGCTTGCCGCGGCTCGGCACATGCACCAGTACGGCACGACACGCAGGGATCTTGCCGAAGTGGCTGTCGCGGCGCGCAAGTGGGCCGGGCTCAACCCTGAGGCCTTCGTGCGAACCCCATTGACTATCGACGAGGTACTGGGCGCGCGCCTGGTATCCGATCCGCTTTCCGTGCGCGACTGTTGCCTCGTGACCGACGGCGCGGCGGCCGTAGTGATGGTGCGTGCGGAGCGTGCGCGCGACCTGAGTGCCAACCCGGTGTATCTGCTCGGCGCCGGGTCGGCCACGTCGCACCGGGAGATCGCGAATATGCCCGACCTGACTGTGACGGCTGCGAGGGAATCCGGGCGGCGTGCCTATGAAATGGCGGGCGTCAGCGCTGACGAGATCGACGTTGCGATGCTGTACGACGCATTCACGATCAACACCATTCTGTTCCTCGAGGACCTCGGTTTTTGTCCGAAGGGTGAGGGCGGCCGCTTCGTCGCCGACGGTGCGATTGCGCCGGGCGGCCGGTTAGCGGTCAACACCAATGGCGGCGGTTTGTCGTGCGTGCATCCCGGCATGTATGGCCTGTTTCTGATGGAAGAAGCGTTGCGGCAGCTAACCGGGCGTGCGGGAGAACGGCAGGTGCCGGGCGCGCGGCTCGCCGTCGCGCATGGCAACGGCGGCGTATTGTCGAGCCATGCCACCGTGATTCTCGGCACCGAAGAAACGTTGTGATACGTGCCAGAAGGGCGCAGGCAAGAGGAGACAGACAGATGAGCGAACAGGCTACCGGCGACGCGACGCGGATCGTGCAGGTCCACCATGACGGCGCGATCGCCATCGTCACGCTGAACTACCCCGAACGGCGCAATGCGTTCTCGCTGAAGATGCGCGAAACGCTGTACGACCGTCTACATCATCTGATGCACCACCAAGAGGGTTGCCGGGCCATCGTGCTGACCGGTGCCGGCAACACATTCTGCGCCGGCGGCGATATCTCGGAGATGAAGCCGCGCAAGGTACTCGAATATCGCGAGCGCAACCAGTTGCCGCTCGAAATCTTCAAACTGATGGTGTCCGGGCCGAAGGCCGTCGTCGCTGCCGTCGAAGGCTGCGCG
>DASXXR010000022.1:0-6540 GCA_036502945.1 Paraburkholderia sp. | reverse complement strand
CCGCAGCCGCAAGCGCGCGCTGTATGAAGCGATCGGCATCTTGTTCGACGATAAGGATCCGAATCAGGTCGACTACTACACGATCCTCGATATGGTGTTCTTCGGCGAGCGTGCGTACGGCCGCGAGTTCGTCGAGTGGCTGGCGAAGAACACGAAGCCGTCCGAACTGCTGTTCCGCCTCGCGCGCGACGCACGGGTCGTCTTGCTGCCGGGGCGCGGGTTCGGCACGCAGCATGCATCCGGGCGCGTGTCGCTCGCCAACCTGAACGAGTCGGACTACCGGCAGATCGGGCACGCGATCCGCACGCTGATGAACGAATACGTCGACCGCTTCAACGCAGCAACCGGCAAGAGCCTCGTCAAGGACAAGGTGATGTGACCGGGCCGAGGTGAGGGCCCCACGCATGGCCGCGAAGTGTGGCCTCGCGTGGGGTTTATCGGCCGCTGTCAAAAAACTTGCACAATCGCGCGGATCGGTGAATGATCGGACGACCGGGCGCCGGCTTAACGTCGGCGGCCGGTTTTAATTTTGATCTTGCGAGGCGCGCGCCTCCGTTTTCACTCGCTTTTTTCGCCCGCTTTTTTTACCCGCTTTTTTCACCCGCTTTCTAGCGTATCGACCATGCCCACAACAACCTCCACCGTCATCCCCTGTCCCGTAGTCGAATCGCTCGATGCGATTCTCCCCGAAGAGCCGCTCCTGATGATGGGCGCTGGCCCGGTGCCGATTCCCGCCGCGGTCGCGAAAGCCAATACGATCGTGATCAATCATCTTGGCGGCACGATGGCGAAAGTGGTCGGGCAGGTGAAGACGATGGCGCGCTATGTGTTCCAGACGAACTCGAAGTGGGTGCTGGGTGTCGCGGGCCCGGGCTCCGCGGCGATGGAAATGGCAATCTCGAACCTCGCCTGGCAGGGCACGCGTGTGCTCAGCATCAAGAACGGCTTCTTCAGTGAGCGGATGGCGGAGATGGGCCGCCGCGTGGGCGCGCAAGTGTCGTTGCTCGACGTGGCCGATCGCACAGTCGCCAGTCTCGAAGACATTGCCGCCGCGATTCGCCGCGAGCGTCCGGAAGTCGTGACGATCGTGCAGGGCGAAACGTCCAATACCGTGTGGAACCATCACCTGAAAGACATCGCCACGCTCGCGAAGGCGGCGGGCGCGCTGGTCATCGTCGATGCGGTGTGCACGCTCAGCACGATGCCGCTCGACATGGACGCATGGGGTATCGATGCGGTGATTACGGGTGGGCAGAAGGGTTTGTCGTCGATTCCGGGCGTGTCGCTGGTCGCGTTTTCGGATGCCGCGTGGGAGCGCCTGAAGGGACGTCAGCATGCGAATGCGCACTGGTGTCTCGATGCTTCGCTTGCGGAGAGCTTTTGGCACAACGCCGGGTATCACTACACCGCGCCCGTTTCAGGCGTGCTCGCGCTGCACGAAGCGCTGCGGCTCGTGTGCGCGGAGACGCTGGAAAAACGCTTCGCCCGCCACCTCAAATGTTCGGCGGCGCTGCAGGAAGCGATCACCGCTATGGGCCTGCAACTCTATGCGCCGCAGGCTTGCCGGCTCAATTCGGTGATCGGCATCGAAGTGCCCGGCGGCCTGAGCCCGGGCGACATCTGCGGACACATCTCGCGTCAGCATCAGGTCGAAATCTCGGGGTCGTTCGGGTTGCCGATCGTGCGCATCGGGCAGATGGGCGAGCAGTGCCGCGAACACAATCTGTTTCGCACGGTGCACGCGTTCGGCCGCACGATGGTGGATCTGGGCGTCGCCGTCGATCTGCCGGCAGGCGTGGCCGCGTTGGAGAAGTCGTTGTCCGGCAGCTTGAAAGCGGATTTGCGGGTGAACTGACCGCGCCTCTGCGGAAGGGCGCGGGTGGCGGCCAGCCCGCACCCGCGCCCATCAGATCTCAAAGCGCCGCAGACGCATCGGGCACGCGCGCGTTGCGCAAGTAAAGCATGGTCGATAGCGCGATTGCCGCCGCAGCGGCAATCGCGGCGAACAGAAATACCGAGGCATAACCGAACTCGCCCGCGATATATCCGGCGAGCGGCCCGGTAATCCCAAGCGACAGATCCAGAAACACCGAATACGCGGACAGCGCCGCGCCGCGGCTTGCCGGCGGCACGAGGCCGACGGCCTCGACACCCAATGCCGGAAACACAAGTGCGAACCCGAAGCCGGTCAATGCCGCGCCGGCCAGCGCGACGTGCGGCACCGGCGCGAGCCACAACATCAGCAATCCGACGCATTCCAGCGAAAACGACGCGATCGCCACGCGAAAGCCGCCGTAGGTCTTGATCGTGTTCGAGAGCAGCAGCCGCGAGCCGACGAACATCGTGCCGAACACCGTCAGCGACAACGCCGCGTTCGGCCAGTGCCGCGCGGCATAGAACAGCGTGATGAACGTCGCGATCGTGCCGAAGCCCGCTGAGCCGAGCGCAAGCCCGATACCGTGCGGCAGCACACGCGTGAAGACGCTGCGGTACGACATCCGTTCGCCATGCACGACCGGCACGCCTGCCACCAGCCGCGCGAGCGCGTAGCCGAGCGCGGCCAGCGCGATGACTGCGACACCCAGCGCCGCATGGCCGAGCAGATGCGCCATCGCGACGCCGAGCGGCGCGCCGATCGCGAGCGCACCGTACGTGGCGATGCCGTTCCACGAAATCACCCGGGCGTTGTTGTCCGTCCCGACGCGGCCGATGCCCCACAGGATCGCGCCGGTGCCGCACAGGCTTTCGCCGAAACCGAGCACGAGCCGGCTTAGCACCAGCAACGCGAGACTGACGCCGGGCCACCGGCCGCACAGCACGGCCAGCAGCAACGCGACGCCGCTCACGCCGCACGCGATGAGTCCGAACGACACCGTTCGCTTCGGCCCGAGCGTATCGGCTGATCGGCCGGCGACCGCGCGCGACGCGAGCGTCGCGAGGTACTGGACGCTGATGGCGAGCCCGGCGACGACCGCGCTAAAGCCGAGGTCGCCGTGCACGTAGCCCGGCAGCACCGCGAGTGGAATACCGATGGTCAGGTAGCAAAGAAACGTGAAGAAGACGACCGGAATGATCTGCAACGTGGTCGCAAATCCACTGGGCGGTGAAGCGGAGTCGGCGGACATAAGGGAAAACGAGACTTGAAAACAGCGGAACACCTCGATTTTCCCATGAAATCACGCTTCTTGCAGAAGACGCTTAAAAATACTTCCGCGCGGCGCTCAACGCTTTTTCGTCAACCCGGAAGGCAGCGACGTGATGCGCTTGACCTCTTTCGAGTCCAGCCAGTTCGGCGTGCGCGCGCAGTACAGCACCATTGGTAACGCGTCTTCACCCCAGAACAGCTGTTTGTTCATCCAGAAAGTGGGCACGCCGAACACACCGAGCGAGGTCGCATCGGCGGTATTGCGGCGCAGCTGCGCTTTGGATTCCTCGCGCTCGACCCGTTCCGGCCCGTCCGGCATGCCGAGCCGTTCGCACAGCAGCGCGAAGCCTTCGGGCGTCGACGGATCGCGGCCTTCGCGCCAGATGAAGCGGAAAATTTCACGCACGACATTGACGTCGGCGCCAGTTGCCGCGGCGAGCAGCATCGGCTTGGTCGAGTCAAACGGATGAGCGGGCGGCATCTTGAACGGAATGCCCAGCTGTTCCGCGCGAAAGAGCGCGTAGCGATAGGTGAAGATGCGTTTTGTAGGAACGTCGTACGCAATGCGCGAGCCCCAATGCCGGTACAGATCGTTCAGTACGACAGGCGTCATGACAAAAGGTAGGCCCGGCCATTTGTCGTGCTGTTCGAGCAGCAGGTACGAGAATGGCGAGACAAAGTCGTAAAACCACATCGGCTTCGTGGCGTCGATGCCATCGGTCATGATGTTCCTCGGGGTTCCAGTTTTGCACGTGCCGCACTCCGGATCGGCGCCGTGACAGTTGCCTCGATCTTAACGCGGAGCCGGACCCTTGCGCAGTGCGCGGCGAGGACCCGGCGTAGATTTGAAGCGGTGTTGAGTCATACAGTGTGGGGCGGTCCCGCCCGGCCGGCGGGCGGGGCATCGTGCTGGCCGTCGCCCGAAGCAGCGTGGGACGCCGCCGGCGCCTCAGACGTTTCAGCCGGCGCGTGCGCAGGCGGCACGGCGGTGGACTCGGCGTGCGTGGCCGGCGTCGCGGACGGCCCTTCGGCATGCGGCTCGCGCGGATGCACGAGACGCTGCCGCACGAATCCGATGTGCTCGCGCAACACATAAAACTGGTCCGCATACGCGAGCGGCATCTTGAGCTCGTTGACCGATTCCTCGATCGCATCGAGCCGTTCGATCAGCGCGTCGCGCTCCGTTTGCGACGTTTCGCTCAGCGCGCCGCGTTCGATCGCGATCAGCGCGCCATACCAGCGGTAGATCCGCGACTTGACGCGCCACGCATACAGGAACGGCACGAGCCGCAGGCCCGGAATCAGCACGACGATGATCGGCACGAGCACGACGAGCAGCCGGTCGGCGAGGCTCGCGACCCAGAACGGCAGCGTCCGGTAGAGGAAGCTTTTGCCTGACTTGTAGTAGCGCGCGGCGTCGTCGCTGACCGGGAAGTCGTGCGCGAGCGGCGCGGGGAAATCGCCCGCCCGCTGCAGCACCCCCGCTTTGCCGTGCACTTCACGGGCGGCTTCGATCAGCAGATCGGACAGCGCGGGATGCAGCGAGTCGCGTGCGACCAGTTCGGCAGTCGGCGCGACCATCTGCAGCGTCTGCGCCGGAAGATTCTTGCCGAGGTCGAGCGCACCCATCGGCAGCTGGATCTGCGTGAGGTATGGAAAGCGGCCCGCGTACGCTTGCGCCTGCTTGAAGTCGTAGAACTGGATGTTCGGCGTGAGGAACAGTTTGATCATCACCGGCGGCTGCGCGGAGTCGCCGGTCAGGAACGCTGCGTCGACCTTGCCTTCAACCAGCGCTTGCGCCGCTTCGTCGCCGGAAAGCGGCAGCAGTTTAGTCGGGCCGCCCGGCGCGATGCCATTCGCTTTCAGCAGCGCCAGCGCGAGTTCGCGGGTGCCGCTGCCCTCGGCGCCGATCGCGATGCGCTGGCCCTTGAACTGCGACAGCCAGGCGACGCTCGCGCCGTGATAGAAGATCGCGACCGGCACGTACGACACGCTGCCGAGCGACATCAGCCCCCGAGTGGTGCCGGGCGGCGCGATGCCGTCCTGCACGAACCCGACATCGACCTTCGACTTCGGATCGGACAGCCGCTTGAAGTTGTCGACCGATCCTTCCGATTCCAGCACGTTGAGCGTGATGCGGTTGCGCGCGAGGATTTCCTTGTAGCGCTGCGCGGCGCTCCAGAAGGTGCTGCCTTGCGGGCCGGCGGTGATGGTTAACGTGTCGGGTGGCGCGGGCTGGATCAGGCGCACCGCGGCCCAGATCGCGACCACGCTGATCAGCAGGATCGGACCGAACGTGACCGCCAGATCGCGCCATGAGATCGACACGAAGCGCGTGACGAGATGGGGAGGAGCTTTGCGGCCGATGGGGTCGTTCATTGAGAGTCGTGGCGGCTAGGTCTGTTCACAGGAGCGACGTGCGCGCGGCGAGCCCGAAGGCCGAAACCGGCCGGCGGCGCCCGCGCCCGATGCTGCAGGCACGCGCCGCCATGCGCGGTATGCTCGCGCCGATGGTACATGAAGTTGCGTCGTCTTCATTGCCATAAACCGGTAACAATTCGTGAGTACGAACCGTGAGCGCGAAACTCCGGCAATCGGTCGGCAATCGGTCGGCAGCGCAAACAAACCGTGCATCCTGATGCGGATCGACACTAAAACCTTTGCGATTCCTGCGCGGCTAGATTAAATTGGCAGCGCTGCCGCGCATCGAGGTGTGCGCAGCGCGACCCGGCCATCAGAACCGGGCGCGTCGCCGGGCCGCGCAGTACCCGGTCCGTCCGCCGTGCAGCAAGTCAACCGTAAGCATATTGTATGCACGTTATGCGCGTTATGTGCGGTACGCGCGTCATGTGTATCCCCGGTGGCCTCCGCTTCCCGCCTCTCGTCTCTCGCATGCCGCGTCAAAGCCATGACTCGGCCGTCGCCTCGTCGCGCCTGTAGGGCGCGGCATGCGCCGGTTCGCCGGTAGTCGTAACGAAGCCGCTTGGTATGGGCGGTCCAATCCGAAGTGCAATAGGAGAAAACATGAAATCGGTAGCGTTTCTGAAGGCGTTGGGTGGGGTGGTGGCGATGGTGGTCGCGTGCAACGTGTATGCGCAGGCAAGCGATGCGCCGTCGGCAGACCAGCCGGCCGCAACCAGCCCGACGGCCGCGAAGAAGGCGAATAGCCAGCTCGGCCGCAAGGTGCGCGCCGCGCTCGCGAAGACGAAAGGTCTCGACGTGTCGAGCATCGCCGTGCGCGCTCGCGGCGGTGCGGTGACGCTGACCGGCTCCGTGCCGGACCAAGGCCAGATCGATATGGCCGGCGATTCCGCGAAGGGCGTGGCGGGTGTGACGTCGGTGTCGAACAAGCTGAACGTGCAACAGCAGTAAGCACGCGGACGATGCCGCGTGGG
>DASXXR010000021.1:0-1637 GCA_036502945.1 Paraburkholderia sp. | reverse complement strand
GTCGCAGATGACCGTGCGGCGTTTCCAGTTCTTCAACTTCGCGGGCGCGCTGTTCTGGGTGCTGTTGCTGGTGCTGCTCGGCTACTTCTTCGGCAATATCCCGTTCATTCGCCAGTACCTGAACATCATCGTGCTGATCGGCATTGGTGCGGCGATCGTGCCGGTTGCGCTCGGCGCGCTGTTGAAGGTGATCCGCCGGCGCACACCGGCGGATGCGGCGCGCAAAACCGGTGGGCACTAGGCTCAGGCGCGACGCTGTGTGCGCTTCTTCGTGCGCATCTTCGTGTGTTTCGCGCCGGCCGGCAGCCGGCGGCGCGCAAGCATGTTGAGCGCACAACAAAACGGCGTCGCGAAGCGTGCGACGCCGTTTTTCATGGCCGTGCGCCGACGCGCAGGCTAAGTTGCCGCGCGCCGCACGATCGGCGTTTCCGGCGTCGGATACGCTGCAGCCTTGAATGTCTCGACGATCGCGCGATTCGTATCGAAGTAGACCTGCCAGTAGTTGTCGGTATGCGTATAAGGGCGCACGCACAGCATCGGCCCTTCCGGCGTGAACGACAAGACCTCGATATCCGGCGCCGGGTCTTCCGCCACATTCGGAATCTTGACGACGGCTGCCCTCAAGCGGTTGGCCGCATCGATCGGATCGACTCCGTTCGCGATCTTCGCCGTCAGTTCGACGCGGCGCAGCGGCAGCGCGCTGTAGTTCGAGATCGTGTCGGCGAAGATCTTGTTGTTGCCGATGATCGTGGTCACGTTATCCGGCGTCACGATCGTCGTGCCGAACAGGCCCAACTCGCGGACGGTGCCGGTGACGCCGCCGGCCATCACGAAGTCGCCGACCTTGAATGGCCGCAGCACCTGCATGAAGATGCCTGCCGCGAAGTGCGCGAGCAGACCGCCCCACGCAGTGCCGATTGCCAGACCGAGGCCCGCGAGCAGTGCCGCGAACGACGTAGTCTGCACGCCGAATACCTGCAGGATCGCGAGGATCAGCAGCAGGTTCAGCAGCGCGCCGAGAATCGAACCGAGGTAGTGCGCGAGCGTCGGATCGACACGGCCGTTGCGCGACAGCATCGCACGTATCAGGCGGGTGATGAGCCCGATGACCCAGCGCCCGACGATCCAGAGGACGATTGCGCCGAGGACTTTGGTCCCGAAGTCGATGCCCCGGGTCATCAGGAATACGCGTACGGTTTCAAGGTCCACGATGCCCTCGCTCGAGTCGGTTGAGTTCTGGTTGCGATTTGATCGACTGCTTCGCTTCAGCGAAGGTGCATCGCTGCGTTGCGGTGCCGCGAACGGCTTTGACTGGACGGACGATGTTGCATGGCGGCGGGCGTGGTCTGCCGCCCGTGGTCTTCGGAAGTTATAGGCGACCGCGTGCGGGTTAGCAAGGGCTATTCCCGGAGCGCACCGGGCCGACATGCGCGCTGGCTCGGCGCAGGCCAACGCGCGCGGCCTGCATCGGCAGACGCGTGCTGGAATAGGGCTACGTGGGGATGACTACGGGATCGGCGGCGCGCGGCTTGTGTCGATGCATGCGCAACCGCGCGAAGCAAAGCCCGACGACGCATCCCGTCACATAGGAGGACGCGCGTTCGACGAATGCGCCGGTCGTGCTGAATGCGCCATAG
>DASXXR010000020.1:0-8904 GCA_036502945.1 Paraburkholderia sp. | reverse complement strand
CGCCGCAATGCGCCGGACGGATCGGCATCCAGCACGCCCAAGAAACCGGGTTCATCCCGTTGAAGCCCGGAGCACGAGACCATGGAATTTTTCCGCATCCGTAAAGACATCCCGTTCATGCAGCGCGCGTTGGTGTTCAACGCGATCTCGCTGTTGACGTTTATCGCCGCCGTGTTTTTCCTGCTGCATCGCGGGCTGCATCTGTCGGTGGAGTTCACCGGCGGCACCGTGATCGAGGTGCAGTATCCGCAGGCAGCGCAGCTCGAGCCGGTGCGCGCGACGCTGACGAAGCTCGGCTACGGCGACGCGCAGGTGCAGAACTTCGGCACGTCGCGCGACGTGCTGATCCGTCTGCCGCTGAAGCAGGGCTTCACGTCCGCGCAACAGAGCGACCAGGTAATGGGCGCGCTGAAGGGCGCAGACGCGGCGGCGCAGTTGCAGCGGGTCGAGTTCGTCGGCCCGCAGGTCGGCAAGGAACTCGCCACCGACGGCCTGCTCGCACTCGCATGCGTCGTTGTCGGCATCGTGATCTACCTGTCGTTCCGCTTCGAATGGAAGTACGCCATTGCGGGCGTGATCGCGAACCTGCACGACGTCGTGATCATTCTCGGCTTCTTCGCGTTCTTCCAATGGGAGTTCTCGCTGTCGGTGCTCGCCGCGGTGCTGGCGGTGCTCGGCTACTCGGTCAACGAATCGGTCGTTATCTTCGACCGGATTCGCGAGACCTTCCGACGCGAACGCAAGTTGACGGTCATCGAGGTCATCAACCACGCGATCACCAGCACGATGTCGCGCACCATCATCACGCACGGCTGCACGCAGATGATGGTGCTGTCGATGTTCCTGTTCGGCGGCCCGACGCTGCACTACTTCGCGCTGGCGCTGACGGTCGGTATTCTGTTCGGTATCTACTCGTCGGTGTTCGTCGCGGCGGCGCTCGCGATGTGGCTCGGCGTGAAGCGCGAAGACCTGGTGAAAGACAAGAAAGAGCGTCACGACCCGAGCGACCCGAACGCGGGCGCGCAGGTCTGATTGCTTCGACGTATCCGCTAGCAGTCGACGCAAAGGCCGGTTCATTGCGAACCGGCCTTTGCCGTTTACGGCGGCGCTAAAGGTTCGATCGGCCCGACCGCGGGATCGACCCCGTCCTTCGCGACCGCAGGCTGTTACTGCTTGATACCTTCAGCCTGAATACGTAGCAAGGTGGCCATACCGAAGCCATTCTGCTGGCCCAGGTTGACGCCGTAGTCCGAGCGGTCGAACTTCGCCGCCGCGTCGACGCCGCACACTTCGCGCTTGAGCATCGGATGCTGCATGCACTTGAACGACTCGACTTTCAGATTCAGCGGCTTCGTCACCCCGTGCAGCGTGAAGGTGCCGATCACCTCGACCGGCTTGTCGCCGTCGAATTTGATCTGCGTGCCTTTATAGACCGCCGTCGGGAATTTGGCGACATCGAGCAATTCGTCCGAACGCAGGTGTTCGTCGAGCTTTGGGTTGCCGGTTTGAACCGACGCCGCATCGACCGTCACATCGACGGTGCCCGTCTTCGCGGCGCGGTCGAGCGTCACGCTGCCCGAGGTCTTCGTGAATTTGCCGCGCCACACCGACAGGCCGCCCAGGTGATCCACTTCGAAGCTCGGAAAGGTGTGGTTCGGATCGAGCTGATAGGTGTCGGCGGCGAATGCGCCGAGCGGGACGGACGCGGCCAGCACGCCCGCGGCGACGAGGAATGTCTTCTCCATATTGTTCTCCTTGGTGAATTCACGCCGAGCACACGCGCGCCGGCGCCGACGGTTGACCGCAAGCTCCGCTACTTTCCCGCAGCAACGATGTGAAACTTGATGACGACTTCGTCGGCGACGACGGATGTGTCTTTCCACTCGCCGGTGCCGACGTCGAACTGCAGCCGCCCGATCGGCAGCGACCCGTCGAACGTGTGCGACGCGCCCTGCGTGGTCACCATGACCGGTACGACCACCGTCTGCGACTTGCCCTTGATCGTCAGTTTGCCGGTCACCTTGAACTGGTTGTTGCCGGCCGGCGCAATCGCGCTCGAAACAAATGTCGCGTTCGGATAGGTCTTCGTGTCGAACCAGTCCTTGCCGCGCACCTCGGCGTTGTAGGTTTCGTCGCCGAGGTCGTAGCTCGCCATATCGACGGTGACCTGCGCGCTGCCGCCGGCCGGTTGCGCGGGATCGAACGCGAGTTGCGCCGAGAACTTGTTGAACTTGCCTTCGACAGGCACGTTCATCTGCTTCGAGGTCGCGATAATCGTGCTTTTCGCGGCATCGACCTGCGCGAACGCGCCGCCCGTGGCGACGGCGAGCGCCATCGCGGCGCACGCGGCCAGCACCCTGCGTTGGAACCAAGCCTTCATGTTTGTCCTTATTTGATAAAAGGGATCATCCGCGATAACAGCCCGTCGCGATCCAGCCATTGATGCTTGATGGCCGCCGCCACATGCAGCGCGACGAGCACGAGCAGCGTGTAGTTCAACGCAATATGCACTGTCTTCAGCACAACCTTGAGCGTGGGATCGGGTGCGATCAGCCGCGGCAGCGGCACGAGACCGAGATAGACAACCGGCACGTTGGCCGCCGAACTGTATAGATAGCCCGACAACGGGATCAGCACCATCAGGCAATACAGCAACAGGTGCGTCACATGCGCGGCGACACGCTGCCACGCGGCCATCCTGCGCGGCAGCGGCGGTGCGCCGTGAGTGGCCCGCCACAGAATGCGCAGCAGCGCCAGCGCGAACACCGTCACGCCGATCCATTTATGCCAGGAGAAGTAACGCAGCTTGGTCGGCGTAAAGCCGGGAATGTCGGTCATCACCCAGCCGAGTGAAAAGCCGCACACGATCAGCAGCGCGATCAGCCAGTGAAACGCGATGGCGGTACGCGTATAGGAAGCGCGCGTGGCAAGCAGTGAAGGGTATGCCATGACAGGGTCCACGCGAAGTTGATCGTCAACGGAGCAGCCGATACCGTTATTCCTCGTGCATGCGTGCCGCATGAGGCGCAACGGCGAGAGATCCTGGGCGCCATGCTACTCCACCCGACGCCGCCGGCAACACGTCGCCCGTCCCTATCGATGATACGGAGCGTGCGGCTCAAGAATTGCTAACTGCCTGCAGCACGATCGAATCCCGCGCTTCGCTGCCGCGATCGAACCGTCAAGAAGTGTCCCGTCACGTCCGGCAGATGAATGGCGGTCAAGCGCCTTTGATACTATGTCGCCAGGCTTTTTGGCGTCGCTCGCGTGACGCCGGGCGCCGCGTCGTTCACGCTCACGTTGTTTTACTTCCTGCCCGCATGGAATACGACCGTCTGATTGCATGCCACGAATGCGATGCGCTGTTTCAGAAGCCCCGTCTGGGCCGCCGGCGCCTCGCGCGCTGTCCGCGTTGCAAGGCGGTGCTGTACAGCGGCACGTCGGGGCGGCTCGATGCCATCTGCGCGACCGCCCTCGCCGCGCTGATCACCTTCCTGATTGCCCAGGGCTTTCCGATCCTCGAACTGGAGACGAACGGCATCTCGTCGCAGACGAGTCTGTTCGGCGCAATTCAGGCGCTCTGGGCCGAAAACATGCAGATCGTCGCGATCATCGTGTTCTGTTCGACGACCCTCTTTCCTCTGACCGAACTCGTCGCGCTGCTGTACGTGCTGTTGTCGGTGCGGGCCGGATTCGTGCCCCCCGCGTTCAACCTGGTGCTGCGCGCGATCCAGTTCGTGCGCCCGTGGGGCATGATCGAAGTATTCATGCTCGGTGTGCTGGTCACGATCGTCAAGATGACGAGCCTCGCGCGCGTCGTTCCGGAAGCGGCGCTGTTTGCTTTCGGCGCGCTGACACTGATGTTCGCGGTGGTCGTCACGTTCGATCCGCGCACGCTGTGGGACCTCGCCGGTACGCTGACGCGCCACCGTGCGCGTCACACGCAGCGTGTCGCGCGGCGTCAGGCCCGCCGCACCGCGCCGCGTCACGGGTGAGCGCGCGATGAAGAAATACACGACGGCCTCGCGCGCCGGTCTCATCTCATGCCACGCCTGCGCGCTCGTGCAGCCGCGCGTCCGCTCGCTCGAACCGCAGCGCTGCGAACGCTGCGGCGCGGTGCTGCACCGGCGCAATCCGGACAGCCTGATGCGCACCTGGGCGCTCCTGATCGCCGCCGCCGTACTGTACATTCCCGCGAACCTGCTGCCGGTGCTGCATACGTCGTCGCTGCTCGGTGCGGAAAACGACACGATCATGAGCGGCGTCGTCTACTTCTGGACCTCGGGCGACTGGCCGCTCGCCATCATCGTGTTCGTCGCGAGCATTCTCGTGCCGATGCTGAAGCTGTCCGTGCTCGCGCTGCTGACCATCACCGCGCAACGCCGTTCGCGCTGGCAACCGCTCGAGCGCGCGAAGCTGTATCGGCTCGTCGAGCGGATCGGCCGCTGGTCGATGCTCGACATCTTCGTCGTGACGCTGACCGTCGCGCTCGTGCGTTTCAAGTCGCTCGCGGTGATCACCGCCGGCCCGGGCGCGATAGCATTCGGGTCGGTCGTCATCCTGACGATGCTCGCATCGATGCAATTCGACCCGCGCCTGATCTGGGATTACGTCGACCGCCCGACAAGCAAAGATAGCAAAAGCCGCAAAGACAGCACGACCCCACCCTCCCAGGACTCACACCATGAATAGCCCGCAAGACCCGTCGTCCGACGCGCCGCGCAACGATCCGAACGGACCGGGGCTGCCCGAGCCCGACATCGACGCGCGCCGCCGCTGGCTGCCGTCGCTCGTGTGGGTGATTCCGCTCATCGCCGCGCTGATCGGCGTGACGCTCGTCATCCAGTCGATCTACGAGAAAGGCCCGACGATCTCGATCAGCTTCATCAGTGCCGAGGGCCTCGAACCGGGCAAGACGAAGGTCAAGTACAAGGACGTCGACATCGGTTTCGTCAAAACCATCAAACTCGCGAAGAACCATTCGCGCGTCCTGGTTGTCGTGCAGCTCACGAAGGAAGCCGAAGACTTCGCGGTGAAGGACAGCCGCTTCTGGGTTGTGCGGCCGCGCATCGGCGCGAGCGGCGTGACCGGTCTCAGCACGCTGCTGTCGGGCTCGTATATCGGCGTGGACGGCGGCCGCGCGACCGAAGCGCAGGACGAGTTCGTCGGCCTCGAGACACCGCCCGCCGTCACCGTCGACCAGAAAGGCCACCAGTTCACGCTGCGCGGCGAATCGCTCGGCTCGATCGATATCGGCTCGCCGGTGTTCTACCGGCGCGTGCAGGTCGGCCAGGTGACCGGCTTCTCGCTCGACAAGGATGGCACCGGCGTCACGGTGCAGGTCTTCGTCAGCGCGCCGTTCGACCAGTACGTCGGCACCAACTCGCGCTGGTGGCACGCGAGCGGCGTCGATCTGCGGCTCGATTCGAGCGGCTTCACGCTCAACACCCAATCGCTTGCGACGGTGATCGTCGGCGGACTCGCGTTCCAGTCGCCGCCGGGCCAGGCGGTCGGCGTGCAGGCACCGAACAACATGACGTTCCGTTTGGGTTCCGACGAAACCGATGCGATGCGCGAGCCCGACGGCGTGCCGGTGCGCGTCGTGATGAACTTCAACCAGTCGCTGCGCGGGCTGTCGCCGGGTGCGCAGGTCGATTTCCGCGGCATCGTGCTTGGCCAGGTGACGAACATCGGCGTCGAATACGATCCGAAGACGCGCAACTTTACGATGCCGGTGACGATGAACCTGTATCCGGACCGGCTGCGCAGACGGACCCGCGACTCCAACCCGCCACGAACCGGCACGCAAGCCAGCCAGCTGATGCTGCAGGCGCTCGTCAGGCACGGGCTGCGCGGCCAGCTGCGCACCGGCAATCTGCTCACGGGGCAGCTCTACATCGCGCTCGACCTGTTCCCGAAAGCGCCGGTCGCCACGGTCGACGTCGGACGCGATCCGATCGAGCTGCCGACCATCCCGAACACGCTTGACGAATTGCAGCTGCAGATCGCCGACATCGCGAAGAAGCTCGATCAGGTGCCGTTCGACCAGATCGGATCGAACCTGAACGCCGCGCTGAAGAACGCCGACAAGCTGTTCACACGGCTCGACAAGGAAGTGCTGCCGCAGACGAGCGATACGCTCGCGGCAGCGAAACGCACGTTCGGCTCGGCCGAGGCGACGCTGCAGCAAGACTCGCCGATGCAGTCCGACGTCCATCAGGCGCTGCAGGAACTGACCCGCACGCTGCAATCGCTGAATGCGCTTTCGGATTATCTGGAGCGCCATCCCGAATCGCTGTTGCGCGGTAAATCAGGAGATAAACCATGATGCGTGGCTGGCTCACCCGTTCGCCGCGGGCAACTCGCGGCGCTGCGCCGGAATCCGGCGGATTGCCTGCGGCACGCGCCGCCGGCCGCGCTGCACTCGGCGTGCTGTGCGCGGTGGCGCTGGCGGCATGCTCGTCGCCGTCGAGCCGCTTCTATACGCTGAGCGCCGGCGACCCGTCCGCGCAGCCCGCCGGCACGGCCACGAACCCGGCACTGCTGATCGAAGTGCCGCCCGTCGACGTGCCGCCGCAAGTCGCCAAGAACCAGTTCGTCGTGCAGACCGGCCAGACCCAGGTCAGCGTGCTCGAGCAGGAACGCTGGGCGTCGCTGCCCGGCGACGAGATTCGCCGCGCGCTGTCGAATACGCTGACGCAGCAGCTCGGCACGATCGATGTGTACGGCACGCCGTATCCTGACCGCGTGCCGGTCTACCGGATCAGCGTCAACGTGCAGCGCTTCGAATCCTGGCCAGGCTCGCATGCGTTGATCGACGCGGTGTGGAGCGTGCGCGCAGTGCGCACGCAGGCGGTGCTGACTTGCCGCAGCGTTGCGAGCGAGCCGGTCGGCGGCGGCTACGACGCGCTCGCCGAAGGGCATCGGCGCGCGGTGCAGCAGATTTCGACGGACATCGCCGCCGCCGTGCGCGTGCTCGCTGCCGCGTCGGCGCGCGGCGCCGCGCTCGCGTGTCCGACGCCCGCCGCGCCGGGCGCCCCGCCGGCGCCGGCCGCGTCGACGACCAGCACCGGCGGATAAGCGACACACGAGGTGCGATGGTGCGCACGTAGACGTCCGGACGCGACTCAAAGCGTCCGCAGGCGCCCGTGCGCAGCCCGGCGGGCCGGCCCGGCACCAGCGACCGCGTACAATGGCGCCTTATTCAACGCCTTCCGGCAACCTCAATGTCTTTCGACTTCTTCATCCCCTGCCCACGCGGCCTCGAAGCCACGCTCGCCGCCGAACTCGCCGACATCGCCGCGCAACATCTGAACGGCGCACCGTTCGCGGCCGGCGCGCAAGTGCCGGGGGGCGTGCATTTTCGCGGGGGCTGGACGGCCGGCATGGCCGTCAATCTGCATTCGCGCATCGCGAGCCGTGTGTTGCTGAAAATGGCGCAGCGCGAATACCGCAACGAACAGGACGTCTACGCGCTCGCACTCGAGCAGCGCTGGGAGCAATGGTTCTCCGCGAACGAAACGCTGCGCGTCGATGTAACCGCCATCAAATCGCCGCTGCGCAGCCTCGAATTCGCCACGCTGCGCGTGAAGGATGCGATCTGCGACCGTCTGCGCGAAGTGAGCGGCGCGCGGCCAAGCGTCGACACCGGCGCGCCCGACGTGCGCGTGTTCGCGTTTCTCACCGCGACCGAATGCACGCTGTACCTCGACACCTCCGGCGAGCCGCTCTTCAAGCGCGGCTGGCGTCTCGACAAAGGCGCCGCGCCGCTGCGCGAGAACCTCGCGGCCGGCATCCTGCGCCTGACTGGCTGGGCGCCCGGCACGCCGCTGTACGACCCAATGTGCGGCAGCGGCACGTTTCTCGCCGAAGCGGCGCAGGTTGCGCTGAACATCGCGCCGGGCGTCGAACGCCGCTTCGGCTTCGAAAGGCTGAAGCAGTATGACGTCGCCGCATGGCAGACATTGAAGGCCGCAGCGCAGGACGCGAAGCGCGCGGCCCGCGGGTCGCGCGCCGATCTGCAGATCTTCGGCAGCGACATTTCCGGCGACATGCTCGACAAGGCGCGTGCGAACTTCGAGCGCGCCGGCTTTCCGTCCGTGCCGCTCAAGCAGGTCGATGCGCGCGGCATGACGTCGCCCGCCTCGGCGGCCGGCATACTGGTCGCGAATCCGCCGTACGGCGAACGAATCGAAGTGCGCGGGCGCGGGCCGCGTGGCGAAGTCCGCGAGACAGGGCGCAATGCAGGACGCAACGCGGGCCGCGATGCGCTGCGTCACGCGGGGGGCAATACCGATCACGAATCGGCCCGCGAAAGCCGCGACGACGAAGGCTTTCACCGCGCGCATGCCGATTCGCTCGACAGCGAATTCTTCCAGGCGTTCGGCGACGCGCTGAAGCAGCGCTTCACCGGCTGGCACGCGTTCATCCTGACGTCCGATCGCAAGCTGCCGGGTCAGTTGCGGCTGCGCGAATCCACAAAAACGCCGTTGTACAACGGCGCGCTCGAATGCCGGCTATTCCGCTTCGACTTGATCGCCGGCAGCGTGAGGCAACGGCCGGCCGCCAGCGATACGCCAGAGGCCTGATGTATGCCGGATCTGAAGCGGGCGCGATGCCCGCTTTTTTCATTCAGCGCCTCATGTGCAGGCGGAACTGGCCCCTCACTCCACCGACTTCACCATATCCTCGATCACCTTCTTCGCATCGCCGAAGACCATCATCGTCTTGTCCATGTAGAACAGGTCGTTGTCGAGCCCCGCATAGCCTGCCGCCATCGACCGCTTGTTGACGATCACCGTGCGCGCCTTGTACGCCTCGATGATCGGCATCCCCGCGATCGGCGACTTCGGATCGTTCTTCGCCGCCGGGTTCACCACGTCGTTCGCCCCCAGCACCAGCACG
>DASXXR010000019.1:0-7965 GCA_036502945.1 Paraburkholderia sp. | reverse complement strand
GGCGGCCGGCAGTGCGATACCGAGTTCCTTCAGCTTGTCATACACATTCGCTTGAGCCATGACTTGTCCTTTCAATCGGTGAAAATTGCAATGGTAGCCGCGCGGGCGAATCAGCGCTGCGAGCCGTGCGACACCGTCGATCTCGCGGGCGGCACCGTGACAAACGACAGACGCAGCGTATTGTGCCGCGCTTCGTTTGCAAAGAACGGTGCGCCCGGCACGAACGCAACATTTTGCGCGACGGCTGCTTCGAGCAGCTTCATTGTATCGATCGATTGGGGCAGCGTGTCCCACACGAACATGCTGCCTTCGGGGTCTCCTCGTCCGGTGTGGCTGAAATAGTTTGAACAACGGAAACGGGGGCGACGAAAGCTTTCATTGCGCGCGCGGTCAACCCGCGCGTGCGGGCCGCGGCGCCGTATGCACGGCGGCGCGGCGGCCGATTACTACCGTTGCGATCACGGCGGCGGCGAAGAGCCACGTCGACGGCGCGACAGATTCGCCGAAGAACAGCGCGGCAAACGCCATCGTGAAGAAGATCTGCAGCAGTTGCACCTGGCCGACCCGCGCGATACCGCCGATCGCGAGGCCCGCGTACCACGCAAAGAAGCCGATCAGCTGCGAGAACAGTGAGACATAGCCGAACGCGAGCCAGGTTTTCAGCGCGACGGGCTCCGGGTGCTGCAGGTGCTGCTGCCAGGCGAGCCAGCCTACTGGAATCAGCAGGAACGGCGCCGACAGCACGAGTGCCCAGCAGATCACCTGCCAGCCGCCGATCTGCCGTGCGAGCCGCGCGCCTTCGGCATAGCCGAGCGCGCCGAGGCCGACGGCGACGAGCATCAGCAGGTCGCCCGCCTGCGGCGCGCCGCCGCCCGCCTGCAGCGCGAACGCGACGACAAGCGCGCTGCCGGCGAGCGCGCTCAGCCAGAACGCTTTCGACGGCCGTTCATGCGCAAGCCACGCGGCATAGACCGCGACGCACAGCGGCTGCAGCCCGTTGACGACCGCGCCGTGCGAAGCGGGCACCGACTTCATCGCCCACGCGGAGAACACCGGAAACGCGACGATCACGCCGAGCGACACGACGACGAGGCGCTTCATCTGTACCCACGTTGGCCGGCGCTCGCGACGCCATGCGAGCAGCGCGGCGGCGGGCAGCGCCGCGACGAGCGCGCGTCCGAGGCCGTTCAGGAGCGGGCTCCATTCGGCGACGACGATGCGCGTCATCGGCAGTGTCAGGCTGAAGATCACCACGCCGACGAGGCCGAGCAGCATGCCTTGCGATTCGCGCGAATTCATTGCGGTAAGGGTCTCCGTTTCCTGCGGTTGTTATCTATCGAGCCAGGTTGGCCCGCGGCTATTTGAGCGTGCGCGCGCCGGCAGGCGTATCGAATTCGGCGCTTAGCGCGGGCGCGCCGTCGGTAGCGGCGAGCGTGATCAGATGCGCGGCGCCGAGCCAGTCGAGGTGCGCGCCGACGACGTCGGCCCGTGGGTGATGCGCGCTCAGCGTTTTCAGCGCGATGTCCGTTTCAGGCAATACCGCCGTCGGATGCTGCGCCGTGTCCCATTGAATCAGGGTCGGCACGATGCCGCCGCCGGTGTGCTGCCAACTGGGGAACGCGCCGTCGTCCGGCACCGACAAGCCCCACGTGAAATCGCCGCGCGTCATCGGCACGATCGGTGCGATTCGCTCGGGGTACTGTGCCTGCCAGCGCACGAGGTCTTTCGGCCGTTCGACGCGCGCCACCCAATGCGACAGATAAGGCCCGTGCGCGAGTCTGGCCTGCACGGCCGGGTCGTCCAGCGCGAAGAGGCGCGGACGGGCGGCGCGGGCGTCCGGTTCGGCGGCGTCCGGGTCGATCGCGATGACCTCGAGGTACACGCCGTTCCACAGGTTCAGCAACCGGTTGCAGGTGCGCATCAGCGGATGCGACCCGCCGCCGGAAGGCGCGACGCCAAGCGTATCGGCGACATACTGCGTGCCTTCGTCGAGCGTACGGGCCGAGACGACAAGGTGATCGAGGCGAAGCGAATGAACGGTCATGTTGAATCGAAAGGACGTTTTTTCAGGTGGAAAGGCGTGCCGCGTAGCCGGACGCGGACAAGCGCCGTCAAGCGGTGAAGCCGTAAGAATAACCCTTCGCGCCGACGCTGGAGCCCATGCGACACGGGAACCCGGCACTTCCGCGCGCTTGCCGGGCCGCGTCGCGGGTTTGAATGTATCGTCTGTGACCGGCACAGTAACGGTACAATCGTCCCGGTAGTTTTCTGTACAGTTGGAGCCCCCCATGTCCGTCCCGCTCGACCAGATTCCCTCGCCCCATGACGCGTCCGCGCTGACGCTCGTCGATCAGCTCGTCCAATGGGCGCGCCGCCGCATCGAGGAGCGTGTGTTCCGCCCCGGCATGCGCATGCCGTCGATCCGCAAGCTTGCGCTCGATAAAGGCGTGTCGCGCTTCACCGTCGTCGAGGCCTACGAGCGGCTCGTCGCGCAGGGCTTTCTGGATTCGCGGCGCGGCTCCGGCTTCTACGTGCGCGAACGCCTCTCCGTGCCGATGCCGGGCGAGCGCCGCGTCATCGCCGACGCCGCGCCGGCGCCGAGCACGATCGACGTCGTCTGGCTGCTGCGCAATATGCTGCATACGTCGACGCGGCCCGAGCGCGGGCCGGGGCTCGGCTATCTGCCGGCGCGCTGGCTCGACGGCGATCTGATCACGGGCGCGCTGCGCACGCTCGGCCGGCAAAGCGGAGCGCAGATGCTCGGCTTTGGTACGCCGCAAGGCTTTCTGCCGCTGCGCCAGCAACTGCAGACGCGGCTCGAGGAACTCGAGATCGGTGCGTCGCCGGAGCAGATCGTGCTCGTGTCCGGTATCACGCAAGGCATCGATCTGCTCGCGCGGCTCTACGTGCAGCCGGGCGACACCGTGATCGTCGGCGACCCGGCGTGGTTCCAGATGTTCGGGCGTTTCGCGTCGCAGGGCGCGCGCCTTGTCGGCATGCCTTACACGCCCGACGGACCGGACCTCGATGCGCTGGAGGCATTGGTCGATACATGGCGGCCGAAGCTGCTTGTCATCAATTCGGTGCTGCAGAATCCGACCGGCACGTCGCTGACCGCCGCGCAGGCATTTCGCATCCTGCAGCTTGCGCAGGAGTACGACTTCATCGTCGTCGAAGACGATATTTACGGCGACCTGTGTCCGCCGGGCTATCCGGCCACGCGGCTCGCCAGTCTCGACCAGCTGAAGCGCGTGATCTACCTCGGCAGTTTTTCGAAGACGCTTGCGGCGAATCTGCGGGTCGGCTTCATTGCGTGCGCGCCGCATATCGCGCAGGCCGTCGCCGACCAGAAGATGCTGGTCGGCATGACGACGCCGGAACTCAACGAGCGCGTGCTGTACAAAGTCCTCACCGAAGGGCACTACCGGCGGCACGTGGAACGGCTGCGTGCGCGGCTCGACGGCGTGCGCGACAAGGTGGTGCGGATGCTCGAGAAAACCGGCTTGCGGCTCTTCCAGACGCCGGGCGCGGGCATGTTCGTCTGGGCGGACACCGGCGTCGACGCGGACCTGCTCGCGGCCGCCGGGCACGAGGAAGACTTCCTGTTGACACCGGGCAGCCTGTTTTCGCCGCAACAGTCGCCGACCACGTGGATGCGCTTTAATGTTGCGAACTGTGCCGATCCGGCATTGGCGGCGTTTCTGTGCCGCTATCTTGACAGCGTGGCGCGGCGTGCCTCTTGAAATCGCCCGCGGCGCCCCTACTTAGGCCGGCAATCCGCGCGCCCGCGTACCGGCTGTGCAGCGCCGGCGTACTGTTAGCAGCGTACCGTCAGCGCCTGCACCCTGAATCAACCCGCAACAGAGAGGACATTCGACCATGGCACAAGAGACCATGAGCTTTCAGGCAGAAGTCAAACAGCTTCTGCACCTGATGATTCATTCGCTGTACAGCAACAAGGAAATCTTCCTGCGTGAACTGATCTCGAACGCGTCGGATGCGGCCGACAAGCTGCGCTTCGAAGCGATCGAAAACAACGCGCTATACGAAACCGATCCGAGCCTGCGGATTCGCGTGTCCTACGACAAGGCCGCGCGCACCGTCAGCATCGACGACAACGGCATCGGCATGAGCCGCGAAGAAGCGATCTCGCACCTCGGCACGATTGCCCGTTCGGGCACGAAGGAATTTTTCGGCAAGCTCTCGGGCGACCAGCAGAAGGATGCGGCGCTGATCGGCCAGTTCGGCGTCGGGTTCTATTCGGGCTTCATCGTCGCGGACAAGATCACGGTCGAAACGCGCCGCGCCGGTTTGCCGGCCGCCGAAGCCGTGCGCTGGGAAAGCGCGGGCGAGGGCGATTTCGCGGTCGAGACGATCGAACGTGCGCAGCGCGGCACGACGGTCACGCTGCATCTGCGTGCCGACGAAGACGAACTGCTGTCGTCGCACCGGCTGAAGTCGATCATCCAGAAGTACTCTGACCACGTCGCACTGCCGATCCTGATGAAGAAGGAAGAGTGGGACGCCGAGAAGAGCGAGATGGTCACGAAGGACGAAGACGAGACCGTCAACCAGGCAAGCGCGCTGTGGACCCGCGCAAAGAACGACATCAGCGAAGAGCAGTACAAGCAGTTCTATCAGCATCTGTCGCATGACCATCAGGATCCGCTGACATGGACGCACAACCGTGTCGAGGGCCGCAGCGAGTATACGCAGCTGCTGTATGTGCCTGCGCAGGCGCCGTTCGATATGTGGAACCGCGAGCATCGCGGCGGCCTCAAGCTGTATGTGAAGCGTGTGTTCATCATGGACGACGCCGAGCAACTGCTGCCCTCGTATCTGCGCTTTGTGAAGGGTGTCGTCGATTCGAGCGATTTGCCGCTTAACGTATCGCGTGAATTGCTGCAGGAAAGCCGCGACGTGAAGGCGATTCGCGAGGGCGTGACGAAGCGCGTACTGTCGATGCTCGAAGATCTCGCGAATGCGGAACCGGCGGCGCAAACCGCGCCGGAAACCTCGCCCGCCGAAGCGAATGCCGGTCGAGAAAAGTACGCAACGTTCTGGAAAGAGTTCGGGCAGGTGCTGAAGGAGGGTATCGGCGAAGACTTCGCGAACCGCGAGCGCATCGCGAAGCTGATCCGTTTCGCGTCGACGCATACCGATTCGGCCGAACAGAACGTATCGCTTGCCGACTACGTCGCGCGGATGAAGCCCGAGCAGACGAAGATTTACTACGTGACGGCCGATACATGGCAGGCCGCGAAGAACAGCCCGCATCTCGAAGTGTTTCGCAAGAAGGGCGTCGAAGTGCTGCTGCTCACGGAGCGCGTCGACGAATGGATGCTGTCGTTCCTCAATGAATTCGACGGCAAGCCGCTCGCGAGCGTCGCGCGGGGCGACCTCGATCTGGGCGAACTGAACGACGAAGAAAAGCAGGCGCAGGAAAAGGTCAGCGAAGAACTGAAGCCGCTTGTCGAGCGGATGAAAGAAGCGCTGAAGGACAAGGCGAAGGATGTGCGCCTGACGTTCCGGCTGACCGACTCGCCGTCGTGTCTCGTCGCAGACGATGGCGAAATGAGCGGCTACCTGCAGCGCATGCTGAAGGCCGCGGGGCAGCAGGCGCCGACGTTCCAGCCGATTCTGGAAGTGAATCCGGAGCACCCGCTCGTCAAGGGCCTGCACGCCGATAGCGCCAACTTCGGCGACTGGTGTCATCTGTTGTTCGATCAGGCGCTGCTCGCCGAAGGCGGCGCGCTGGAAGACCCGGCGAGCTTCGTGAAACGGACCAATGCGCTGTTGCTGGCGCGGGCGGGCTGAACCCGCTGTGGTTCGCCGCGCGTTGCGGTGATTGAAAATGCGCTGCCAGGTTTAAGGCAGCGCATTTTTTTTGGATATGACGTAAAGCAGGCATAAAGCGGACGTATGGCGGGTTCAACGCTCCGGCAAGCGCTCGTTCAGGCTGCGCACCTGGGCGAGCACGGAGCCCGCGAGCTCTTTTGCCTCCGCGCACGAATGGGAATCGGCCAGCACTTTGCCAGCGACCCTGCCGATCGCAGTGCTGGTGTGCTTCGACGTATGGTGTTGTGCGAGCGCCGAACCAGCGAGTTCCTTTTCAATAGAAGACGCACTTAGTTTTGCGAGTATCACAGCGGCGAGATGCGCGATTCTGTCGGACGTTTCTTTGGTTTTCACAGTCAATTTTCACTCCTTGGGATTGTTCTTAATACGAAGAGAAGACGTTCATCGAGCAACGTTGAACGACCGGTTAAGTATGGTTTACTAATTAATTATTTTCAACGAAGATACGAATCCCAATATTGATCGATTGTCGTCGATGCCCCGCTCCGCGACGCCAAGCGGCGCCGGTTGATCCGCTGCACGCTGCCCAAGAGACCTTGCGCGAGCGGGAGTTCGATGTTGCCGAGGCGCGGCGGCGGTTTCTTTCTTTCGGGTAGCACGCGGCCCAACGTGCCGAGCAAGCTGCGCCAGCCGGCCGCGCGCCCTATAATGCGGCGCATGTCTACTCGTTTCGATGCCGCCGACGCGCACTGGCGTGTCGCGCCGTTACCCGTCTTTTCTCCTGACCAGAAGGATTGGCTCACCCGCGGCGGTTCGTTGACCGCGCATCTGCGCACGCTCGGTGCGGTCAAGGTGCATGTGACGCGTGAAGCGGTGGCGCTGCCGTGGCCCGACGAACACGCGGCGCTCGGCATGATGCCGCGTGCGTCGGTGTGGGTGCGTGAAGTGGTGTTATCGGTCGACGGCACGCCGTTTGTCGCCGCGCATAGCATCGCGCCCGTCGAAGCGAGCATGGGCGTCTGGCAGGCGATGCGGCGGCTGCGTACGCGTCCGCTTGCGGAACTGCTCTATAGCGACAGCAGCGTCGCGCGTTCGTCGCTGGTGAGCCGCCGGATGACGGCGCGGCATCCGCTTTATCGGCTGGCCGCGCGCGCTATCGGCGATGCGTGTCCGCATGCGCTGCTCGCGCGCCGCTCGGTGTTCGAGCGCCACGGTGCACCATTGATGGTCACCGAATGCATGCTGCCTGCGCTGTGGGCCTGTCTTGCCGAGCGTGACCCTGCACGGCTCGCGCCCGCGGCGCAACGTCAGATTCCGCGTGAGCATGGGCGGCCGCTGGAGCACACGGCGTCGCGTGCGCATCACGTCGCGCCTCACATGGAACGCGAGCCTGCACAGGCGGCACGCGCGAGCGATAGCAACACCAAACGCTGATGTTGCGCGGGTTTCCTCCGGTTGTCGCGGGCAACACACATACGCTCATTCTGGGCAGCTTTCCGGGCGAGGCGTCGCTTGTGGCGACGCAGTATTACGCGCATCCGCGCAACCAGTTCTGGCGTTTGCTCGGCGCGGTGACTGATGAACCGCTTGCTGAGCTCGACTACCCGGCGCGGCTCGAGCGCGTGTTGAAACACGGCATCGGCGTGTGGGATGTGCTTGCCGCATGCACGCGCGAAGGCAGTCTGGACGCGGCGATCCGCAATGCAACACCAAACAGCTTCGCTTCGTTGCGCGAGCACGCCCCGTTGCTGAAGAAGGTTTGCTTCAATGGGAAGACGGCAGGGCGGTTCGCCGAAGTGATCGGGGCGGCGGGTTATCAAACTCTTGTGTTGCCTTCGTCCAGTCCAGCCAATGCGATGCTTTCGTTTGAGCAAAAGCGGGTGCTTTGGCAAGCGATTCTGGCCTGATCGTGCGCTGAACAAGGTGCTTCACACCTGGGTCGACAACAGCCGGCCTAAGCGCACGCTTTGAAATATCAAACGGCACGTATTGCGCAGCGTCGCACGTCGACCCCTCGGTATCCTCGATCTGGCTATGAAAGGAGATCGATGACCCAATTACTTCTGATGCCCGTATGTCGTAACCCTCTCACGTTAACGAAACAGACTTTTATCCGGCTTGCGTCCCTCATGCTCAAATACTTCAAGCGACTCGCGACGATACTTT
>DASXXR010000018.1:0-4925 GCA_036502945.1 Paraburkholderia sp. | reverse complement strand
AGACAACCGGCACCTCGCTGACATCAGCAACGGGAATGATGCGTCGGGACATGATTGCTTTAGGTGGATCCAGACCTTCATTCTAGCGGAACGCCCTGACCGCCACGATTGGGGAAAGGACGGCGCTTATAAAAAAGCCCGCTTTCGAACGAGTTCGAAGCGGGCTTTTGTACGGCAGCGCTGCGCCGGTAGCACGGCGCAGCACGTTTTACTGCTGGTGCTTCACCGTTTCGATCTGCTGCATCGGTGCTGTATCGGCAGGCGCCAGCGGCTTGCGCTCGCGCGGTACGCGGGTCGGCTTCACGGTCTGTGCGGCCGTTTCCTGTGCATCGCGCAGCTTCGTCGAGTCTGTGTTGACCCAGACGAGGCCGGCGCTTTCCAGCATCGGCTGAAGGGCCTCCGTCGACAGCGCGCTTGCGCCGCTTGTGCCATGTGCGCCGTTCGCGCGCACGGCGTGCGACGCGGCTGCCGGCTGTTCCTGAGCCGGAGTGGCCGCAGGAGCAGGTGTTGCGGCGGGTTGCGGCGCGGGTTGCGCCGCTTCGGCACGGACCTCGTCGGCAGGCGCCTGGTACGCCGGAGCCGGTTCGGCAGCTTGCAGTGCGGTGGGTTGCAGCGCAGTCTGCACAGCCGGTTGCGGCTCTGCGACGGGCACTTCGCGGTACGGCGCCGGTTCCGCTGCCGGCGGGATCGCGGCGGCCGCAGCTTGCTCGACCGGTGCCGGTGCTTGAACCTGCACTTCCGCCTGCGTGGGAGCCGGTTCGACCGCCACCTGCACGGCAGGAGCGGGCGTTGCAGCAGCCTCGACGGGCACAGCTACCGGTGCCGTTTCGACCGGCACGGCCTGGACTTGCGCCGGTGCCGGTGCGGTCGGAACTTCTTGCGGTTGCGGCTGCGTGAACGAACCAGTTGCCGGCGCTTCTGCTACCGGCACGACGGCTTCCACCGTCGCCGCTTTTTCGGCAGCGAGCGGCGGCATTTCAGACGCGGCGTGCAGTTCCGTGACCACCACGGTTTCCGTCGCTACGGCTGCAACGACGACTTCCACCGGTGCGACAGGTTGCGCTTCATGGCGGCCGGTATGCTCCGGAGCACGCACCGGCGCTTCCGCCGGCACGCTGGCCGCGTCACCTTCCGCTTCCGCGACATCGGCCGCGGTGTTCACATTCACGCCTTCCTCTTCACGCTCGCGACGCCCGCCACGACGGCCGCGACGGCGGCGGCGGCGTTCTTCACCGTCACGCGCCGTTTCCTGGTCGACCGTCACGGCGCCGCCCGTCAGGCTGGCTTGCGCCTGTGCAGCGATGTCGGCTGCCTGCAATTCGTCCTGGTTCAGCGCTTCGGCAGCTTCCTGCTGCGGCTTGCGCCGCTCGCCCCGTTCGGCGCGGTCCGGACGCTCGCGGCGTTCCTGCCGTTCGCCACGCTCGGCGCGCGGCGCAGCGGTTTCTGCTGCGTCGATGCGCTCCGTACGGTCCTGGCCGCGTTCGGCGCGCTCGATGCGTGGTTCCCGCCCTTCGCGTCCTTCACGTGCGCCGCGCGGTTCGCGGATTTCACGCGGTTCGCGTTCGTCGCGCCGCTGCGGCGGTTGACCTTGACGGCTGCCGTTCGCCGCGCCTTCGCCGCGCGCGACCGTATCGCGCGCCGCGCCGCCGCGGCGGTTGCGGTTGCGATCGCCGCCGCGTTCGCCCGGCCGTTCGCCGTGTTCCGCGCGCTCGCGCGGCGCGCGGACCGTCTTTTCAGCCGGCGCCGGTGCGGGTGCGGGTGCCGCCGGCTGGATGCCGAACAGGTTTTTCAGCCAGCCCACAAAGCCGCCGGTGGCCGGCGTGATGGCGACCGGCGCCGGCGTGGCCGCCGCTGCCGGGCGAACCGGCGCGCTGGGCGCCGGCTTTTCCGGCGTGATGCCCTTCACAGCGGCTTCCTGCTTCGGCTTCACCTCTTCGGTGCGCTTGCTGTAGCCGGTTTCCGATTCGAGTTCGCGGGCCGCTTCTTCGGCCATCTTCCACGACGCGACCGGCTCGTCGAGGCGCGCGTCGTCGTGACGCAGGCGCTCGAGCTTGTAATGCGGCGTGTCGAGGTGCTTGTTCGGCACCAGCACGACAGCGACCTTGAAGCGCGACTCGATCTTGTTGATTTCCGAGCGTTTTTCGTTGAGCAGGAAGGCGGTCACTTCGACCGGCACCTGGCAGTGGATCGCCGCGGTGTTTTCCTTCATCGCTTCTTCCTGAATGATCCGCAGCACTTGCAGCGCGGACGATTCGGTGTCGCGGATATGGCCCGTGCCGTTGCAGCGCGGGCACGTGACGTGGCTGCCTTCCGACAGCGCCGGGCGCAGCCGCTGGCGCGACAGCTCCATCAGCCCGAAGCGCGAGATCTTGCCCATCTGGACGCGCGCGCGGTCGTGCTTCAACGCGTCTTTCAGACGCTGCTCGACTTCGCGCTGGCTCTTGGCCGACTCCATGTCGATAAAGTCGATCACGATCAGGCCGCCCAGGTCGCGCAGACGCAGCTGGCGAGCGACTTCGTCGGCGGCTTCGAGGTTCGTGCGCGCGGCGGTTTCCTCGATGTCGGCGCCTTTGGTGGCGCGCGCCGAGTTCACGTCGATCGCGACGAGCGCCTCGGTGTGGTCGATCACGATCGCGCCGCCCGACGGCAGCGGCACCGTGCGCGAGTACGCCGTTTCGATCTGATGCTCGATCTGGAAGCGCGAGAAGAGCGGCACGTCGTCGTGGTAGCGCTTCACCTTGCTGACGTTGTCCGGCATCACGATGTCCATGAAGGCGCGCGCCTGGTCATGGATTTCGGTGGTGTCGATCAGGATTTCGCCGATGTCCGGCTGGAAATAATCGCGAATCGCGCGGATCACAAGGCTCGATTCGAGATAGATCAGCATCGGCTGACCGTTCGCGCCGCTTTGCGACGCGGCTTCGATCGCGCGCCACAGCTGCATCAGGTAGTTCAGGTCCCACTGCAGTTCTTCGGCGCTGCGGCCGATGCCGGCGGTGCGCGCGATGATGCTCATGCCTTCCGGCAGTTGCAGCTGCGCCATGGTTTCGCGCAGTTCCTGGCGGTCGTCGCCTTCGATCCGGCGCGATACGCCGCCGCCGCGCGGGTTGTTCGGCATCAGCACCAGATAGCGGCCGGCCAGCGAGATGAAGGTGGTGAGCGCCGCGCCCTTGTTGCCGCGCTCTTCTTTTTCGACCTGAACGATCAGTTCCTGGCCTTCGCGCAGCGCGTCCTGGATGCGGGCGGAGCGCATGTCGACGCCGTCACGGAAATACTGGCGGGCGACTTCCTTGAACGGCAGAAAACCGTGCCGGTCTTCGCCGTAGTTGACGAAACAGGCTTCGAGCGACGGTTCGATACGGGTAATGACGCCCTTGTAGATATTGCCTTTGCGCTGTTCGCGCCCGGCGGTTTCGATGTCGATATCGATGAGTTTTTGCCCATCGACGATGGCGACGCGCAGTTCTTCCTGCTGCGTCGCATTAAACAGCATGCGTTTCATTGAACGGCTCCAGAGCGGCTCCGCGCGGCCCGCGCCCGACGTTTGACGAGGTATGAAACCCCAGTCGCCGGGCGAAACGGGCAGCGGCACGCCGCACCTTATTGTGTTTTCACAAGCACGCTGGAGCGGGAACTATGGCGGGGAGAATTGCCTGAGAGGGCATCGCCCAAAAAAGGACGACTGCCGCAGGGCACATGCGAACACGGCTTCAAATAACGGCACGACAGCCACGAGCCCGGGTAACCACTTGCAGATGCCTTCATCCATTCCCACCGGCGCGCCAACTGGGCGCGTGACCGGACGGGCGAAGGCTGCGGTCTGCCGCAGCGGAAATTCGCTTCAAACGTGCGTTTTTCCCGCTCGGGGGTGTCTCGCCTGATTTTTGACGTCGCCAAGTCCCGCACTTCTCTGCGGGACGCCTTGGGCGCGCGCCGTACATTCGCCACTGGCCGGCCACGCCGGGCCGCTACCGTTTATCCAACCGGTATGCGACCGCCCGATGCCGGGGCCTGCCAGTCAAATTCTTTTTTACCAAAATTCCGTTACCGCGGAGCCCCTCCAACCGAACGCGCCTCTGGGCGCCGTCCCTGCCGGGCAGGACTTCCGTGCGTGCAACTTGTTGCATCTCGTTTTCAGGGTGAGCAACCAGCCCCGGGCGCAAGTAAAATGTTGGTTTAACGCTTGCACCTGCGCAATCCGCCCGCGGTTCGGCTAATGCGCCGGTTTCATCGCGCCGGTCAAATTATGCCGGCCGCCGCAGACTGCTGGGCAAATTATATTCAGAATGAAAGAGTTAGGCAAAATTTCCCAGAAATCGGTCGCAAGTGACCAGGTGTCGATGATCGAAATCGACGACAGCGCAGCCGGCCAGCGCATCGACAATTTTCTGTTGCGGATCTGTAAAGGCGTGCCGAAAAGCCATATCTACCGGATCCTTCGCAGCGGCGAGGTCCGTGTCAACAAAGGCCGGGTGGACGCGCAATACCGGCTCGTGCACGGCGATCTGGTGCGGGTGCCGCCGATCCGCGTCGCTCAGGGCGGCGCGGGCGACGCGCCGATCCCCGCCCCGGCCGCGCATTTCGCCATTTTGTATGAGGATGAGCACCTGCTCGTCATCGACAAACCCGCCGGCGTTGCCGTGCACGGCGGCAGCGGCGTCGCGTTCGGCGTCATCGAGCAGATGCGCGCCGCGCGCCCGCAGGCGAAGTTCCTCGAACTGGTGCATCGGCTGGACCGGGAAACGTCGGGCGTGCTGATGCTGGCGAAAAAGCGCACCGCGCTTGTCGACCTGCACGAGCAGATTCGCGAGAACCGGATGGACAAGCGCTACTATGCGTGCGTCCACGGCGAATGGGCGAGCGACTGGGGCCGCCGCCGCGCGGTGAAGGAACCGCTGCACAAGTATCTGCTGGCGGACGGCGAG
>DASXXR010000017.1:0-4845 GCA_036502945.1 Paraburkholderia sp. | reverse complement strand
CAAGACGCCGCAGGCGCTGCTGCGTATCAAATGGACCTTTCTGATTGCTGCGTTTGCGGTTCCGTTCGTGCTTACCGCGCTGGGCGGCAGTGTCGGTTCCGTCGCGCTTTCGCTGGGCCTGTTGTGCGCCGCTTGTGCGATTCAGTACGCGGGCCTTGTCGCCGAGCGCTGGTTTTTCTTCGCCGAAGCGCGGCATCCGCAGAATCTCTACTACCGGCAGGTTTCCTGACGCGCCTAAGCACAAGAATTCCTTAAGCTCGCCGCAAGAATCTTTGGCTTTCAGTCGTTGCGCGCGCATCTTAGACTGGCTTCGCAATCACGCGAACCAGCATGGTCAGGATGCGAACGGCAACTCCCACCTCCCTCAAAGTGAACGTCTGGCGCGGCGCGGAAGAAGGCGAATTTCAGCGCTTCGATGTGCCTCGCATGGAGAGCCAGACGGTCCTCGACGTTGTGATCCATATTCAGCGCCATCTCGATGCGACGTTGTCGTATCGCTTCGCCTGCCGCGTCGGCATGTGCGGCTCCTGCGCAATGACCGTCAACGGCCGCGCGCGCTGGACCTGCCGCACGCATGTGACCAAGGTGCTCAAGCAGGCGGGCGATGTGCTCGAGATCGCGCCGCTGAATCATCTGCCAGTCATCAAGGATCTGGCGGCGGACATGACCGGCTTCTTCGACAAATGGCGTGACGCTAAAGGTTATTTCGCCGGCGTTCGCACGCGCGCTGAACCGGTTGCCCGGGTCGATCCGGCTTCCGATGCGCGCAAGGCTGCCGACGCGGGCATCGAATGCATCGGCTGCGGCGTGTGCTATGCGAGTTGCGATGTCGTCGCGTGGAATCCCGGCTATCTGGGGCCGGCGGCGCTCAATCGCGCATGGACGCTCGTCAACGACGTGCGCGATACGCAGCAGCAGGCGCGTGTCGATGCGATCTGGAATGATGCAGGCTGTCACTCGTGCCATACGCTTGGCTCGTGCACCGAACGCTGCCCGAAGGCGCTGGCGCCGACGGCTAGCATCGCGGGATTGAAGCGGCTCGGCGGTAAAGCGCCGAAAGGAGCGCACGAATGAAAGCCGCAATCAGCGGGTGGCGCGTGCAGCGGATATCGGCGATGGTGCTGGCGTTGTGCGTCGCCGTGCATCTGGTCACGATGATTATCGTCGTGCATGGCGGGTTGAGCGCCGAAGCGGTCGTTGCCCGGCTGCACGGCAATGCCGCCTGGGGCTTCTTCTATGCGGTATTCGTGCTGGCCGCCGCCGCGCATGTGCCGGTCGGCTTGCGGCGCATTGCCGAAGAATGGCTCGGCTGGCGAGGCGCGAGCGTGTTCGCTGCGAGTGTGCTGATCGGCCTCATGCTGGCGCTTGCCGGATTGCGCGCCGTGTTCGCGCTAGTGGGAGGTTCGCTGTGAGCGATTTCGATGCCGGGTCCGTTGCCGCGGGTGTGCGTCGCAAGACGCCGGGCCGGCGCGCCGATGCACGCGCCCGCAATCATCCTGCGTGGTGGGCGTTTCTCGTCCATCGCTTGTCGGGGCTCGCGCTCGCATTCTTTCTGCCGATGCACTTCTGGGCGCTCGGCACCGCGTTGCATGGCACCGCTGCGTTCGACTCGTTTCTCTCCGTGACGCGCCAGCCGGCCTTTGTCTTTGCCGAATGGGGACTCGTCACGTTGCTCGCCGCGCATCTGATTGGTGGCGTACGGATTCTATTGATCGAATACCGGCCGTGGAGCGGCTTGCGCAAGGATCTGATCGCATTGACGGCGGGCGGTGCGCTGGTTGCCGGGCTGGCGTTCGCGCTGTCGCTGACGCTATGACACGCTGCGAATATGCCGTGAATACGCCGTGAATCTATAAAGTGCGATGGAGACCAACCGATGGACATGCAGCAAGTCGAAGAAGTAGCCAAGCAGCTCTACATTCGCGCATTGAAGCAGTTGCCGCCCGATGTGAAAGAAGGCATTGCGCGGCTTGAGCGCGCCGAGACCGACGACACCGCCCGCCGCGTGCTGGGCATCATGCTGACGAACATAGACGTTGCCGAAAGCGGCGACAACCTGCTGTGCCAGGACACGGGCTTGCCGATCTACAACGTGACGATCGGCGCGGGTCTCGCACTGGATGGCGTCGCGCTGAAAGACGCGATCCGGCGCGGCTGCGAACGCGCGACGCGCGAGCATCCGCTGCGCTCATCGGTCGTGCATCCACTCACGCGTAGAAACGAGCAAACCTCGTGCGGCCCGCTGATGCCGGCCATTCACATCGACTTCGATTCGACCGCCGATACGCTCGTCATCGAAATGATCCCGAAGGGCAGCGGCTCCGAGAACAACTCGTTTCTCAGGATGGCGACGCCCGCTGACGGCATCGATGCGATCAAACGCTTTGTGATCGACTGTGTGGTCGATGCGGGCGGCAAGACATGCCCGCCGACGATCGTCGGGGTCGGCGTCGGCGGCACATCGGATTTATGCGTGTGGCTCGCGAAGCGCGCCGCGACGCGCGCGCTCGGCACGCGTAACGGCGACCCGCATGCCGCCGCACTGGAAGAGGAGTTGTCCGTGGCGGTGAACAGGCTCGGCGTCGGGCCGCAAGGACTCGGCGGCGATGCGACCGCGTTCGCCGTGCATATCGAACTGGCCGCGACGCATATCACGATGAACCCGGTCGCCGTGAACATGCAATGCCATTCGGCCCGTCGCGCGCGGGCGACGCTGACGCGCGGCGGTGTCGAATACGGTTACTGAAGTGGCTGAGGTTTCCGTTCAACAAGAAGACGCGATGCAATGCATACCGCGTGGGAGGACTGACTGATGACACATCACACGTTGCAGACGCCCGTCACCGAAGCGCAGATCCGTGCGTTGCGGATCGGCGATACGGTCACGCTGACCGGCACGCTGTTCGGCATTCGCGATGCGACGCAGATTCATATGTTCGATCGCGGCCGTACGACACGCTTCGATCTGAACGGCCACGCGGTGATCCACACGGCGCCGAACGTACGTGTCGTGCCGCGCTCCGCTGCGAATCCGGCGGGCTATGAGCCGGTATGCATCGGCACGACGACCTCGGCGCGCATGGAGCGCTTCACCGCACCGCTGATGGCGCAGTACGGCGTGCGCATCGTGATCGGCAAGGGTGGGCTTGCGCGAGGCTCCAGCGAAGCGTTCGCAACGCACGGCGGCGTGTATCTGGCGATTGTCGGCGGCACGGCGGCGCTGGAGACCACGTGGATCGAACAGATCGAAGACGTCGATCTCGACGATCTGAATCCCGAGTCGCTGTGGCGTTTCCGGATCAGCAAGTTCGGTCCGCTGCTGGTCGCGATGGACAGTTATGGCGGTAGCGTCTATACGACCGTGCAGCAAAGGACGCAGGCGCTGCGCGACGCGGTGCTGGCTTCGATGGGCATACATTCCTGATACACGGCGACGGAGCCGACCACCATGAAGCAGTACGACACCGACATCCTGATTCTCGGCAGCGGCGGCGCGGGGCTGTTCGCCGCGCTGCATGCGCAGGCCGCCGCGCCGCAGTTGCGCATCACGATTGCGGTGAAGGGCTTGCTCGGCAAATGCGGCTGCACGCGGATGGTTCAAGGTGGCTACAACGTCGCGCTCGCGCAAGGCGATTCGATCGAGCGGCATTTCATGGACACGATCGAGGGCGGCAAGTGGCTGTCGAATCAGGATCTGGCCTGGATGCTCGTCACGCGGGCGGTCGAGCGGATTCAGGAACTCGAGAACGAACTCGGCTGCTTCTTCGACCGCCATCCGGACGGCACGCTAAAGCAGAAGGCGTTCGCCGGGCAGACGTTCGACCGCACGGTTCATAAGGGCGATCAGACCGGCATCGAGATCATCAACCGGCTCGCGGAGCAGGTGTGGGCGCGCGGCATCGGGCGGCTCGAAGAACATCGTGCGGTGGAGTTCATCGAAACGCAGGCGGGCGGCGCGCTTGCCGGCGTATTGATGATCGACATGCGCAGCGGCGAGTTTGTGTTCGTGCGCGCGAAGGCGGTGCTGCTCGCGACCGGCGGCGGCCCGACGATGTACAAGTACCACACGCCGAGCGGCGACAAGAGCTGCGATGGCATGGCGATGGCGTTGCGTGCGGGTCTCACGTTGCGCGACATGGAGATGGTGCAGTTCCATCCGACCGGACTGCTCGCCGGCACGCACACGCGGATGACCGGCACCGTGCTCGAAGAAGGCTTGCGCGGCGCGGGCGGCTACCTGCTGACAGGCGACGGCGAACGCTTCATGCATAGCTACGATGCGCGCGGCGAGCGTGCGACGCGCGATATCGTGTCGCGCAGCATCTTTCGCGAACTGCGCGCGGGCAACGCGACGCCGAATGGCGGCGTCTATCTGCGCATGGATCATCTCGGGCCGGATTCGGTGCGGCAGCGCTTCAAAGGCATGGTTGAGCGTTGCGCCGATTGCGGCTTCGATCTCGCGGGCGGCCAGGTGGAAGTGGTGCCGACGGCGCACTACATGATGGGCGGTGTGATGTTCGAAACGGATTGCTCGACGACGCTGCCCGGTCTCTTCGTTGCCGGTGAAGATGCGGGCGGTGTGCACGGCGCTAACCGGCTGGGCGGTAACGGTGTCGCGAATTCGACGGTGTTCGGCGGCATTGCAGGCGACACGCTCGCGAAATGGGTGCCGCGTCACGGGCGCCTCGAAGATGCGGACCGTGCGCAGATCGAGCGCGCGGTCGAGCGGTGCCGCCGGCCGTTGACGCAACAGCCGACCGGCAACCTCGAAGCGATCCGCGATGCGCTGTATGAGTTGATGTGGCGCGACGTCGGCATTCTGCGCGACGCGCAAGGGTTGCAGCG
>DASXXR010000016.1:0-5900 GCA_036502945.1 Paraburkholderia sp. | reverse complement strand
AGTAAGCGCGGCGCTGTTCCAGCCGCCGCCCAGCGCTTTCAGCAGTTGCACGCTGGCATCGACGCGCCGCGCCGCTATCTGGTCTTCGGTGCGCTCGTTGGTCAGCGCGATGGTTTGCGCGGTCACGACGTCGAGATAGCTGACTGCGCCGGCCGTGTAGCGGTTCGTCGTCAATCGCAGCGAAAGGTCGGCTGCGGTGCTCGCGCGATGCTGGCTCTGCGCTTCGCTGGCGAGCGTCGAAAGCGATGACAGGTTGTCCTCCACCTGTTGAAACGCCACCAGCACGGTCTGACGGTAATCGGCAACCGTGCCGTCGTACTGCGCCTGCGCGCCCCGCAGCGCTGCGTCGCGGCGACCGCCGTCCAGCAGCGTGCCGCCGATCTGCGAGCCCAGCGACCAGAACAGACTGGGCGCGGTAAGCCATGGCCCGAAGAACGAGCTTTCAAGGCCCGCGCTCGCCGACAGCATAAAGTCCGGATAAAACGCCGCGTGAGCCTCGCCGATTTGCGCATTGGCCGCGGCGACACGCCGCTCCGCAGCGGCGATGTCGGGCCGCCGCTCGAGCAATTGCGACGGCAGCCCCGCAGGAATGTCCGGCACCGGCACGGCTGCCACGCTCAGCGGCAACGTGAACGAAGACGCGGGGACGCCGATCAGCGTCGCAATGGCATGCAGCAGCAGTGCGCGCTGTGCATCGATATCGGTATCCTGGGTGCGGGTGCTTTCAAGTTGCGTTTGCTCCTGTGCGACGGCGGATGCGTCTATCGCACCGCTTTTCAATTGCTGTTGCAGGATACCGAGCGCGGCGGTGTACGCGGTGACCGTATCGTCCAGCAGCTTCTTCTGGATATCGAGCGCGCGCAGATCGAAGTAGTCGACGGCGAGGTCGGCCGCGATGGACAGGCGCACCGCGTCGAGGTCGGCGGCGCTCGCCTGCGCGTTGTCGCGCGCGTTGACGGTGGCATCCTTCACGCGGCCGAACAGGTCCGGCTCCCAGCTCGCGGCGACGCCCACCGAATAGTCTGGCACCGTGTGGCCCGCCAGGCCCTTGTGAACCAGATTCTGCGAGGTCCGGAAACGCGATTGCGCGGCGCCCGCGGTCACGGTCGGAAAGAACCCCGCGTGTTGAAACGCGACCATCGCACGCGCGGCCTGCAACTGCGCGACGGCGTTCCTGACGGTCTGGTTCGACACGTCGACGCGTGCTTCAAGGCGGTTAAGATCGGCATCGCCAAAGAGTGTCCACCACGCGCCGCGTGGCAGCGTATCGGCAGGCGACGCGACGGTCCAGCCGCCGGACGGCGCAGCGGCTGGCGCGCCAGCGTAGCGGTCCGGCACTGCGACAGCAGGCTTCGCGTACGGCGGGAGGGTCGAGCAAGCCGTCAGCGCCCCAACGACGCCTGCAATAACGGTCTTGCCAATCAAAGACGCGGGCTTCTTCAGCATCGCAGGCTCCTGGTTTGCGTCACTGGCTGATGGCCGCATGGGTCGTTGCCGGGGCCGGGGCCGGGGCCGCAGCCGCGATCTGCACCAGCTGGCCCGCGACGATCGCGTCGCCGGGATTGTTGATCACGCGGTCCGAGCTCGCGACCCCGGTCGCGATTTCGACATACGTGCCGAAGTCACGCCCGATGGTGACCGTTTTCAACTGCACCGTGTCGTTGCCGCCGACCACCGCGACCGTGATGCCGTCCGGCCGGAACAGCAGCGCGCTGACCGGCAGGTCGAGCGCAGGGTGAGCCGTTTGCAGTTGCAGATGCGCCTGCGCATAGGCACCGGGCAGCAACGCACCATCACGGTTGTCCACGTCGATCTCGACCCGCAGCGTACGGCTGACCGGGTCGATCGCATCGGCGCTGCGCGCGACCTTCGCCGGAAAACGGCGGCCGGGATACTGTTGCGTCGTCAGGTCAACCTGCGTGCCCGCCGTCACGTAGCTCGCATCGTCCTGCGGCACGTCGACGAAAACCCGCAGCGTATCGGTCTGCTCGACATGGAACAGTTCGCCCGGCATCGCGGCAAGCCCCGGTGTGCCGCCGGCCGTAACGAGCGCGCCGACATCGACATTGCGCGCCGTCACGACACCGTCGAACGGTGCAGTCACCTTTTCGTACGACACCATCTCGGCAAGCCGCGCCACATTCGCCTGCGCGGATGCGAGAATCGCGCGCTTCGCCTGCATGTCGCTGGATTTCGTATCCGCGTCCTGTTGCGACACCGACTGCGTTTGCAGCATCTGCTGCCAACGTTGCGAGGTTTGGTTCGCATAGTTGAAGTTGGCCTGCGCGGTCGCTTCGTCGGCGCGCGCCTGACGCAGTTGCGCGTCGAGCTCGGGCGTTTCGATCACCGCGAGCGTCGTGCCCGCTTTCACTTTCGCGCCGATGTCCGTGTACCAGTGCTGCACGTAGCCGCTCGTGCGCGCGTAGATCGATGCATCGGCATAAGGCATCACCGAGCCCGGCAGCAGCAGTTCCTGCGAAGCAGGCGCGACAGTCGGCTTGACGACCGCGATGGGAAGCGCCCGCTGCGCGGCGAGCTGCCCGGTCTGCTCGGTGCTTGCGCGCAGCCGCGGAATGAGACCGGCCGTCAATAGCGCGGCCGCGAGCACGGCCAGTGCAACCGGCATGCGATAGCGCCGCTTACGCGCCTTCAGGTCCTGAGTCTGACCGTGCGGATCGCCCGCTTCCGACGCCTTGGCGCCGGACCGATCGAGTTTTTTATCGGGAGTATTCATCGCAGTTCCTTTGCGGACAATCTGATCAGGCGTGCGAGCCCGGCGCCGCGTTTGCATCGGCGGCCTTTGCCGCCGCACGCGTGGCCAGCCACGTATGGACCATGCCGAACACAACCGGCACGAATATCAGCGTCGACAGCGTGCCCGCAGCGAGGCCGCCGATGACCGCACGGCCAAGCGGCGCGTTCTGCTCGCCGCCATCGCCGAGCCCGAGCGCCATCGGCAACATGCCGATCAGCATCGCGAGCGCTGTCATCAGCACCGGGCGAAAGCGGCTGAAGCCGGCTTCGAGCGCGGCCGCAAGCGGCTCGGCCCCACCCTGCAGCAGGTCGCGGGCGGTATTGATCACGAGGATGCTGTTTGCAGTCGCAATGCCGATGCACAAAATCGTGCCGGTCAGAGCGGGCACGCTCAGCGTCGTGTGGGTGGCGAACAGCATCCACGAGATGCCGGCCAGCGACGCGGGCAAACCACTGATGATGATGAGCGGATCGAGCCACGACTGGAAATTCACGACCATCAGCAGATAGACGAGCGCCACCGCGAACACGAGTCCGAAGCCGAGGCCGCTGAACGACTCGTTCATCGACTGGACCTGGCCGCGAATCACGATCGATGAACCGGGCGGCAACTGTGCCCGCGCACGGTCGACGAGCTTCGTCACGTCGCCTGCGACGCCGCCGAGGTCGCGTCCTTGAGCCGACGCGAAAATATCGAGCACCGGCTGCACGTTGTAGTGCGACACAACCGCCTCCTGGGTGCCGCGCGACATCGTGCCCAGCGTGCCGAGCAGATTCTGCGGATTCGCCGAAGGCTTGACAGTCGTGACAGGAATGTTCGCGAGCGTCTGCAGCGAATGGATGTCGTACTGCGGCACTTCCGCCATCAGCGGGTAGCTGACGCCGTTCTTCGGGTCCACCCAGAAATTCGGCGTGGTTTGCGAACTGCCGGAAAGCGCGATCAGCAGATTCTGCGCGACGTCGCGCTGCGTGAGCCCAGCCTGCATCGCCTTCGTCCGGTCGACATCGACGTTGATCGCCGGTTCGTCGCCAGGCTGCTGGATGCGCGCATCGACAAGGCCGCGCACGCCGCGCAATTGCGCGAGCAGACGATTCGCCACGACGCGGTTTTCGGCCAGCCGGTTGCCGACGATCTGCACGTCGATCGGCGCGGGCAGGCCGAAGTTCAGGATCTGGCTGACGATATCGGCGGGCAGAAACGCGAACGTGACACCGGGAAACGATGCGGTCAGCACATTGCGCAGCGTGGCGACATAGTCCGCGGTCGGCCGATGCCCGGCTTTCAGCGAGATCATGATGTCCGCGTCTTCGGAACCGATCGGGTCCGAAGAGTCGTATGTGAGATTGATGCCGCTCACCGGCACGCCGATGTTGTCGAGCACCGCGCCCTGCTCGGCGGGCGGAATCACCGTGCGGATCTTCGCTTCGACTTCATCGGTAAGCCGCGCCGTTTCCTCGATGCGCGTGCCGGTCGGCGCGCGCAGATGCAGGCGAATCTCGCCGGTGTCGACCGCGGGGAAGAAATCGCGGCCCGCGAACGGAAGCAGCGTCAGCGAGCCGAGACACAGCAGCACGAACACGGGAATGAACCGGCGACGATTCGCGATTGCACGATCCAGCGCGCTGCGATAGCCGTTTCGCGATTGCTCGAAGCGCCGTTCGAATGCGGCCTGGAAGCGGATCAGCGCGCCGAAGCGGCCGTGGCTGGCCTCGTCGTGCTTCGAGCGCGCGCGCATCAGGTACATGGCGAGCGTCGGAATCAGCGTGCGCGAGAAGAAGTACGACGCGCACATCGCGAATACCACCGCTTCCGCGAGCGGCACGAACAGGTAGCGGGCGACACCCGAGAGCAGGAACATCGGCACGAACACAATGCAGATCGACAGTGTCGAGACGAAGGTCGGCACGGCGATTTCACCTGATCCGTTCAGAATCGCATCGTGCAGCGGCGCGCCGTTTTCCAGATGATGCGTGATGTTCTCAATCGCAACGGTCGCGTCGTCGACGAGAATGCCGACCGCGAGCGCGAGCCCGCCGAGCGTCATGATGTTGATTGTCTGTCCGAGTGCCGACAGCGCGATCAGCGAGGTCAGCGCCGCAAGCGGAATCGACACGGCGATAATCAGTGTCGCGCGCCAACTGCCGAGGAACAGCAGGATCATCGCCGCGGTCAGGCAAGCGGCAAGCACCGCCTCGCGCACGACGCCCTGAATCGCGGATTCGACGAACACCGACTGGTCCGACAGCGGCGTGATGCGCAGCGCGCTCGGCAAGCCCGCGGCGATCTGCGGCAGCATCGCTTTCACTTGCTGAATGATCGTCAGCGTCGATGCGCTACCGGTCTTCTCCACTTCGAGCAGCGCGGCGCGCTTGCCGTCGCTGCGCACGATGTTCGTCTGCGGCGCGTAACCGTCGATCACATGCGCGACGTCGCGCACATAGATCACCGTTCCGTTGACCGTCTTGATCGGCAGGTTGTTGAGCTCCGCAACCGTATTGGTGCTGCCGTTCATCTCGACGTTGTATTCGCGCGTACCGATTTTCGCGCTGCCGCCCGGCAAAATCAGGTTCTGCGCGTTCACCGCGTTGACGACATCGAGCGGCGCGAGCCCCTTCGCCTGCAATGCAGCCGGGTCCAGGTCGACCATGATCTGGCGGATCTTGCCGCCGAACGGCAGCGGCACCGCCGCGCCCTGAACCGTCGCGAGCTGCGTCCGGATAAAACTGTTGCCGAGGTCGTACAGCGACTGTTCGGGCAGCGTGTTGCTCGACAGGCCGAGTTCCAGCACCGGCACTGTCGAAGCGTTATAGGTGATGATGTTCGGCGGCAGCGTGCCGGGCGGCAGGATGCGCAGTATCGATTCGGAGTTGGACGACGCTTCCGCGACCGCGCGGTTGATGTCGGCGCCCGGATGGAAAAAGATCTTCACCACCGCCACGCCGTTCAGCGACTGCGACTCGATGTGTTCGATATCGTCCACGTCGGAGGTCAGCGCGCGCTCGTAGTTCGACGTGATGCACCGCGCCATGTCTTCGGCGGAAAGGCCGTTGAACGACCACACGATACTGACCACCGGGACATTGATATTCGGAAAGATATCGGTCGGCGTGCGCACGATCGCGATCGGTCCGATGATGAACAGCAG
>DASXXR010000015.1:0-3713 GCA_036502945.1 Paraburkholderia sp. | reverse complement strand
GGCTTCCGTCATCGCGACACCGCGCCCCGCGGGTTTCAGCAATTGCCGTCCAATCGACTTCTCCAGTTCACGGACCTGCGCGCTGATGGTTTGCACCGCCATGTCGAGGTGCTCAGCCGCGCGCGCAAAGCCGCCTTCCTTCACGACGATCCAGAAATAGTACAGATGGCGATAGTTCAGCATTGCGACCTCGCTTCGTAAAAACCGATGTTGAATTTCGATTATCTCTGATTTATCCGAAATTTAATTCCAGTGATGATGGACGCAACCCGACGCGATTTCATCCACATCTTCAATCAGACACGCATATGGACTACCTTCTGGCCCTTGCCGCCGACCCTGCCGTCTGGGCAGCGCTCGTCACGCTTGTCGTGATGGAGATCGTGCTCGGCATCGACAACCTGATCTTCATTTCGATCCTCAGCAACAAGCTGCCGGAAGCACAACGCGCGCGCACGCAACGAATCGGCATTCTGCTCGCGCTGGTGTTGCGGCTCGGCTTGCTTGGTACGGTCGCGTGGATCGCGCGTTTGACCGAGCCTGCGTTCGCGCTGTTCGGACATGGGTTTTCGTGGCGCGACATCATTCTGGTCGGCGGCGGTCTCTTCCTTGTGTGGAAGGCGACCCGCGAGATTCATCACCACGTCGCGCACGACAGCGTCGCTGGCGGCGCGGCAAGCGCCGTCGGCACGCTCACCGCGTGGGCGGCGATCAGCCAGATCCTCGTGCTGGATCTCGTGTTTTCGGTCGACAGCATCATCACCGCCGTCGGCATGACGGAGCACGTGCCGATCATGTTCGTCGCGGTGATCGCGGCGGTCATGGCGATGCTGTTCGCGGCCCGGCCGCTGTCCCGCTTCATCGACCGCAATCCGACCGTCGTGATGCTGGCATTGAGCTTCCTGCTGGTGATCGGCATGGCGCTGATCGCGGAGGGCTTCGGCTCGCATGTGCCGAAAGGCTATATCTACGCGGCGATGGCGTTCTCCGCATTCGTCGAAGGAATGAATCTGCTGGCGCGGCGGGCGAGGACCCCGCGAGTGACAAGCACCGCGGGCACCGCAAGCAGCGAGAGCAGCGATGCGCAGGTGAATCGCGCGGCGCAACGCGCGCAACGTTAAACGGCAGTTGCAATTTTTGCTTCGGTTTTTCCGAACCTGCATATCGGTTAATACCGGTTTTTCATGACACCGCCGCGCGTTAAATTGTTCACGTCACAACGGCGAATGTTTAGCCAAGGAGCAACGAAATGAAGTGTCCTGTCTGCAAGACGCCTGACCTGCTGATGGCCGACCGTCAGTCCATCGAGATCGACTACTGCCCGACGTGCCGCGGAGTCTGGCTCGATCGCGGCGAACTCGACAAGCTCGTGGCCCAGATGAGCGAGACGCCCGAGGCCCCGCCCAGCGCGCGCCCGCGCGACGACTATGCGCACGATCGCGCTCGCCATCACGACAACGAGCGCCGATACGACGAGCGCGGACACGGCGACTATCGGAATGAACGCACGGGATACCGGAAGAAGCGCTCGCTGTTCGATATGTTCGATTTCGACTGACGTTGCCGGCAAACGCAATGTTGCCCGGAGCAAACACAAGGACCCTCAGGTTCTAGCCGCCAGGCCCTCGGAATGGCTAGAACTTTTTAGGCCGGCGCAAGCCGGCTTCTTTTTTGCACGCCCGATACCGTGCAAACAGCAAACAATCGTGCTGCTTGGAAAGCTCCCGGTGAACCGTGAAGACAAAATCCGTCGCAGGCGGAATCACGCGTATCGCGCTGCGTGAATCGCTTATATCTCGTCGCTTATGTCTCGTCGCTTGTGTCTCGCAGTTTGCAACGCGCGGCATTTAACCTGAACCGCGCGCACCCCACACTTCAAGAGGAGCCGATTGTGAAATTCCCGCTGCAACACCTGTTCGCATCCCGCACGTTGACCGTATGCTTTGCGCTCGCGGCGTCTGCCGTCGGCGCGGTGGCATTCGCGCAGACCACGACGTCCACTGAACAGCCCACGCACGCGAGTGCGCGCAAGGCCAATCACAAACTCGAACACAACGTGCGCGTTGCGCTGACTCGCGCGAAGGTGCAAGCCGGCGACATCCGGATCGTCGCGCGCGGCGGCAAGGTGACGCTGGATGGAACGGTTCCCGATCAGAACATGATCCGGCTCGCCGCTTCATCGGCGGGTGGCGTTGCCGGCGTGACGTCTGTGCAGAATCTGCTCACGATGCGCGAAGCTGGCCATTAATCCCCTCCGCTAGCGCGCATGCGGCGCTCGCCGGCCGATCGAGGCCGGCCGTCTACCTTCTGCGGGTTCCCGATCCGCGCGTTTGCCACTATCATGGCGGGACTTTGCCGAAGTCCCGTTGCCCCGCCTCCCTCTCCCCCTGGTTTTGAGCAGCGCGCCTTCCGGCTCGCCAACAAATCCTTTCAGATGACCAACAAATCCGCGCACACCGCGTTGTTGTGGATTGTCGCCACCGGCTTCTTCATGCAAGCGCTGGATACGACAATCGTCAACACCGCGCTTCCGTCCATTGCCCACAGCCTGGGCGTCCCCCCTCTCGCCATGCAGCCCATCGTCGTCGCCTATACGCTGACGATGGCGCTGCTCACGCCGGCCTCCGGCTGGCTCGCCGACCGCTTCGGCACGCGGCGCGTGTACTTCGCCGCGATTCTGCTGTTCGTCATCGGTTCGCTGTGCTGCGCCAGTGCGCATACGTTGGGTCAGTTGATCGCTGCACGGGTGCTGCAAGGCGTCGGCGGTTCGATGTTGCTGCCCGTCGGACGGCTCGCCGTGCTGCGCGCCGTGACGGGCGAACAGTATGTATCCGCGCTCGCGCTGATTTCCGTCGCGGGCCAGGTCGGGCCGATTCTCGGCCCAACGCTCGGCGGCTGGTTCGTCGAAGCGATCTCATGGCACTGGATCTTCCTGATCAACGTGCCGATCGGCGTAGTGGGCCTCGCCGCCGTGAACCGTTACCTGCCCGACGCCGCATCGCGTGACGCGCCGCCGTTCGATTTCATCGGCTGCGGGCTGCTGTCGCTCTGCATGGTCGCGTGCTCGCTGGCGATCGACGTGCCGATGCAAACGCATCGCGCGGTGTGGTCTGTCGGTCTGTTCGTCATCGGCGTTGCAGCCGCGCTCGTGTATGTGCGCTACGCGCGGCGCGCGAACAACCCGCTTTTCAAGCTCGCGCTCTTTCGCGAACCGAATTTCAGCGTGGGGCTGATCGGCAATCTGATCGCCCGGATCGGTTCGAGTGCGGTGCCGTTTCTCGTGCCGTTGCTGCTGCAGCTTCAGCTCGGCTACTCGCCGCTCCATTCCGGGCTGATGATGCTGCCCGCCGCGCTGGCGGGCACCGTCGCGAAACGCTGGATCGCACCGCTGATCCGGCGTTTCGGCTATGAATCGTTCCTGCTGGTGAATACGGTTATCGTCGGCACTTCGATCGTTGCGTTCGCACTCTTCTCCACCGGCACGCCGATGCTGGTCGAGATCGTCGTGCTGGGCATTTTCGGCGCCGCCAACTCCATGCAGTTCGCCGCGATGAACAGCGTCACGCTAAAAGGCCTGTCGATCGCCGATGCGGGCAGCGGCAACAGTCTCTTCTCGATGGTGCAGATGCTGGCGATCGGTTTGGGCGTGTCGATCGGCGGAGGGCTCGTGAATGTGTTCACCGGCGAATGGGGATCGGCGGCGTTGGGCTTCA
>DASXXR010000014.1:0-14629 GCA_036502945.1 Paraburkholderia sp. | reverse complement strand
TGACAACCGTGCGGCCAGACTCATACGAGTGACGCGCTGACGAATTCATCGTCGGGTTCCGCTCTCCCAAACGCACTGCAAGCCTACGCCTTCTATTCTTTGCCACCGCGCACGGAGCCGTATTGGCTTAGGGGTCGCCGTGGCGTCCGCTGCAAGCGGTGACTCCGACGAACCATCGACGCCGGTCGAACCCGGCTGGGTCGAACGTTCGTCGCCACCTTCCGGACTAAACCGAACATCGTTCGATGAACGGGCGTGCGGCCTGGTTACTCTTCGGACGGTTGCTCCGTGCAAGGACGTGGGCAGTTGCTGTTCGTTGTCCGTATTCGATACTTTTTTGATTGCGACTGTCACGTCATACGGGTAGCCGTTTAGCATTTTGTGTGCTCCGCAAGAACAAAAAACAATCCCCCCGTTATTGGACGACGCCCTGGCTATACCGCTTCGCGCCGCTGCATTTAGGTCTTCATCTTGTATTTTCTGCTAACAAAACAGTAGTCGCACTACAGTTATTCCATCGGTCCGTGTGGATGGGGAAAAGAACTCTGGCGGATAAGGCAATATGCATTGCTTACATATATTTCGATATTCGCACGATTACCCCTTACTGAAGGCAAGTGCCGCGAGGTTTGCAGGTTAGCTGCAAACCCACCACGGCTTATAAAAAGATTGGCTATGCCAGGCACGGCGTCTGTACCGCTGCCGATATCCTCTCGCTACTCGCTTCTCATTCAGCAGTCAGTGAGCGTCGGCGGGCTTGATGAAACGCAGCGTCATCCGGTCGGACTCGCCGATCGCGACATAACGAGCCTTGTCCTGATCACCTGCGGCAAAGGTAGGAGGCAGCGTCCATACGCCCTTTGCATAGTCCTTGGTGTCGCGCGGATTACTGTTGATCTCGCTGCGGCCGGCCAACTGGAAGCCTGCCGCACGCGCGTGCTCGATCACGAAGTCCTCGGTTACGTAGCCGCTTTCGATGGTCTGTTGCAACGTGGTGCCGGGTTTCGCCCGATGCTCTTCCACACCCAGGATGCCGCCCGGTTTCAACGCGGCATAGAAGGCCTTAAGGTTGGCGTCGAGATAACCGTCCTTGATCCAGTTATGGATGTTGCGGAAGGTCAGCACGCTATCCGCGGAACCCGGCGCACCGATACCGTCGAAGTGCCCCATGCGCAGCGAGCCCACCGTGACCTTGCCGTAGTTCGCGGGGTCTTGCGACAGCTTCTGCTCATAGCGTTTGACGAACGGTGCTTCACGAGCCATTTCGGCCGGGTCGGGACTGAGGTACGGCACTTCATAGAGTTTGCCGTGCTCGCGTAGATAAGGCGCCAGAATTTCGGTGTACCAGCCACCGCCCGGCGCGATCTCGATCACGGTCTGTTGATCTGTCAGCCCGAAGAAGCGCAGCGTTTGTTCAGGATGACGGTACACATCGCGCGCGCGCTCGGCGTCGCTGCGCTGCGGGCCGGAAATCGCGGCGGCCAGCGATACGGTGTCCGACGCGAAGGCGGCTGACGCCAGCGAAAAAGCCAGACCCGCTGCCGCGGTAAATAAAATGCATCGAAGAGGAAAGCTGCGTGATTGAACGGTCATTATTGTGCGGGGCACTCGGTAGTAGGTGAGCGTTGCTGCGCCTCGCATCCGCTTGGCCGTACTTCAATTACCTTACGGGCTGAGGTTGCGAGGCAACCGGCGGAGCATCGGAGATGCAAGCTCCCCGCTATCCGCCAGGCCAGGCCAGGCCAGGCCAGAAACACTCAACACTCTATCGCAGTAATTTATTCCCGCCGCCCAAGCAAGCGCGCGCTTATTTCAAACGCTTGCCTTGGCCCTTTTGTTCTTTTATTTGTATGATAACCATACATGTTATGTATGCTGTATCGAGCATCGGTAGAAAGTGGTACCGTGTCGACGCAGCACCGCTTACAACGCTGTCACCGTCCCCAATGCATCGACATGGCTACTTCGACCTCCGCGACCCGACCGTCTACCACGTTCGACGCACCTAAGATCACCAACGTCGGCACGCTCGCCGACCGGGTCACGGCCGTGCTGCTGGAAAAGATCAAGGGCGGCGAATTCCCGCCGGGCACCCGCCTACCCACCGAACAGGTCATCTCCGAGCGCTTCGGCGTGAGCCGCACCGTGGTGCGCGAAGCGATCTCGCGGCTGAAGTCCGATGGGCTCGTCGAAGTGCGCCAAGGCAGCGGCACCGTGGTTCGCGAGCCGAACCGCACCACTGCGTTCCGGCTCGACGTCGACCCGAAAGACTCGGTCGACGCGGTGCTGCGCGTCACCGAACTGCGGCGCGGTATCGAAGCGGAAGCGGCTGCGCTGGCGGCGCAGCGCCGCACACGCACGCAGCTCGCCGATATCAAACGCGCACTGGCGGCCATCGACAGCGCGGCGAAGAAGCAGCGTGACGGCGTCGACGAGGACCTCGCCTTCCATATCGCGATTTCGCGTGCGACCGGCAATCCGCTGTATCCGTCTTTGCTCGAGTTCATCAGCCAGTTCATCCACGCGGCGATCCGCGTGACGCGGACCTACGAAGCACGCCGTGACGATTTTTCCACGCAGGTCCGCAACGAGCACCGCGTAATCTTCGACGCGATCGCCGCACAAGACCCGGCCGCCGCGCGGCACGCCGCGCTTGCGCACATCGACAATGCAGGCGCGCGTATCCAGGAAGCCGACTCGGCCTTCTGGGAAGGCGTCGGCACTGCGGCCGTGCGGCCGCTCATCAACGAAGAAAAGAAAGCGGTGAAGCAGACATCGGCCGGCTGAACAACACGGCGACGCAAGGCTTCAATGCAGCATTCCCGGCATGTCATCAGTTTGCCACGCACGCCGACCTAATATAAGATCATCATACAACTTTTCGCGGGATCCTTTGCCGCGCGCATTGTATGGAGACACACATGAAAGTCCTGGTGACGGGTGCGGCGGGTTTTCTCGGCCGACGCCTGATTCGCGCGCTGCTGGCGCGCGGCGAGTTGACGGGTCCGGCTGGCGAGCCGCTGCGCATCGAACGGATCGACGCGTTCGACGTCGTTCCGCTCGAGGGTATCGACGACCCTCGCGTTCACCCGCTGACCGGCGATATCGCCGACCCTGCACAAGTCGAGCGTCTGATCGATGCCGACACGCGCTCCGTTTTCCATCTCGCCGCAGTCGTCTCGGGGCAGGCCGAGCAGGAGTTCGAGCTCGGCATGCGGATCAACTTCGACGCCACGCGCGGATTGCTCGAACGCATCCGCACGCTCGGCAGCGGGGCCCGCTTCGTCATGACGAGCTCGGTTGCCGTGTTCGGCGGCGCGTTGCCCGCCACCGTCGAAGACGCCCACGTGTGGGCGCCGCAAAGCTCATACGGCACCGAGAAGGCGCTCGCCGATCTGCTGCTCGCCGATTACAGCCGGCGCGGCTTCGTCGATGGCCGCAGCCTGCGGATGCCGACCGTCGTGGTGCGGCCGGGCAAGCCGAACCGCGCGGCGTCGAGCTTTGCGAGCGGGATCATCCGCGAACCGCTCAACGGCATCGACGCGGTGTGCCCGGTCGCGCCGGAAACGGTGTTGTGGCTGATGTCGCCGGACCGCGCGATCGAAAACCTGCTGCACGGTCATGAACTGTCGAAAGACAGGCTGACCGAAGGGCGCGTGATCAACATGCCGGGGCTGTCGGTGTCGGTCGAACAGATGCTTGCTTCGCTGCGGCGCATCGCCGGCGACGCGGTGGCGAACCGCGTGCGCATGGAACGCGATCCCGCCGTCGAGCGCATCGTCAATTCCTGGCCGGGCAACTTCTCGGCTCACTACGCCCGTTCGCTTGGCTTCGGGTTCGATGCGGACTTCGACAGCGTCGTCCGCGCATTTATCGCGGACAACGCTGCACGCGCCGCCTGACCCGCCTGACCCGCATGATTTCGGAAAGCACACACATGACTTCGCCATCTGTTCTTCTCGGTTGCATCGCCGACGATTTCACCGGCGCGACCGACCTCTGCAACATGCTGGTGCGCGGCGGCATGCGCACCGTCCAGACAATCGGCGTGCCTCAAGGGCCGCTCGACACGCCGGCCCAAGCGGTCGTCGTCGCGTTGAAATCGCGCACCGCGCCGCGCGACCAGGCGGTTTCCGAATCGCTCGCGGCGCTCGCGTGGCTCAAGCAGCAAGGCTGCAAGCAGTTCTATTTCAAGTATTGCTCGACGTTCGATTCGACCGATGCCGGCAACATCGGGCCGGTAGCGGACGCGCTGATGCGCGAGTTGAAGACGCCGTTCGCGATTGCGTGCCCGGCGTTTCCGGAAGCCGGCCGTACCGTATATCGCGGCAACCTGTTCGTCGGCGATCTGCTGCTCGACGAGTCGGGCATGCAGAACCATCCGCTGACGCCGATGACCGATGCGAATCTCGTGCGGGTGCTGCAGCGGCAGACGCCGACCAAGGTCGGGCTGCTGCGTTACGACACGGTGCAACGCGGCGTAGAGGCCGTAGGCGCCGCGCGTAAAACGCTCGTCGGCGAAGGTGTCGGCCTTGCAATCGCCGATGCGATCTCCGACGAAGATCTGTACACGCTCGGCACCGCCTGTGCCGACGATCTGCTGTTGACCGGCGGCTCCGGTCTCGCCCTCGGCTTGCCGGGCAACTTTGCGCGCGCGGGCCTGCTGCCGGCGGCTGAAGATACGGAAGCGCTACCGGCAGTCGTCGGCCTTGCCGCCGTGCTGTCCGGCAGCTGCTCGCGGGCAACCCAGGCGCAAGTCGAACACTGGCGCAGCAACGGGCGCCCAGCATTTCGCATCGATCCGCTCGCGCTCTCCTCGGGCGAAGCCGTCGTCGATCAAGCCATGGCGTTTGCCGGGCCGCTCATCGGCAAAGAACCTATCCTTGTGTACGCAACCAGTTCGCCGGAAGAAGTCGGCGCCGTGCAGAAGCAACTGGGCACGGCTGCGTCGGGCGAACTGGTCGAGCAGGCGCTGGCCCGCATTGCACGGCGCATGCACGACGCGGGCGTGCGGCGCTTCGTCGTGGCCGGCGGCGAGACTTCAGGCGCGGTCGTCAATGCGCTCGGCGTACGGGCGCTGCGCATCGGGCAGCAGATCGATCCTGGCGTGCCGTGCACCGTGTCGCTCGGCGCGACGCCGCTCGCGCTCGCGCTGAAATCCGGCAACTTCGGCACCGTCGATTTCTTCAGTAAGGCACTAACCCTGTTCAACGAACTCGCAAAGGCTCGCCAATGAACGCTACCGTTTCGTCCGCGGCAGCCGCCGAAAGCCGCGCTCGCGAGGAAATCGCGCGGATTGGCGCGGATCTGTATCAACGCCGGTATACGGTCGGCTCGGCGGGCAACATCAGCGCCCGGCTCGACGACGGCTGGCTGATCACGCCGACCGACGCATGCCTTGGCCACCTCGACCCGGCGAAGATCGCGAAAGTCGACCGCGACGGCCAATGGGTCAGCGGCGACAAACCGTCGAAGACGCTTGCGCTGCATCGCAACGTCTACGATTCCAATTCCGAGATGCACGGCGTCGTGCATACGCATTCGACGCATCTGGTTGCGCTGACGCTCGCCGGAGTCTGGCAACCGGACGACGTGCTGCCGCCGATCACACCGTACTACGTGATGAAAGTGGGCCACATTCCGCTGATTCCGTACTGCCGGCCCGGCGACCCGAGCGTCGCCGACCGCGTGCGCATCCTCGCGAAGGACGTGCGCGGCGTGCTGCTCGAGCGGCTGGGCCCGGTCGTGTGGGGCGCGAGCGTGTCGCAGGCGGCGTGGGCGCTGGAAGAACTCGAGGAAACGGCGCGCCTGTGGTTGATGACGCAACCGCATCCGGCACCGCTCACCGATGCGCAGATCGACGAATTGCGGACGACGTTCGGCGCGCGCTGGTGAAATCCACGGGTGCGACGCCCGTGGATTTCATTCGTCGCCGAAATTGCGCACGAGGTCGCGCGCCAACGCTCCGCCGCTGCCGCTCCAGAAGTCGCGGTCGGCAAGCCTCACACGCTCAGCCACGCAAAGCATGTGATCGCCCGCGGCGGCACGCGCGCGATCCGGATCGCCCGCCACAATCGCAGCGACGATCTTTTCGTGCTCTACGCGCACCTGATTGACGAAGTCCATGCGCCGCGCTTCGTTCGCGCGGGTCACCTTGACCGCAAGGCGGATCTGTTGCGCGAACATCTCGACAAACCTCACCCAGTACGGATTGCCCGTCGCCTCGGCGATGCGCAAATGAAACTGCACGTCTTCCTCGACGCCATCCCCGCCCGCCTTCATCGCGTCTTCGACGCGACGCAACGCGTGCTCGATTTCCGCGAGTTGCCCAGGTGTTCGCCGCACCGACGCCAGCGCCGCGATCTCCGCCTCCAGACCGCGCCGCACTTCCGTCAGATTCAGCAGCGACTGCACCGACTGCTCGGTTAGCGGGTCCCCCATCGCTGCGGACGGAAACGCGGTATGGCAAACGAATGCGCCGCTTCCCTTGCGGGTGGTGAGCATGCCATCGGCTTTCAGCAACGCAATGGCTTCACGGATCACCGTGCGGCTCACGCCGAAGTGCTGCGCCATTGCATGTTCGGACGGCAGCCGGGTGCCGGGCGCCAGACCGTCGCTGCGGATCTTCAGCAGCAGCTTGTCGGCTACCCGTTCGCCGAGCGTGCCGGAATCGAACGTGCCATTGCCTTCGACCACGCCGGTCGGGACACGGGGCGTCGACGGGTTCATCGATGAAGTCCTTTCGAAGCCATTGACATGGCCTTGATTGTACGCAATTCCAATTTCTGTTGACAGCCTTTGAACAGCTTAATACCATATCTCATACAGCTTTTATACATGTAGACCCACAACCACAACGTTACGGCCTGAAGCGAACCGCCCGATCACGACGAACTCGGCGGACGGTCGCTTCACCACAGGAGACAGGCACCGCAGCGCCATGCTGCAGTGCCGCCGGCACGCTTTTGCGCGATGCGCGCCGGACTGCAGAGGAGAGGGAGCGATGAGCTTCGTGGTCAACAACGTCCAGGTGCTGTTTGCCGGGCTTGCGCTGGGTTCGATCTATGCATTGGTCGCACTCGGCTTCGTGCTGATCGTCAGGGCCACCAATGTCGTCAACTTCGCGCAGGGCGATTTTGCGATGCTGGGCGGCTTCGCGATGGTCGCGTTCCTGAGCAGCGGCTTGCCTTACTGGCTCGCCTTCGTGCTGGCGCTCGTCGCGCTGGGCGTATTCGGCGTGATATTCGCGCTCGGCGTGTACTACCCGTTGCGCCACCGCTCGTTTCTGCCGGTGATCATCAGCACGCTCGGCGCATCGATCTTCATGCAGAACACGGTGCTCTATGTGTTCGGCCCGCAGCCGCGCGCGATGAACCGGCTCTTCGACAAACCAGGCATCGAGATCGGCGGCGTGTTCATGGACACGCAGTACCTGTCGATTCTCGCGTTCACGGCCATCGCGGTCACGTTCCAGTACGTGCTGTTCGAACGCACGATGCTCGGCAAAAAGCTGCAGGCCACGTCGCAGGACAAAGACATGGCGCGGCTCGTCGGCATTCCCGTGGCAGCGATGATCGCGTTCACGTTCTTCTATAGCGCGGTGCTCGGCGGACTGGCGGGCGCACTCGTGTCGCCGATCCTGTTCGTGTCGATCGGCATGGGTTCGATCATCGCGTTGAAGGCGTTCGCCGCCGCGATCATCGGCGGCTTCGGCGACATTACCGGCGCCATCATCGGCGGGCTGCTGCTCGGCGTGGTTGAGAGCTTTGGCGCGCAGTACATCTCGGTGGCCTACAAGGACGCCTTCGCGTTCCTGCTGTTATTCCTGTTCCTGCTGCTAAGACCGCAAGGCATCTTCGGCGAAAAGATTTCGGAGAAGGCATGAACCACGTTCCCGTGCCCACCGGGCCGAGCGCGCGCCCGTCACGTTTCCCGCTGCGCTTCGTTTTGCCGTTGATCGTTGCAATCGCCGTTGCGCTGGTGCCGTTCGTGTTCCAGTTGAGCCCGTATGTGCTGAACATCTTCATGCAGGCGGCCACCTATGCGATCGCCGTGCTCGGCATGACGGTCGTGCTCGGCTACACCGGCCAGATCAATCTCGCGCAGGCCACGTTCTTCGGCCTCGGCGCCTATGCGGTCGGGCTCGGCACCGTGGTGCTCGGCTTGAACTTCTGGCTCACGCTACTGCTCGGCATCGGGCTTGCGACGATAGCCGGCTTCGTGCTCGGCCTCACGACGCTGCGCCTCGGCGGACACTATCTCGCGATGATCACGATCAGCTTCCAGCAGATCTTCGATCTCGTGCTGGTGAACTGGGCGAGCGTGACGCAAGGGCCGGACGGCGTCGCAGGCATTGCGCGCCCGTCGATCTTCGGCTTCCTGTTCGCCGACGACCGGTTCTATGTCGTGCTCTGCCTCGTCTTCCTGTACGCGGCGATCGCGTTCGTCTGGTGGCTCCCGCAAACCCGCACCGGCCGCGCGATGCGGGCCGTGCGGGAAAACGAGCTGGCGGCCGAAGTCACCGGCGTGGACACGCTGCGCGTCAAGGTGATTGCGTTCACGCTGAGCGCCGCGCTGGCCGGCATCGGCGGCGCGTTCTACGCGGCGGGATTCGCGTACATCAGCCCCGACAACTTCAACTTCGCGCGTTCGATCGAATTTCTGACGATGGTCCTGCTGGGCGGCGCCGATTCCGCTTTCGGCGGCGTGTTCGGCACGGGCCTCCTGATCGTGCTGCCCGAATGGCTGCGTTTCCTGAAGGACATCTATCTCGCGGTCTATGGTCTCGCGGTGATCCTGATCATGGTGTTCCTGCCCGCCGGCATCTGGGGCCTCGTGCGCGGCCGGTTCGCAAGATTCAGGAAAACGGAGACGGTCGATATCGACAGCATCGCGCCGCTCGCGCTCGACGTGCCGATCGCCGATCCGTCGCCGATCCTGAAGCTCGATAACATCGCAAAGCACTTTGGCGGCGTGAAGGCGGTAGACGGCATCTCGGTCGAAGTGGCGCGCGGCACGGTGCACACGCTGATCGGCCCGAACGGTTCAGGCAAGACGACGACGCTCAACGTGCTCAACGGCATCTACAAGAGCACCAGCGGAAAGATCGTGTTCGACGGCGTCGACATCACCGCGATGACACCGCATCAACGCGCCGGACTCGGCATCGGCCGCACATTCCAGAACATCCGGCTGTTCGCGTCGATGTCGGTGATCGAGAACGTGATGGTCGGCGCTCAGCGCGCCAACAATCCGGTGGGCACCAGCCGCGCCGCGCTGTATGAACGGGCGCGCTCGGCGCTGAAGTTCGTCAACATGGCCGATCAGATGCATATGACGGTCAGGAATCTTCCCTACGGTCATCAGCGGCTGGTCGAAATCGCGCGGGCGCTGGCCGGTCACCCCAGCTTCCTGCTGCTGGACGAACCCGCCGCCGGCCTGAATCTTACGGAAAAGAAAAACCTTGGAGATCTGCTCAAGCGGTTGAAGGGCCACGGCATGACCATCTTCCTGATCGAACACGACATCAGCCTGATCGAGCAGGTGTCCGACACCATCACGGTGCTGAACTTCGGCAAAAAGATCGCGGAGGGCGAACCGGGTTACGTGATGCGTCATCCGGATGTCGTCGCTGCCTACCTCGGGGAGACCACTGATGCCGCTGCTTGAGCTGCAAAACATCGAAAGCCACTACGGGCACGTGCAGGCGTTGAGCGGTATCTCGCTGCATGTCGAGCAGGGCGAAATCGTCGCGCTGCTAGGGGCCAATGGCGCCGGCAAGAGCACGACGCTGCGCAACATCTCGGGGCTCGTTGCGCCCTCGCGCGGCGAGATCCGTTTCGCAGGTGTGCCGATCGAACACGCGTCGCCCGAGAAAATCGTCCGCATGGGCATCGCTCACGTGCCCGAAGGGCGCCGCATTTTTCCCGGACTGACCGTCAAGGAAAACATCATGATCGGTTCCACGCCGCGCGGACACGTCAGCCGGCGCACGCTGGAAACCGAAGTGGACGAGATGTACGCGATCTTCCCGGACCTGAAGCGCCTGTCCGACGCGCTGGGCTGGAGTCTTTCCGGCGGACAGCAGCAGATGCTCGCCGTCGCGCGCGGTTTGATGTCGAAGCCGAAGCTGTTGCTGCTCGACGAGCCTTCGCTCGGACTCGCGCCGATCATCGTTCAGCAACTGTTCGCGACGATCCGCACGATCCGGCAGCGCGGCACGACCGTTCTGCTCGTCGAGCAGAACGCGAACATGGCGCTTTCGGTTGCCGACCGCGGATATGTTCTTTCCACCGGCCGAGTGCTTGTCGAGGGCACGCCGGCCGATCTGCTCAACAACGAAGAAGTTCGCGCGGCCTATCTGGGCGGCAATACGCGCGCCGCGGCCGGCTAGGCGCATTGCGTTCGTGCGCCGGGTCGGCTACCTCGCATCTCAAACAGCATTCAGATTCAGATACGGAACACAGGAGAGTCAATGATGGAAAAAATCGCAATCATCGGCGCAGGGCTCATCGGCTGCGCGTGGGCCTCGGTGTTCGCTCGTGCGGGCCATAGCGTCACCCTCTACGACATCGACGCCAAAGCACTGGACGGTGCACGCGAAGCCATCAAGGCGGGATTGGTCAAGCAGCACGCGCTCGGCTTGATCAACGAAGCGCCCGACGTCGTGGCTGCACGCGTGAGCGTTACCGCTTCGCTTGAAGACGCGATGCGCGGCGCGGACTTCGTGCAGGAAAACGTGCGCGAAACCGTCGACGCCAAGAAGGAAATTTACGCACGGCTCGACACGCTTGCCGGACCCGACACGCTGCTCGCCAGTTCGACGTCGGGCATCCCCGCTTCGAGCTTTACGGCCGAACTGGCGGGCCGGCATCGCTGCTTCGTCGGCCATCCGATCAATCCGCCGTCCGTGGTGCCGCTCGTCGAGCTCGTGCCCGCACCGTGGACCGACCCTGCCGTCATCGAACGCGCCCGCGCAATCTACGCGCGCGCAGGCCAGGTGCCGATCGTCGTGCAGCGAGAGATCCAGGGCTTTATCGTCAACCGGCTGCAGGGCGCGTTGCTCGCGGAAGCGTTCCGGCTGGTCGAAGACGGCTATGTGAACAGCAGCGATATCGACAAGGCCGTCAAGGATGGGCTCGGATTGCGCTGGTCGTTCATGGGGCCGATGGAAACCATCGACCTGAATGCGCCAGGCGGTATTCGCGACTATTGCGGCCGCTACGGCCCGCTTTACCTCGACATCGCGAAGCAGGCCACACCGCGCCCATGGACCGACGCGCTGATCGGGCAACTGGAACAGGAACGCCTCGCCGAGCTGCCTGCGGATCAGCGTCCCGCACGCCAGGCATGGCGCGATGAGCGCCTGATGAGCCTCGTCGCGCACAAGCGCGATGCGTCGAACGAATGACGCCCCAACCACCGCTGAACCGTACGCCGCTGAGCCTCAAAACGTCTGGAGACACGCAATGAAAAGAAAATTGTCATGGTTGTCCGTTGCCGCCGCTGCATTCGCTTTTGCATCGCTCAACGCGCTGGCGGCCGATCCGATCACATTCGGCATGATGACGGAGAGCACCGGGCCCAGTTCCGAAGCCGGGATCTATCAGGCAAACGGCGCCAAGCTCGCGCTCGACGAAATCAATCACGCCGGCGGCGTACTCGGGCATCAGCTCGAAGTGCTCAACGAAGACAACCAGAGCACGAATCCGGGTTCCGTGCTGGCGATTTCGAAGCTCACCAGCGCGGGCAACCTCTCCGCGCTGATCGCCACGGTGCGCAGCACGCAGATCCAGGCGATCTCGCCGACCGTCATGCGTGCGCGCCTGCCGATTCTCGTCGGCGGCACCGATGTCGGTCTGACTCACGCGAACAACCCGTGGATTTTCCGCGCGCGCCCTAATGACGGTTATTCCGCAAAGGTGATTGCCGATTACGGCGTCAACACGCTCAAGCTGAAGAAGTGGGCGATCATTCATTCGACCGACGCGTTCGGCAACGGCGGCAAGAACAACCTCACCGAGTCGCTCAAGGCAGCCGGCATTACGCCGGTGCTGGTGCAAGGCTTCACGAGCAATTCGCAGGACTTCACGCCGATTGTGCTTGCCGTCAAGAACTCGGGCGCCGATATTGTCGCAACCTACATTGCGAACTCGACCGACGTCGCGATCTTCGGCAAGCAGTTGCGGCAGCTGGGTGTGAAGGCGGCATGGATCGGTTCGCCGTCGCTGTCGACCGCAACGGCCATGAAGCTGGCGGGTGACGCGCTGTACGGTTCATATTCGATCGCCGATTTCTCACCGGACTCAAGCCCGGAAGCGCAAGCGTACGCGGCGAAGTATCGTGCTACGTACAAGGTCGAGGCGGATTTCTATTCGGCATGGGCCTACGATTCGGTCAAGCTGCTCGCACTCGCAATCAAGAATGCAAACAGCACGAAACCCGACGATATCGCCAAGGCGCTTCGCGCGATCAAGGGGTATAAGGGCGTTGAAGGCATTTATACGTTCGACGCGAACGGCGACGGCCTGCACGGCTACAACATCGTGAAGAACGACGGCGGCAAGATCGTCTTCGTCAAGCACATCGACTTCGCCAATCAGTAACGCGCACGCGCGGCACCTCGCAACCGTAACAGCATGCCCGACGGTCGAATCACGACCTTCGGGCCGCCGTAAGCGTCTTTTCCAACGGCGATCCAAACAGCCTGCCGTCTTGCGGGCGCGAAGTGAAGCCCTCAACCGAGGCGCCTAGCACTCTCCCTCTCTTCTTTCAATTCTCAAACACCCTAAACGACGCGAAGTTCTACACGCGGTACATAACATCGTCTATAACAATCATTATTTGCGCGTGTACAGAAGAAAGCGGGCAGCGAGGCGCGCGTCGAAACAGCGATGTCTTGTCAGCAGTTGCAGGTCCTGCAAGCCTCACGAAAAATCCAAGGAGACACCTTGATGAACGCAACGCTCAAGCTTTTGCCGGTTGCCGTCACCGCCGTACTCGCGACGCTGCCATCGGTCTACGCAGCGCAGGATAACGTCGGCACGCTTTCCAATTTCCAGCAGACAGGCAATACCACCCCGGCGGAACAGGTTCCGCAGACAGGCACGCGCGCCGATGCGCTCCGTGAAAATCTGAAGTCGATCAAGCTGCCGCCCGGCTTCAGGATCGACCTTTATGCGGTGGTTCCGGAAGCCCGCCATATGGCAATCGAGCCATCCACCGGCGTGGTGTTCGTCGGCACGCGCAAGGCACACGTCTGGCAAGTGACCGACCGCACGAAGCGCCGCGTGGCTGACGATGTCGTTGCGTTCGCAAGTTCCGTGACCTTCAAGGTGCCCAACGGCGTGTGCTTTTCGCCGGACGGCGTGCTGTATGTCGTCGAGCAGAATCGCGTTCTGGCATTCCCGGCCGCGCAGTTCTTCGGCGAGGGCGGCCCCGACGTGGCGGCGGCGGTCGTGGTGCCGCAGGGCAAGCTCATCCCGACGCAGTTCGAGAGCTTCAATCACGGCGCGCGCGTATGCCGGATCGGGCCGGACAAGAAGCTCTACATCGCGCTTGGCCAGCCGTGGAACGTACCGCCTAAAGACAAACTGGCCGAACTCGACAAGAACGGTCTCGCCGGCATCATCCGGATGGATCAGAACGGCAAGAACCGCGAGGTCTACGCACACGGCGTGCGCAATTCGGTCGGCCTCGACTTCAACCCGAAAGACAAGAGCCTGTGGTTCACGGATAACCAGGTGGACGGCATGGGCGACGACATCCCGCCCGGCGAACTCAATCACGCGACCAAAGAAGGTCAGAATTTCGGCTTCCCGTGGTACGGCGGCGGCAAGGTCCGCACCGAAGAGTACAAGGACACTACCCCGCCTGCGGGCCTCGTCTTCCCGCAAGTCGAATATGCGGCCCACGCGGCCGACCTCGGCATGTCGTTCTATACCGGCAAGATGTTCCCGGCGAAGTACCAGGGCGGCATCTTCGCGGCTGAACACGGCTCATGGAACCGCACGAAGCCGATCGGCGCCCGCATCGTATTTACGCCGGTCAAGGACGACGGCTCGGTCGGACCCACCGAGATCTTCGCCGAAGGCTGGCTCACAGCCAATGGCGAATACATGGGCCGCCCGGTCGACGTGCAGCAGTTGCAGGACGGCTCGCTGCTTGTCTCCGACGACTACGCGGGAGCGATCTACCGCATCTCGTATGGGACGCCGGCAAAATGACGCGCACGTTGATAGCGGCCGCATTCGCGATGGCGTGTTTCGCTAGCCAGGCGTTTGCGGCGGACGCGGCCGCGGGACGTGCGAAGGCTATTCAGTGCCAGGCGTGTCATGGTCTGGACGGCATGGCGAAGATTCCGGAAGCCCCTAATCTTGCGGGTCAGAACGAAGACTATCTGATCAAGGCGCTAAACGACTTCAAGTCCGGCGCGCGCAAGAACGAAATGATGTCGATGGTGGCCAAGCCGTTGTCCGACGCCGATATAGCCAACCTCGCGGCCTTTTACCATAGCCTGGGCCGATAAAAGCCTGCAAGCCGACGTGCATCACGTAAGAGACGGGGCAGGCTTGCGCCTGCCCTCCGGTTTTTCAGGCGAAGGAAACCGCACGCGCAACGCGCGCGCAAA
>DASXXR010000013.1:0-2304 GCA_036502945.1 Paraburkholderia sp. | reverse complement strand
CGCCGTGAAGCGCGCGTTCGGATGCGCGGCCTTGCGGCCGGTTTCCTTCGCGATGGCGGGCGTCCAGTCGTTACGCTGCCAGTCGATCAAATGGGTCGGCGGCTCGTCGGTCATGCCTTCCCACCAGACGTCGCCGTCGTCGGTCAACGCGACGTTCGTGAAGATCACGTTTTCCTTCAGCGTGGCCATCGCGTTGAAGTTGGTCTTGTCGCTCGTGCCCGGTGCAACGCCGAAGTAACCGGCCTCCGGATTGATCGCGTAGAGGCGCCCGTCGGTGCCCGGTTTGATCCACGCGATGTCGTCGCCGATCGTCGAGATCTTCCAGCCGCTCAGGCCTTCCGGCGGAATCAGCATCGCGAAGTTCGTCTTGCCGCACGCCGACGGAAACGCCGCCGCGACATGATGCTTGCGCCCTTCCGGCGACGTCACGCCGAGGATCAACATGTGCTCGGCGAGCCAGCCTTCGTCGCGGCCCATCGTCGATGCGATGCGCAATGCGAAACACTTCTTGCCGAGCAGCGCGTTGCCGCCGTAGCCGGAACCGTAGCTCCAGATTTCACGCGCTTCGGGGAAGTGAACGATGTACTTGGTGTCGCTGCAAGGCCACGGCACGTCCTTCGCGCCGGCTGCAAGCGGCGCGCCGACTGAATGCACACAAGGTACGAACTCGCCGTCGACGCCCAGCACGTCGTACACCTTACGGCCCATGCGCGTCATGATGCGCATGTTCGTCACCACGTAAGGGCTGTCGCTCAGTTCGACGCCGATGTGCGCAATCGGCGAGCCGAGCGGCCCCATCGAGAACGGCACGACGTACATCGTGCGGCCGCGCATCGCGCCGTCGAAAAGACCGTCGAGCGTCGCGCGCATGTCGGCGGGCGCGATCCAGTTGTTGGTCGGGCCCGCGTCTTCGCGGCGCTTCGAGCAGATGAACGTGCGGTCTTCGACGCGCGCGACATCCGACGGATCCGACCAGGCGAGATAGGAATTCGGGCGCTTCGCCGGATTGAGCTTGCGTAGCGTGCCGGATTCCACCATCTGCGCGCAAAGCCGGTGGTATTCCTCCTGCGAGCCGTCGCACCAGACGACCCGCTCCGGCTTCGTCAACGCGGCGACGCGCCGCACCCAATCGATCAGCTTTCGGTGCTTGATCCAGGCGGGCGCTTCGATGGTCGTTTGGTCTGCTTCGAACGTGGGATGATTCATCGAACTGTCTCCGTTTTTAGAAAAGTAATAGAAAACGGTACAGGCCCAGCGATGCTGCATGCGGCAGGCGGTGCTTCAGCGCGCCGGTCGCGTGGCGAACCCGAACCATCTACAGGTCGCTAGGGCCGATCCAGCTTGTTGCGCGATTGCTACCCGAAACCGTTGAAACGGTGTGTAAAGCGGCTTGCGCAGACATGCAACAAACTGTTAAAAACTAGGGCAATTGTGTTTTCCGTCGTGGGCCGCACCGAGTGTCGTGCGGCACCTGTACGGTAAAGCATCTATTAAGCCCTGCGTGTTCCCTACATCACATGGTGGGACACGCAAATGGACAGCTCCGTTCCGCGCCCCGATGGTGCGCCGCAAAACAGACTCGCTATGAAGATTGCCATCCTCGACGATTATCAAGACGCCGTCCGCAAACTCGACTGTTTTCATCTGCTCGCTGACCACGACGTCAAGGTCTTCAACAACACCGTGCGCGGTCTCGGCCAACTCGCCAGCCGGCTCAGTGAAGTCGACGCGCTCGTGCTGATTCGCGAACGCACGCGCATCAATTCACAACTGCTCGACAAACTTCCGCATCTGCGCATGATCAGCCAGACGGGCAAGGTATCGAGCCACATCGATCTCGACGCGTGTACCGAGCGCGGCATTGCGGTGCTCGAAGGCACCGGCTCGCCGATCGCGCCTGCGGAACTCACGTGGGCGCTGATCATGGCCGCGCAACGGCGGATTCCGCAATACGTGGCAAACCTTAAGCAGGGCGCGTGGCAGCAGTCGGGACTGAAGACGTCGGCGATGCCGCCTAACTTTGGACTCGGGCAGGTGTTGCGCGGACAGACGCTCGGCATCTGGGGCTATGGCAAGATTGGGCGACTGCTAGCGGGATACGGCAGGGCGTTCGGCATGAACGTGTTGATCTGGGGTCGCGAGCATTCTCGCGAAGCGGCGATCGCGGATGGTTACGGCGTCGCGGAAAGCCGCGAAGCGCTGTTCGAACAAAGCGATGTGCTGTCTCTGCATCTGCGGATGCACGACGACACGCGCGGCATCGTCAAGCAGGAAGATCTGATGCGGATGAAGCCCACGTCGCTG
>DASXXR010000012.1:0-5694 GCA_036502945.1 Paraburkholderia sp. | reverse complement strand
CACGCACATCCAGTGCGTCGAGCAAAGCGCCATTGGATTGCCGCGTCACCTGGCCGAAGTGCGTCTTGTAGGCCTCCGCTACTTTCTCCCAACCTTCGTGCTCGAAAGCGGTGAAATCGTCCTGTTCCATGTGAGCCTCGTAATTGTCTCGTCGGCAAAGACCCGCGGCGAGCGCCGTACGCGCGTACGGCACCCGGTCTTTGCAATCAGTTATAGGCTGTCGACGCGCGACTTCAACGGCGGTTCTCGCCGCCGCCCGCCACGGTCAAAGCGTGTCTAGAATTACCACCGGAACAATCGATAACCCCGCCAAACCCGAAAACAAAGCGACGCTGACGAACATCCTTCCGCGCAATGCGATTTCGGGCCGCGATACCTTCAGCGAATGCGACAATTCAATGAAGCAGAACAGCGGCAACGCACGGTTGAAGACGGCGAACGACGGAACGCTTACCGTTTGTGAGGAATGGGCGGCATGAAACGCCCGATGGCACATCTACCCAAGCAATAGCGGCGCGAACAGGTTGCGTCAAACGCGCTGCAGGCTGAACTCCGTCAACACGCCGCACAACATCTCTACGGCTTCCTCTGTCACCGCGTTGTAAAGCGATGCTCGCAAACCGCCGACCGACCGGTGACCGTCGAGTCCGACAATCCCCTGCTCACGCGCAGTCTCGACGAACGCGTTATCTAGCCGCTGGTCGCCGAACGTAAACGACACGTTCATCTGCGAGCGCCAACGCGGATCGGCGTGAATCTTCACCGCATCGCCGAGCGCATCCAGCGTCTCGTAGAGCCGCCTGGCCTTCGTCTCGTTGATGCGCTGCATCGCGTGCAAGCCGCCGACGTCGGAACGCAGCCAACGCGAAACCAGCGTGAGCACATAGATCGCGAATACCGGCGGCGTGTTGTAGTTCGAACCGTGCGACACGTGCGTGCGGAAATCGAGAATCGCGGGCAGCCCATCGGGGATGCGATCGAGCAGCGAGCGCTCGATGAGCGCGACCGTCACGCCCGCCGGGCCGAGGTTCTTTTGCGCGTGCGCGTAGATCATCGAATACGCGCCGGCGTGAATCGGCTTTGACAGGAAATCGGACGACATATCGGCGATCAACGGCACCGCGCTGTCGCCCTTGTCATAGACGGGGAACTGCAACCCTTCCACCGTCTCATTCGATACGTAATGCAGATACGCAGCCGAAGGCGCGACATCCAGCTCCGCCAGGTCCGGCAGTTGCCGATAGCCAGTGGACTTGCCGTCCCACGCGACGTTGCGCGCGGTGACCTTCGCGGCTTCCGTCGTAGCCTTCGCGCTCCAGTACCCGGACGTCACATATTCGGGCGCCGCCGCCGCGCGCGCCGCGAAGTTCATCGGAATCATCGCGAACTGCAGGCTGCTACCGCCTTGCAAAAACGTTACCGCGTAGTCGTCGGAGAGGTCTAGCAGATGGCGCAGGTTTTGTTCGGCTTCGTCCAGTATCGACCGAAACCAGTCCGACCGATGGCTCATGCCGAGCACCGACATGCCTGTTTCCGGCAGCGCGACGATCGCGTTCTGGGTCTGTTCGAGCACGGTTTCCGGCAGCGCGCCCGGGCCGCCTGAGAAATTCAGCGCATTGAGTTTCATGTTTGATCCAGCGGGCTGGCGTGCCCGGTTCGTGCTGCTACCGGAGCAGGACGAGCCGGCAGACCGTACCGACGATACCAACATCGGCCGCCACGCAAACGCAGGAACAGAGGGCCGAAGTCCCGCTTGTTCGGACGAGTCGGCGGCACGCGCAGCCCATAAGGTAGACGTCGTTGCCGTCGCGCGCGTCAGGGTCGTCTTTGGCCCGTTTTTGGCCAACCCGCGCGGCCCGTTTGCTCGCAGAAACATGACGCGACGTTTCACTTGCCTTTCGAAGGATCGACATGGCGTCTCCCGCAGCAACCGCTGACCACCCGAGCCCGCAACCCGCCGCAACGGCTGCAACGGCTGCAACGGCTGCAACAGCCGCGGCGCCGCGCACGCTCGTGGATCTCTCCCGCTCGCTCGACGCCGATCCGCTGAACATCACGCTGCACCAAGCGATCGCCGATGCGATGCGCGACGCGGGCGACGAGACCGGCTCCATCGCGCATCACGTGGCGCTCGAAACATTCGACGCAATCTCGGCATCAGCGGCCGCATCGAACAGCGCTACGCCGAAATCGGCGCTGCCGCTGTACAACCTCGCGACCGTGTACTACATGAAAGGCGAAAACGCGTCGGCGCTGCGATGGTACGAGCACACGCTCGACGTCGAACCGAACCTTGCGATCGCCCATCAAAACCTGGCCGCGGTACTGGATCTGCTCAACCGCCCGGACGACGCGCAAGCGCACCGCACCCGCGCCTACAGCTTGCAGCGCGTGTATATCGAGCCAGCGGATCACGCGCCGCGCCGGGTGTTGATCCTTTGCGCGGGCCGCACGTCCGGCAACGTTCCGTTCGACACGCTGCTTCCGCTCAACACGAGCTATCGGATCAAATACGCAATCGATTGCGCAAGCGACGTCGAAGACTTCCAGCTGCCGCCGTACGACCTCGTGTTCAACGCGATCGGCGAGCCGGACATCGCGCAGCCGCTGACGCAGCGTCTGGACTCATTCATGCGCCGCAGCAGCCGTCCGCTGCTGAATCGTCCGGCAGCGGTGATGCATACGCAGCGTCATCGGTTGCCGGCGTTGCTGGCCGATCTCGACGACGTGCTGGTCGCGCCGTGCATGCGGTCCGAACACCCGCCCGCGTCGCGCGACGAACTGGCCGCTCAACTGGACGAAGGCCGCATCGGCTTTCCGCTGCTCGTACGGCCGCTCGCCAAGCATGGCGGCGAAGGCGTCTCGCTGCATCAGTCGATCGATACGTTGTGGCCCGCGGTTAAAGCGCTGAACGCGCCGTGCTATCTGACGATGTTCCGCGACTACCGCAGTGACGACGGGCACTTTCGAAAATACCGCAGCATCTATGTCGATCGCGAACCGTACGCGTATCACCTCGCGATTTCATCGCAGTGGATGGTCCACTACTTCTCCGCTGAAATGACAGCGGCCCCGTGGAAGATCGACGAAGAGCGCCGCTTTCTCGAAGACACGCGCGCGGCGCTCGGCGCACGCGCGGCGAACGCGATTGCCGCGATCGGACAGCGACTGGATCTCGACTATGCGGGTATCGACTACACGGTGCTGCACGATGGGCGCGTGCTCGTCTTCGAAGCCAATGCGACGATGCTCGTGCATCGCGAATCGCCTGATGGGGTGCTCGCGCACAAGAACGCGCACGTCGAGCGCATCGTCGATGCATTCGAGCGGCTGCAGGCTTCGCGCACTCGCAGCAAGTAGCGCAGCGAGCGGGGCGTCCGCAACCAAGGCTTTTCATAAAAGCCGGCACCCAGGGTCAAGGCACCGGCGCAGCCCGCTTTCTCTACAACGTTTCGGATAACGCAGCCGTCCGCTCGTTGCGACGGCTCATCATCAGCGTCAACACAGCCGACAGCGCGAGGAATGCGGCGACGACATACAACCCGGCCGCATATCCGCCGGTCAGTGTCTTGAGCCAGCCGATCACGAACGGGCCGACAAAGCCGCCCAGATTGCCGACCGAATTGATCATCGCAATGCCGGCCGCCGCGCCGGCACCCGACAGGAACGAAGCCGGCATCGCCCACAGCGGCGCCTTCGCGGCGCTAATGCCGACGTTGACGATCACGAGCGCCAGCACCACTTCGACGGCCGTTTGCGAGACGCCAGCAAACGCGAGGCCAAGCCCTGCGGCGACGCACGGAATGATCACGTGCCACGTGCGTTCATTCTTGCGATCCGAACGCCGCGCCCACAGCACCATACCGATCACCGCCAGCACATTCGGAATGGCGTTGAGCATGCCGGTGCCGAACGGGCTGAAGCCGAACTGGCGGATGATCGTCGGCGCCCAGAGGCCAAGCGTATAAAGTCCCGCCGACGTGCCAAAATAAATCAACGCCATCACCAGCACACGCGGGTCGGCAAGCGCGCGCCATGCGCCTGCGGTATGCCCGGCATGGCGGCCGCGTTCGCGGCTTTCTTCGCGCAGCGTGCCGACGAGCCAGTCGCGCTCTTCCTTCGTGAGCCACGGCGCCTGTTCGGGTTTGTCGATCAGCACCTTCAGCACTGCAAAGCCCAGCAATACCGCCGGAACGGCTTCGAAGATAAAGAGCCATTGCCAGTTGGCGAGACCGGCGATCGCCGGCAACTCCATCAACGCGCCTGAGATCGGCGAGCCGATCGCGCTCGACAGCGGCGCAGCCGCCATGAACGCGGCTGCCGCCACCGCACGCTGGCGCGCCGGAAACCACAGGCTGAGGTAAAGAATGATGCCAGGGAAGAAACCCGCTTCAGCGACGCCGAGCACGAAGCGCATCACATAGAACGACGTCGGTCCGGTCACGAACGCGGAGGCTGCCGAAACGAGACCCCATGTGACCATCACGCGGGCGATCCAGATGCGCGCGCCGACTTTGTTCAGGATGAGATTCGAAGGAACTTCGAACAGGAAATAGCCGAGGAAGAAGATGCCGCCGCCGAGGCCGAACATCGTCGGCGTGAGGCCGATCGCCTTGTTCATCGAGAGCGCGGCGAAGCCGACGTTTACGCGATCGAGAAAGCTGACGAAGTAAAGCAGCATCACGAACGGCAAGATGCGCCAGGTCAGCTTGCGTATAACACGGGCCTGTAGATCGACCATGCCTGTCTCCGGTTGGCGGCGCCGTGACGTATTTCGTCCGGCGCGTTCTGTTGTGATGTATCGGCCGCGCGCCGGGTGGCGACACGACGCGCGCGAGGCGGCCTGCGGTCTGCGCCGCGCGCCGCCCCCGAGCTTGACTACAGGACTACGCTGCGACCGCCGCGCGCGAATGCGACGCGATGTACGCACAGACGGCTTGCGTGACCTGCTCCGTCGTTGCCTTGCCGCCGAGGTCGCCGGTATGCAGCGACGTATCGGCCGTGACGTGCTCGATGGCGTCCATCACCAGCTTCGCCGCCTGCGGCTCGCCCAGATGCTCGAGCATCATCACAACCGACCAGAACGTGCCGACCGGATTCGCGAGACCCTTGCCCATGATGTCGAACGCGGAGCCGTGAATCGGCTCGAACATCGACGGATAACGGCGCTCCGGGTCGAGGTTCGCGGTCGGCGCAATGCCGAGGCTGCCGGCCAGCGCCGCGGCGAGATCACTCAGGATGTCGGCGTGCAGGTTGGTCGCCACGATCGTGTCGAGCGTCGCCGGGCGGTTCACCATCCGGGCCGTCGCGGCGTCGACGAGTTCCTTGTCCCACTTCACGTCCGGGAATTCGCGCGAAACCTGCAGCGCGATCTCATCCCACATCACCATCGCATGCCGTTGCGCGTTGCTCTTCGTGATCACCGTCAGCAGCTTGCGCGGGCGCGATTGCGCGAGTTTGAACCCGAAGCGCAGAATCCGCTCGACGCCGACGCGCGTCATCATCGATACATCCGTGGCCACTTCGATCGGGTGGCCCTGATGCGCGCGGCCGCCGACGCCCGCGTATTCGCCTTCCGAGTTCTCGCGGACGATCACCCAGTCGAGGTCGGCCGGCTTGCAGCGTTTGAGCGGTGCGTCGATGCCGGGCAGGATGCGGGTCGGCCGGACGTTCGCGTACTGGTCGAAGCCCTGG
>DASXXR010000011.1:0-5160 GCA_036502945.1 Paraburkholderia sp. | reverse complement strand
GTCGACACCTGGGTTTGCTGCAGCATGATCTCCGACAGCCAGATGCGATACGCGTCGCGCGTGTTCTGCCATGGCAGGTCGTGACGGCCATGCTCGCGCTGCCATGCGATCAAGCGCACAGAGAAATCGGACAAAGCAGGTATCGTGGAAGGAACGGACATCGAAGGTTAGCGCTGGCAGGTCGGACAATAGTAGGTTGAACGCTGCCCTTGCACGATCTGCCTGATCGGCGTTTCGCACACACGGCACGGCAGCCCCGCGCGATCATAGACGAAATAGTCGAGTTGGAAGTACCCGCTTTCGCCGTTGCTGCCGACGAAATCGCGCAACGTGCTGCCGCCTTTTTCGATCGCGGCGGCAAGCGTGACGCGCACGGCATCTGCAAGGAGTTCGTAACGTACAAGCGAGACGCGGCCGGCGCGCGTGGTTGGGCGGATGCCGGCGCGAAAGAGGCTTTCGGAAGCGTAAATATTGCCCACGCCGACGACGATCTCGCCCGCCAGCAGCGCCTGCTTGATCGACACAGTGCGCCCGCGCGTCTTCCGGTGCATCAGCGCGCCCGAGAATGCGGGCGAGAACGGCTCGACGCCGAGGCCGGCGAGCAGCGGGTGCTCGAGCACGTCGCCGTCCGCGCGTGAATGCCAGAGGATCGCGCCAAACCGGCGGGGGTCGCGGAAACGCAGAATGAATTCGTCGAAGATCCAGTCGACATGGTCATGCTTCGCAGCAGCCGGCGGATGCGGCACGTTGCGCAGCACACGCAACGTACCCGTCATGCCGAGATGCACGATGAACCAGCCCGCGTCGATTTCGAACAGCAGATATTTGCCGCGCCGCTCGATGTTGATGACGAGCCGGCCGCGCAGCGTGCGCGCGAGATCGGCCGGAATCGGCCAGCGCAGCGCCGGCGTGCGCACATCCACTCGCTCGACGCGGCGTCCGGCCACGTAGGGCTCGATTCCACGACGGATGACCTCAACTTCTGGCAACTCTGGCATGTCTAACAGGTCTGCAACTTGCGTTGTTGGTTATGCGCGTATTGTAGCGAGCGCGTTACAATCGACCGAAACATTGAACGGATTTCCATGAACCTGTCCATCGTAAAGCTGTTTTTAAAGCGCCCGGCCGGCATCGGCCGAGAGCCGTACGGCCCGCCGCGCGGGGTCGTCGCGCGCCGGCTGCTGGGCGCCGCCGCGCTGGCCGTTTGGACGCTCGCCGCGCTGCCCGCGCATGCGCAGGACCCGTCGCCGGATACCGATGACAATTCGGTCGCCGTGCAGGACGCGTTCGGCCCCGACGCCTCCGACGAGCAGAAAAGTCTCCCGAACATCCCCCTCAGCAGCCAGATCGTATTCCAGGTGCTCGCGGCCGAAGTCGCGCTGCAGCGGAACCAGCCGGCCCCCGCTTATCAGACGTATCTCGCGCTCGCGCGCGACACGCACGACCCGCGGATGGCGCAGCGCGCAACCGAAATCGCGCTGGTCGCGCAAAGCCCGACCGATGCGCTCGCAGCCGCGCAATTGTGGCAGCAGTATGCACCGGCTTCGGAGCGCGCGGCGCAGCTCGATGCCTCGCTGCTGGTGCTGGCGGGTAAGCCAGACGACGCCGCGCCGCTGCTCGCGAACGAACTCGCGAAGATCAAGCCGGAGAACCGCGGCAGCGGCATGCTCGCGCTGCAATTGCTGCTGTCGCGCGGGCCGAACCGCGTCGGCGGCTTGCACGTGCTGCAGGATCTGCTGAAGGACGACATGAACCGTCCTGAAGCACAGTTGGCGATTGCGCGGCAGCAACTCGTCGCTGACGACGTGCCGGGCGCGCGCAAATCGCTCGAACAGGCGCTCGCGCTGAAGCCCGATTACCTGCCCGCCGCGTTGATGCTTTCGCAGATGGGACCGGAGGAGCGCAAGGAAGGCATCGCATCGCTCGAGAAATACGTGCAGCAAAATCCGAAATCGCACGACGCCCGGCTTGCACTTGCGCAGATGTACCTCGCAAGCGACCGCCTCGACGACGCGCAAAAGCAGTTCGAGGTCATGCACAAGGACAGCCCGAGCGACCTCACGCCGCTGATGGCGCTCGCGCTGATCAAGATCCAGCAGAAGAACTTCCCCGACGCGCAGAGCTATCTGACGCAATACGCGCAAAAAGCTGAGAAAACGCAAGGCGCGGATCCGGGACAGGCTTACATCTATCTGGCGCAGCTGTCGCTGGAACAGAAGAACGACGCGGCGGCGGGCAGCTGGCTCGACAAGATTCCAGCAACGAGCCAGCAGTACATCCCGGCGCAGATCACGCGCGCGCAACTGCTGGAAAAACAGGGCAAGCCGGATGACGCGCGCAAGCTGCTGGCCGGCATTCGCGTAGCGGACCCGCGCGACCAGGCGTTGCTCGCCCGCACCGACGCGGCCATCCTGTTCGACGCGAAGCGCTACCCGGAAGCCGAAGTGCGGCTGCAACAGGCCACGACCGATTTCCCCGAAGATCCCGATCTCACCTACGACTACGCGATGGCCGCCGAGAAAACCGGCAACTTCGACGTGATGGAAACGCAGTTGCGCAAGCTGATGCGCTCGCAGCCTGAAAACGCGCAGGCGTACAACGCGCTCGGCTATTCGCTCGCGGATCGGAATCAGCGGCTGCAGGAAGCGGACAAGCTGATCGAAAAGGCGTCTGCGCTTGCGCCTGACGATGCGTTCATTCTGGACAGTGTCGGTTGGGTCAAGTACCGCCTCGGCGATAACTCCGATGCAATCAAAGTCTTGCGCAGAGCTTACGACCTGCAGCCGAACGCGGAGATCGGCGCGCATCTGGGCGAAGTGCTGTGGAAGAGCGGCGATCAGGATCAGGCGCGCGCGGCATGGCGCGACGCACGCAAGCTCGAGCCGGACAACGACACGCTCGTCAAAACGCTCAAACGCTTTCAGGTGAACGACCTCTGATGCATTTTCCTCGTTCGATCGGCACTTTTTCGCGAGCGCCGCGCCGCGCGACGCTCGCGTTCCCTACCCTCGCGGCGGCAGCCATCGTCGCGTTATCGGGCTGCGCGGGAATCCAGCCGCAAGGGCCGTCCACGTCGAACGCCGCCACCGCCCTCACCGCTCAAACAACGCGCGCTTATCACGGCCGCTTTTCCGTGCAATACGTCGATCAGAACGGCGACCAACGCAATGCGTACGGCAACTTCGACTGGCGGGAAACCGGCGACACCGTCACGCTGCAGTTGCGCAACCCGCTGGGCTCCACCTTGGCGATCATCACGTCGTCACCCGCATCGGCCACGCTCGAACTGCCGAACCGCCAGCCGATCGTCGCCGACAACGTATCGACGCTGATGCAGAATTCGCTCGGCTTCGCGTTGCCGGTTGAGGGGCTGCGCTACTGGCTGCAGCCATCGGCCGCGCCCACTTCGCAGGCGAAAACGATACCGGATCCGCAAGAGCAATCGCGCCTGAAAGAGATTCAACAGGACGGCTGGACAATCGACTATCTCGCCTACGCCGACGCCCCCGCCACGGGTGTGAAGCGCGTCAACCTGGCCCGCGAGGCGCCGCCGCTCGACATCAAGCTCGTGCTTGACCAATAACACCAGCCCCGCAAACAGCACGCGCCAGCAGTTATCAGACTCATGATCGAAACAAACGATTCACTGCGCGATTGTCTCGCCCCGGCGAAGCTCAATCTCTTTCTCCACATTACCGGCCGGCGGCCAGACGGCTATCACTCGCTGCAGACCGTGTTCCAGTTGCTCGACTGGGGCGATCGATTGCACTTCACCCGCCGCGCCGACGGCCAGATCACGCGCATCACCGCGGTGCCCGGCGTCCCGGCGGAGACCGACCTGACGGTGCGGGCGGCGCAGCTGCTGAAAGCCCATACCGGCACCGACGCGGGTGTCGACATCGAGATCGACAAGCATCTGCCGATGGGCGCCGGTCTCGGCGGCGGCAGCTCCGATGCGGCGACCACGCTGCTCGCGCTGAACCGTCTGTGGAAAACCGGCTTGCCGCGCGGGCAATTGCAAGCGCTCGCACTGCGCCTCGGCGCCGACGTGCCGTTCTTCGTGTTCGGCAAAAATGCGTTCGCCGAGGGTGTCGGCGAAGCGCTTCAGACCGTACAATTGCCGCCGCGCTATTTCCTCGTCGTGACCCCACGGGTACACGTTCCGACCGCGGCGGTATTCGCGGAAAAATCGTTGACAAGGGATTCCGAACCCATCACAATTACGGACTTTCTTGCACAGCAAAGCCGCACGGCAGAATGGCCTGACAGTTTTGGCCGGAATGACATGCAGCAAGTTGTCGTGGGAAAATACGCGGAGGTTGCGCAGGTGTTGCGGTGGTTCGATTCGGTATCGAATAACATCGCGCCAGCGCGGATGACCGGATCGGGCGCAAGCGTATTTGCAGCGTTTCGTAGCATCGGTGAAGCAGAAGCGGCGCAAGCCAGACTGCCAGCCGAATGGAATAGCGCAGTCACGGCAGGCCTGAATACGCATCCACTCTTTGCTTTCGCGTCATAAGGTTTCACGTCGGGTTTTGCATCGCCGGATCGTCTTACCCGTCCGACGAAGCTCAAAGTTAGTGTAGGGGAGTCGCCAAGTTGGTCAAGGCACCGGATTTTGATTCCGGCATGCGAGGGTTCGAGTCCTTCCTCCCCTGCCAAAAATTCTCGCAATTCCTCGCCTCCCACAGCCTGAAGCAGGTGCACGATGAGCAGCCATGACGGCCTGATGGTTTTTACTGGCAACGCGAATCCGGCGCTTGCACAGGAAGTCGTCAAAATTCTCGGTATTCCCCTCGGCAAAGCGATGGTCAGCCGTTTTTCCGACGGCGAGATCCAAGTCGAGATTCAGGAAAATGTGCGAGGCAAGGACGTCTTCGTCCTGCAATCCACCTGCGCGCCGGCGAACGACAACTTGATGGAACTGATGATCATGGTCGATGCGTTGAAGCGCGCATCCGCCGGCCGGATCACTGCTGCCATCCCGTACTTCGGCTATGCGCGCCAGGACCGTCGTCCGCGTTCGGCGCGTGTCGCGATCTCGGCGAAGGTCGTCGCGAACATGCTGGAAATCGCCGGTGTCGAGCGGATCATCACGATGGATCTGCACGCCGACCAGATTCAAGGCTTCTTCGACATCCCGGTCGACAACATCTACGC
>DASXXR010000010.1:0-6298 GCA_036502945.1 Paraburkholderia sp. | reverse complement strand
GCTCGGCTTGCCGTTCGCGTTCGCGTCGCACTTCGCGCCAGATCACATGACAACCGCGCTGCAGTTGTACCGCACGCAGTTCCGCCCTTCCGCGGCGCTCGGCAAGCCGTATGCGATGGTCGGCGTGAATCTGTTCGCCGCGGACACGGCCGACTCCGCGCGGCGGCTTTTCACGTCGCTGCAGCAGCAGTTCGTCAACTTGCGGCGCGGCACGCCGGGGCAGTTGCAGCCGCCCGTCGACCGGATCGACGCATCCGAATTCGAAATGGCGAGCGTCGCGCATTCGCTCGCGTATTCGGTCGTGGGCGATCGCGACACGGTGCGCGAGAGCCTGGCGTCGATCATCGAACAAACGGGCGCCGACGAACTGATGCTGACCGCGCAGATCTACGATCATGCGGCGCGGCTGCGTTCGTTCGAGATTGCCGCGGAAGTGCGTGCGGAAATGGGCGCCTAGCGCTAGCCGCCCGTCTGCAACGCGGCCAGCCCGTCGAGCAGCGCCTTGTGGAACGCCTGCGGATCCTGCATCTGCGGCGAGTGACCGAGCGTCGGAAATTCGACGAGCGTTGCATGCGGAATCACGCGCGCGGCGGCCTTTCCGAGTTCGGGATAATGGCCGAGCGTCGCGCGCACGTCGGGCGGCGCCGAGTCCTTGCCGATCGCCGTCGTGTCCTTGTCGCCGATCATCAACAGCGTCGGCATCTTCAGCAGCCCCAGTTCGTAGACCACCGGCTGCGTATAGATCATGTCGTACAGCAGCGCGGAGTCCCACGCGACTTGCTGCTTGCCCGGTCCGCGATACATACCGGCCAGCATCTGCACCCACGGCTCGTAGTCCGCGCTCCATTTGCCCGCATAGTAGGTGGCCTGTTCGTACCGGCGAATGCCGTCGGCGGTAGTTTTCAGCTCACGCTCATACCATTGGTCGACCGACTGTGACGGCACCCCCTTCGCCTTCCAGTCTTCAAGACCGATCGGGTCGACCAGCACCAGTTGCTGCGTGTCGTCGGGATACATCAGCGCATAGCGGACCGCCAGCATGCCGCCCGTCGAATGGCCGATCATGGTCGCGTTGCGCACGCCGATCGATTCGAGCAGCGCGTGCGTGTTGCGCGCCAGTTGCTGAAAGGTGAACTGATAGCGCTGCGGCTTGCTCGACTTGCAAAAGCCGATCTGGTCAGGCGCGATCACGCGATAGCCGGCGTCGGTCAGGCGACGGATCGTCTCCCCCCATGTCGCGGCGCAAAAATTCTTGCCGTGCAGCAGCACCGCGGTGCGGCCGTTCGGATGCTCGGGTGCGACATCCATGTACGCCATGTGCAGCGGCTCGCCTTGCGACGTGAACGTGAACTCGCGGACCGGCCACGGATAGTCGAAACCCTGCAGTTCCGGGCCGTAAGCCGGACCTTCGTTGCCGGCCATCGGTGCCGTTGCCGCCGCGGCGGACTCCGCGGCAAGGGCGCCGACGGCCGGCGCAACGCCGAGAACAAACGAAACAAGTAATGCAGGCAGCGTGCGGCGGCGGAAGTTCATGGGCTGTTTTTCTTCGTGAAGGGCAAGGCCATGCATACAGCAGCGATAACCCGGGCTTGAACGGATATCAATCGGAGCGGATGATTCTACCTGGCGCAGATGAATTCCGCAGACAGTCGGGCAGAGCGCGGAGCACAGCGCGGGGCACGGCGCGACACAACGTGGCATGCGGCACGCGCCTTGCGGCACACGTTGCGCGCCGCATGGACATGGTCCAGACTAGCCCTACCCAGTTGCGCACAAGAACAAGAAACTACAACAAGCCATTCCGCAGCACGCCAGCTTGATCGTCCGGGGCTCACCAATAAAGGAGACGCACATGGATACTCCGGCAAGCCTCAACGATCTGCAGCACACCACCCTCGCCATCGTCCTCGCGGGCGGGCGCGGCACCCGGCTCGGGCCGCTCACGAACAAGCGGGTTAAACCGGCCGTCCACTTCGGCGGCAAATACCGGATCATCGATTTCGCGCTGTCGAACTGCCTGAATTCAGGCATCCGGCGCATCGCCGTCGTCACGCAGTACAAGGCGCATTCGCTGCTGCGGCACGTGCAGCGCGGCTGGGGCTTCCTGCGCGGCGAATTCAACGAGTTCATCGATCTTTGGCCGGCACAGCAGCGCGTGGAAGGCGCGCACTGGTATCGCGGCACCGCGGACGCGGTCTTCCAGAATCTCGACATCATCCGTTCGATCCGGCCGAAGTACATCGTCGTGCTGGCCGGCGACCACATCTACAAGATGGACTACACGCGGATGGTGATGGACCACATCGAAAGCCGCGCCGATTGCACGGTCGGCTGCATCGAAGTGCCGCGCATGGAGGCAACGGCGTTCGGCGTGATGGCGGTCGACGAAACGCGCCGCGTGACCGGCTTCGTCGAAAAGCCCGCGGATCCGCCCGCGATGCCCGGCCGCCCCGATATCGCGCTGGCCAGCATGGGCATTTACGTGTTCAGCGCCGACTACCTGTACACGCTGCTCGAACAGAACATCACGAGCATCGCGACCGATCACGACTTCGGCAAGGACATCATTCCGCGCGTGGTGAGCTCGGGCACGGCGATCGCGCATCCATTCAGCATGTCGTGCGTGTCGTCGGATCCGGACAGCGAGCCGTACTGGCGCGACGTCGGCACGATCGACGCGTACTGGGCCGCGAACCTCGATCTCGCATCGACCATCCCGACGCTCGACCTGTACGACCGCAACTGGCCGATCTGGACGCACCTCGAGCAGTTGCCGCCCGCCAAGTTCGTGCGCGACCTGAACGGCCTGCAAGGCTCCGGCACGAACCTGATCGTCTGTGCGGGCTGTGTGATCTCGGGCTCGCAGATTTCGCGGTCGGTGCTGTCGACGAATGTGCTCGTAAACTCGTTCTGTAACATCAATGAGGCAGTCTTGTTGCCGCAGGTGACGATCGGCGCGAGCTGCCGGTTGCGCAAAGTCGTGATCGACCGCGGCTGCACGATTCCGGACGGCACGATTATCGGCGAAGACCCGGTGCGCGACGGCGAGCGGTTTTATCGAACCGAAACCGGCGTCGTGCTTGTGACACCCGACGCGTTGAAACGCCAGGCGGCGCGCTGATTGCCGTGCCGGGGTTGCCTGCCGGCTGAACGAGCGGCTGAACGAGCGGCTGACTGAACGGCTGACTGAGCGGCTGACTGAACGGCTTAACGAACGGCTGAACGAGCAGCCGCCTCACCGCTTGCCGGACACTTCATTCACGTATCACAGACCGCGAAGGACCAAAGCCTATGACGATTCGCACGCTGCACGTCGCAAGCGAGCTATATCCCCTGCTGAAGACGGGCGGCCTCGCCGACGTCGCCGGCGCGCTGCCGCCCGCGCTGATCGAGCGCGGCGCCGACGTGCGCGTGCTGCTGCCGGGCTTTCCGGCGGTAGTGGCGGGCCTCGCCGATCTGCGGCCGGTCGCGCAACTGGGGCGCCGGTTCGGCGCGCCGCAGGTGACGCTCGAACAGGGCACGCTGCCCGCCAGCGGGCTCGTGGTCTATGTGATCCGCGCCGAAACGCTCTACGACCGGCCCGGCAACCCGTACCTCGATGCACAGCACGTGCCGTACGGGGACAACGCGCAGCGCTTCGCGCTGCTCAGCTGGTGCGCGGCGCAACTCGCGCAGCACGCCGATCCGGCATGGTCGCCGCAGATCGTCCATGCGCACGACTGGCACGCCGGCCTCGCGCCCGCCTATCTGAAAGCCGCCGAACGCGCGCAGAACCGCACGCTCGCGCACACCGTCTTCACCGTGCACAACCTCGCTTATCAAGGCATTTTCCCGGTGCATCAGTTCGGCATGCTCGACTTGCCGGCCGACTTCTGCCATGTGAACGGCATCGAGTTCTATGGGCAACTGTCGTTCCTGAAGGCCGGCCTCTTTTACGCCGACCGCATCACAACAGTCAGCCCCACCTATGCGCGCGAAATCCAGACGCTTGCGCAAGGCGGCGGTCTCGACGGGCTGCTGCGCTACCGGACGCACGATCTGACGGGCATTCTGAACGGCGTCGACTATTCGGTATGGAAGCCGTCGACCGACCCGCTGCTGCCCGCGCGCTATACGGAGACGCGGCTCGCCGGCAAGCGCACCAGCAAGACGTCGCTGCAGGCGCGCTTCGGCCTGCCGCAGAAAAGCGACGTGCTGCTGTTCGGCGTGGTCAGCCGTCTGACCGAACAAAAAGGCCTCGACCTGCTGCTCGCCACGCTGCCCGAGATCATCAGGCGCGGCGGTCAACTGGTCGTGTTCGGCACCGGCGACCCGGCGCTCGAGACCGGCCTGCAGCGCGTCGCGCACGCGCATCCGGAATCGGTCGCGGTCGAACTGGGCTTCGACGAAGCGCTCGCGCACGCGATCATTGCCGGCAGCGATGTGATCGCCGTGCCGTCGCGCTTCGAGCCGTGCGGTCTCACGCAGCTCTACGCGCTCGCGTATGGCTCGCTGCCGCTCGTGCACCGGGTAGGCGGACTTGCCGACACGGTCGTCGATGCGTCGCTGGAAAATCTCGCTGACGAGCTAGCGACCGGTTTCGTATTCGAACGCTTCGAGCCGGACGCGCTCAGCGCCGCGATTCGCCGCGCCTTCGCGCTGTATGCGCGGCGCAGCGAATGGAAAGCGACTCAACAGCGGGGCATGCGCCAGGACTTCGGCTGGAGTGCGTCCGCGGAGCGCTATCTGGCGCTGTATCGCGAACTGGTCTGAGCGCAAAAGGCCGCATGCGCAGCGGGCGTTGCGCTGATGGTTCGGCGCAACAGCGCGGGGCCGGATCGTTGCACAGCACAAGAACTCATGTATTGTTCTTCCAGAGGCCCACTGCTTTCAAGGGCGTCGAGGCAGCTTCTCCGGTCATTCAAAGTAAAAAAACGCGCACTCTCCGCGCCGTTCGCACCCGTTATGAAAAACGTTCTGAGCATCCAGTCGCATGTCGTATTCGGGCATGCGGGAAACAGCGCCGCGGAATTCCCAATGCGGCGTCTCGGCGTCAATGTCTGGCCGCTCAACACGGTGCAGTTTTCCAACCACACGCAGTACGGCCACTGGACGGGCAGCGCGATCGATGCATCGCAAATGCAGGACCTCGTCGAAGGGGTCGGCGCAATCGGCATGCTGCCGCGCTGCGACGCCGTGCTGTCCGGCTATCTCGGCACGCCCGAGCAGGCGCAGGCGGTGATCGAAATCGTGCGCGCGGTGAAGGCGGTCAACCCGCACGCCCGCTATTTCTGCGACCCGGTAATGGGTGCCGCGGCCGGCTGCCGGGTCGAGCCGGGCATTCAGGAGTTTCTCGTCAAGACGATGCCGGAAGTGGCCGACGCGATGATGCCGAATCACAGCGAGTTGCAACGGCTGGTCGGCCGCACGATCGAGACCGTCGAGGAGGCGGTCAGCGCGTGCCGCGAACTGATGGCGCGCGGACCGAAGCTCGTGCTGGTCAAGCATCTGCTCGACCGCAACAGCCCGGCCGACCGCTTCAACATGCTGGTCGTCACGGCGCGCGAAGGCTGGGTCGGGCAGCGGCCGCTGTATCCGTTTGCGCGGCAGCCGGTCGGCGTCGGCGATCTGACGAGCGCGGTGTTCGTCGCGCGCACGCTGCTCGGCGACCCGCTGCGCGCCGCATTCGAACATACGCTCGCGGCAGTCAACGGCGTGATGCGCGCAACGTGGGACGCGGGCCGCTACGAACTCGAACTCGTCGCCGCGCAGAACGACATCGCGCATCCGCGCGAATGGTTCGACGCCTGGGTCATCGAATCCGCGTGACGCTGTTGCATGCTCCGGCGCCTGCGACGCAAGCGCCGGATGCAACACATGGAACACACGCTTCGTACGCAGCGTACGCAGCGCGGCCTATTCGTCGCCGAGGAAGTGAAGCATCGCGAAGTTGAAGCCCGCCGGATCCTGCAAAAACGCGAAGTGACTCGTGTTGGGCAGAATCATCAGCCCCGCGCCCGGAATCGTCGCGGCCATGTATTCGGTGTGGCTGCGTTTGATCGCTTCGTCATGGTCGCCATCCATGACGAGCACCGGCGCCTTGATCGACTTCAACTGCGCATCGGTCCAGTTCGGCTGGGTCGCCCACATCTTGCTGATCTGATCGACGAACGCGTCGTAGTCTTTCGGTGTGGCGGACAGCCTGCGGTAGTCGTCGCCGGCGCGCGTGATGTACGCGGCGAACGTCGGGTTCTTCTCCACCCCTTCCTGCACGCCGTCGGTCTTCGTGTTGGCGGCGAACGCGACGATCTTGCCGACG
>DASXXR010000009.1:0-4530 GCA_036502945.1 Paraburkholderia sp. | reverse complement strand
GCGGTGATCAGCACGCCGCTGGTGCGCGCTTCGAAGCTGCGCGTCAACTCCTCGATGGCGAACACGATGCCGGCGAGCGGCGTGTTGAACGCGGCCGACAAGCCCGCCGCGGCGCCCGCCAGCACCAGTTGCCGCTCGATCAGCGCGTTCGAGCGCGGATAGAGCCGCCGCAGGTTGAACATCAGCACGGCGCCGACCTGCACTGTCGGGCCTTCGCGGCCGATCGTGAAGCCGCCGAGAATGCCGAGAAACGACACCAGGATCTTGCCGAACAGAATGCGAAACGTGAGGAGCCGCGCGCCGGTTTCGCCCGGCTTCGTATGCAGTGTGGCGATGACTTGCGGGATCCCGCTGCCTTCGGCGCCGCGAAAGAAGCGCCCCGTGAGCCATGCGGCAACGGCGGCGACCGCGGGCGTCAGCAGCAGAGGCGCCCATGGGTGCTGCCGTTGCAGACCGAGGAACGTGTCGTAGCCCCAGTCGATCAGCCGCGCATACAGCACCGCGGTGAGCCCGACGGCGATCGCGCCGAGCCAGAAGATGCCGAATTGCTGCCACAGGCGTCTGGCGCGCCGGATGATATTCGAGGACAGTGGGGACAATGTCCGAAACATGATGGAGCGGCCGCAGGTCGTCGTTACAGAGCGGAAATTATAACGGGGCATGCCGCGCAGCGTCGTTATGAAAGCATGTAGAAATGGAATGGGTGGGTGCCGGGCGGTAACGTCGGGTACCCCGAAGATGCGCGCGTCCGGCGTGCGGCGTACATACGGCGGCACACGGGACGGCACACGGGACGGCACACGGGGGGCAGGTCGGCTAAAATCGGGGATGCAATCGAGAATGCCCACGGGCCATCAATGAAGCGAATTCTTGTCATTAAAGTCACCTCACTGGGCGACGTCATTCAGGCGCAGGCGGTGGTTGCGGACCTCAAGCGCGCGTTCCCCGGCGTGCAGGTGGACTGGGCCGCCGACGAAGCATTCGCCGAGGTGGCGCGCTGGAACGAGGGCGTCGACCGCGTACTCTGCGCGCCGCTGCGCCGTTTCAAGAAGGCGCGGCACTGGGCGGATTTCAAGGCGATTGCCGCGTCGATCGCCGAATTGCGGGCTTACCGTTACGATGTGGTAGTCGATATTCACGGTGTCTACAAAAGCGCGATTATCGCGTTCCTGACGCGTTCGTCGCGGCGTCTTGGTTATCACGCAAAGAATCTCGGCGAGCGCGGCGCCGCGTTCGCTTACACCGGCCGGTTTGCGCCGCGGCGCGACGTCAATGCGTGGCACGGGATGCGCGAGACGGTGGGCGATGCGCTCGGCTATACGGTCGACGGGCCCGCCGTGTACAACCTGCGGATTCCGCGCCCCGCGCAGGCCATCGTCGATGCGGGCGGTGCGCCGATCGCCGTGCTGTTTCACGCCACCTCCAAGGAAGACAAGAAGTGGCCGGTCGCGCACTGGGTGACGGTGGCGAACGAACTCGCGCAGCGCGGTTTCCATGTCGTGCTGCCGTGGGGGTCGCAGGACGAGCGCGCCGAAGCGCAGCAGATCGTCGAACAGGTGCCGAAGGCGCAGGTATTGCCGCAGTTGAGCGTGACTGAAATTGCTCAACTAGTGGACGCATCGGCTTTCGTGATGGGCGTCGATACCGGTTTCGTGCATCTCGCGCATGCGCTCGATAAACGCACGGTGATGATTTTCATCGCGACTTCGCCGACGCATTTCGGCAACGAAGCGCCGTTCCGGTCGATCTCCATTGGTGACGGTCATTCGGTGCCGTCGGTCGCCGAGGCCATGCAGGCGATCGACTACGTTCATAGCAGTCCGTTTGCGGCCGGCGGGCAAGCCCGTCCGATTGCCGCTGCCTGATTTGATCTGATTCAGCGGCTCGCCGCGCTCAAGCCACGCTAGCGGATTGCTGGCGCCTGCCTTTCGATTTTCCTTCGGTTGCGTGAAGACGTGGTGCGTCGAAAAAGAAAAGAGGCGCAACGCGCGTTCGCCTGATTCGCCAGGCGCCAGATCGCTACGCCTCACGAAACGCTCGCGCTGGAAACGCGAGCGGAGAGGAAACACTGCAATGAACAAACAAACGAGAACAACATAGATAAAGACTGTGCCGCGGGCGCCGAGTTCAATTGAACGTCGACGATGGCAAATCCAGGTGCGCACCGGTCGTGGTCGCGTTGCCGTGCGCATTACAGGCTTGTTAAATCTGTCGCTTTTGATTGAGTGCCCGACGGGAATCTCACCGTCATCATTTACCGCTGTTCGCCATCTTCCACGCTGTGCGCCGGCATCGTCTCGCAGACGCTGGGCGATGCGCCGCGTGTAACACATCCCCAACGGCTACTTACAAATTGCAACGGTCCGCCCGCACGCGTTCGTGTTCAATCGGAAGCATTCGAGGTTCGCTCGAACAACGATTGACCCGATGGGAGAACGATGTGAAACGCTTGATGCTGGTCTTGATTACAGGCGCGTTGCTGGCGACCGCGCTGGGGGGATGTGTGTTCGTGCCGTATGACGGCGGCGGATACCATCATCACGGGTATTACGGGTGAGGCAGTGCATCGCACGCGGGCGGTTAGATGTTCGACGCGTCCAGTTCGCCAGAGAGGTGGACAGACGCCTGCCGCATCGCGATGCCTGGCCCGGGCGCTGTGCATCGCGCCCGGGTTTTCAGAACGATGAGGGCCTACATCAATCGCGCGTCGCGCGTTTCGCGCATGCACAGCACGCCAATCAGGCTGACGAGTCCGGCAATCGACACATAGCCGCCCACCCATGTCAGGCCGCCGTGCGCGGCAAGCAATTGGGCGATATAAGGCGCGACCGATGCACCGAGAATCCCGCCGAGGTTATAGGCTACGCCGGCGCCGGTATAGCGGACGTTGGTCGGGAATAGCTCGGGCAGCAACGCGCCCATCGGTGCAAACGTGACGCCCATCAGGAACAGCTCGATGACGAGAAAGAGCTGCACGAGCGGCACCGAGCCGCTGCCAAGCAGCGGCGCCATCGTGAAGCCCGATGCGATCGCTGCGAGGATGCCGACGATCAGCACCGGCTTGCGGCCGACCCGGTCGCTGGCCCAGGCGGAGAGCGGCGTGGCAAGCCCCATGAACACCACCGCGACACACAGCATGCCGAGGAATTCCGGACGCGTGAAGTGCAATGCCGATACGCCATACGACAGCGAGAACACCGTCGAGATATAGAACAGCGTATAGCACACGACCATCGCAAGCGCGCCGAGCAGCGTCGGCCACCAGTAGTGCGCGACGAGCGTGGCAACCGGCACGCGCACGCGTTCCTGCCGCTCGACGGCGGCACGGAACGCAGGCGTTTCGGCAATTTTCAGGCGCACATACAGGCCGAGTGCAACCAGCACCGCGCTGACGATGAACGGCACGCGCCAGCCCCAACTGCGGAACTGCTCGTCGGACAGCGACAGCGCGAGCCCGAAGAAAAGACCGTTCGACAAGAGAAAGCCGACCGACGGCCCCAACTGCGGAAACATGCCGAACCAGCCACGCTTGCCGGGCGGCGCGTTTTCGGTGGCGAGCAGCGCCGCGCCGCCCCATTCGCCTCCAAGCCCGATGCCTTGCCCGAAGCGCAGCACGCACAGCAGAATCGGCGCGAGACTGCCGATCGAATCGTAGCCGGGCACGAAGCCGATCAGCGTCGTCGACACGCCCATCACGAGCAGTGACGCGACCAGCGTCGATTTGCGTCCGATCCGGTCGCCGAAGTGACCGAACAGGAACGAGCCGATCGGCCGCGCGATGAAGGCGATACCGAAGGTGACGAACGCCGACAACGCCTGCGCCGTTGCTGAACCGTGAGGGAAGAATACGGGGCCGATCACGAGTGCCGCGGCCGTCGCGTACACATAGAAATCGTAGAACTCGATCGCCGTACCGATGAAGCTCGCAAAGATGATGCGCGACGCGCTTTGCTGCCGGCCCAGTTCAGGGCCGGTCGTCGAAACCGGCGGTGAAGACATGCATGGACTCCAGTTGTCTCGATGCGACCGCGCACGACGCAAGCCGTGAGGCGCGACGGCTCGTGCGGTTGGTCCGGTGCATCACTGTTTAATGGGCAATACCGGGCGCTTGCGAACCCGGCAGTCAACACGTTGCATGCGCAACGATGCGGCAGCTTGCATCCACGTGCGACCGCCGCGCTGCGCGGCGCACTTCAGAACGACTGCCGATACCGGCAGCGTGCCTGACGAGGCAAGCCGGACGGGCGAACGCGCGGATGGCGCGGCAACGCGGCGGCCGGGCTGTTCGGCGCGGGCGGATGGTCCAGCGGCGAAAGCGGTGCCGGAGGGCTCCAGCGAGGCGTATCGAAATTATAACGACTGAGCCGAACGTGCACATTACTGCGTCATGCGGCTGGCGTTGCGTGGGTGGATCAGTCGAGCGTTTGGGCTTGCGGCGAAGCGAACGTGCGCAGCTGGAATTTGCCGTTGTCGTTGAAGAGCCAGTCTTCGAACAGTTCGACATGGCCGGCGCGGTCCAGCAGTTTCGCG
>DASXXR010000008.1:0-1711 GCA_036502945.1 Paraburkholderia sp. | reverse complement strand
CGGCGATGGGCAAGCCGATCAACTGGAGCGGCGAAGCCTATGTGTCGACGGGTCCGGTCGATCTGCCGATGCTCGCCCGCTATATCGACTTCCCGATCGAAACCTACGCCGGCCGCATCGACAACGCGATCTGGGTCAAGTTTGCGCAAGGGCGGATCCTGTCGGCGAGCGGCGAACTGTCCGGCAATGACGTTTCGCTGCGCGTACGGCCGTCGCAGCCGAAGCTCGAGTTGCCGGTTGCGAGCTTCTCGTGGAGCGTCGCGCACGACGCCGACGAATACACGCTGGAACTGCGCGATCTGCACGCGGAACTCGGCCAGCCGCCGCTTCCCGACGGCACGCCGGTCACCCGCGCGCTGGCGCTGACCACGCTGGACGGCCGCTTCCGGATGCCGAGCGTGCAGCACGGCCAGTTGATCAGCATTTCGGGCGATCGCGTCGATCTCGGAATATTGTCCGAATTCAGCCGCGCGCTGCCGCTGCCGCGCCACTTGCTGAACAATCTTGTGCGCTTCAATCCGCGCGGAATCGTGGCCAACTACACGATCGAAGTCGAGCGCGACAAGCCGGAGTCCGGCGAAGCGGCGAGCGAGCGTCATGAGCCCGGCGCGGAGCCGATCGCGCGCTACACCTTCAAGGCCGATCTGCAGGGCATCAGCGTCGCGGCGCAGGAGCCACCGCCGGGGCTGACCGCGCGCAATCACCCGCGCGCGGGCATTCCCGGCTTCGAAAACCTGTGGGGCTCGGTCGACGCGGACGAAAAGCGCGGCTCGATCACGCTCGACACAGCCAACGCGGCGATCACGCTGCCCGGCGTGTTCGACGACCCGCGCCTCACGTTCGACCATCTGCAGGGCAAAGGTCACTGGACCGTCGCGCCGACCGTCGCGCCCGGCGAACAACACCGCGCGTTCCAGGTCGACGTATCGGAACTCAGCGTCGCAAACGACGACACCGCCGCAAAAGCCACCGCCAGCTACTCGAACGTGGGCCACGGCCGCGGCTCGCTCGATCTGAAGGCGGACTTCGAGCGCGCGCAGGTCGCGCGGATCGTCCGCTACCTGCCCACCAGCATCAGCGAAAAACTGCGCCTGTATCTGGGCCATGGCCTGCAGGCGGGCATGTCGCGCGGCGGCACGATCGAAATCCACGGCAATCTCGACAAGTTCCCCTATTCGCGCGATCCGACCGCGGGCGTATTCCGGATCGTCGCACCGTTCAAAGGCGGCCGGTTCGACCCGACGCCGTTTCCGCCGCGCAAGCTGAAGAACGGCGCGCCGAGCATCTGGCCGGGGTTCGACGGCATCGACGGCGTATTCCAGCTGAAAGAGAACCTGCTGCGTTTCGACGTCGCCCGTGCACACTACAAGCAGGTCGCGATCAACAAGGTGACCGGCAAGATCGACGACTTGGGCACGCGCTCGTCGAATCTCATCATCACCGGCAACGGACACGGCCCGCTTGCGGACATGCTCGACTACGTCGACAACAGCTCGCTTGGCATCATGACGAAGCACGCCACTGAAAAGCTGAGCGCCGACGGCCCCGCCACCCTCGCGCTCAAGCTGACCGTGCCGCGTGCGCCGCTCGATCCGCGCGCGCCTAAACCCCACGTCAGCGTCGAGGGCACGCTTGGGTTCGAGAACAACCGCCTCGCGCTGGACAACGTGCCGCCGCTGTCGCAGCTCACCGGCAAGGTGCACTTCACACA
>DASXXR010000007.1:0-5403 GCA_036502945.1 Paraburkholderia sp. | reverse complement strand
ACGGTCGAGCCGGCAAAGCTGTTCGCGTGCCAGTCGGTCGAAAAACGCTGCACGCGATGAAAGCCGCTTGCGGCGATCTCGCTCATCATCCTGAGCGTCATCGTGATGATGTTGCGGTAGATCGTTTGCCGCAGCAGCATGCCCGTGAAACCGAGCGCGATCAGCGTGGCGAACGCCGAGCGTGCCGCGTGCCACGCGAGCGCCTTGCCCGATGCGCCGTTGGACAGCGCATCGACGAGGCGCCCGGCGAAGAGCGGCGTCAGCACGTCGGCGAGCGCCGACAGCAGCGCGAGCGCGAGGATCACCGCGATTCGCGCCGGCTGTTTGCGCCAATGCGCAACAGTGAACGTCAGGACGCTCCTGAACGCCTGTGAGCCAATATGAGTTTTTTTGTCAGTCATTTAGCACAGCCCGTGGCACGATGCGCCGCGAGGCTATCCAGTCAGAGGAAGCGAAGCGAATACCGACGGCCGGCCCGATGCCTGCACGATGCGCAACCGCTGCCTGCCCATGCGGGCGAAGGCCGCAACGGCATGACGACGAACGGACTGCCGGAAAATGCACGGGTGGTGCGATGTGCGGCCTTTGATATAACGTGGACGCGCGCAAGACCCGCTCTCGGAAATTGAAGTTCGGCATTCGGCTTGTTTACAACCGGTTGCCGGAATGCATTGTATCGCGGCCGGTTACGCCGTACCGCTACGGACCGCGGACGTTAGACGTTGCAAGCGCGCGCGGTAGTATTGCGCGGCTTGCTTTGCTGGAAAAGGCATGCAGTCCGCAAGCCGTATGAAGCGAAACTTCAAAGTTGCGTGAACAGGCTTTCAGAATTCAAACAAGCAGAAGGGGCGTGATAAAGCACGCAGGTAACGTGTAACTGATAGATGGTCGGATCACTGATATTGACCTCGCCGGTTCCCTTCATTGCGTTTCACGCAGACAACGGACGGCTCGTCGGAGAAAACAACAGATGGTTTCGAAACGGGTTGGCCCGCAGGAGATGAGGCGCGGTGCGTTCGCATTGATTTGCATGCTTGCGCTGGCTGCTTGTGGGGGTGGCGGTAGCGGCGGTGCTCCGGGTGCTTCAGGCGCCCCGGGAGCGGGCGGTGGCGGGGCGGCCGGCAATACCGGTTCGCCGAGCGTCCCTTTGATCACCACGCCGAATGGCCCGGCCATTTCGACCCAGCCGGCCGATCAGACGGTTGCGGCCGGACAGCGCGCGTTCTTCATGGTCGCGGCAGCGGGCGCGACTGCGTACCAGTGGTACAGGAACGGCACGGCGATCCCAGGCGCCACCTCGGCCACCTACTTTGCGCCGCAGGCCACCAGCGCCGATGGCGGTGCGACGTTCTCGGTAGCCGTATCGAACGGCACAGGTTCGACCGCATCGACCGTCGCAGCGCTGACATGGAATCCGACCGCCGACGCATCGCCGCCGGCAAGCTTCTGGGGCGACGTGAACAGCATCCCGGCCGCGACCCAGGTGATGCGGATCGCGTTTGTGAACCGGACCAACGGCAAGATCCCGGACAGCCAGATCTTCTGGCAGATCATCGGCACATCGGCGTCCGGTACGCCGGTCAACGAGTTTCATTCGATCGCCGATATGCCGAGCTTCGACTCGTCGGGCATCAAGTCCACGCGCATGTATTTCTATATCGCGCCGACGATCGCGGACGCGAAGCAGAGCCCGACCAGCTACTACGACTTCATCGAATTCAATCTCGGACGCAGCAGCACCAGCAACCCGTGGAACTTCAACGGCGACACGACGCGGGTCGACGCGTTCGGGGTGAAACTCGCAATCCGTCTGCAGTGCAGCGGCGGCACCGACGTTGCGCGAGGCGAAGACTACGGCACGTTTCTCGAAGACCGTTCGATCACGTTCGCGAAATACCTCGCGGAAGTGCCAGCGGAGTTTCAGTCGACGGCCACGCAGAACGCGCCTTATCGGATCGTCGAACCGGGTGGCACGACGAATTTCAGTGCAGGCGGCGCCAACGCGGCGTACTACAACAGCTACATCGATACCGTATGGAGCGCGAACGGTATCGACACATCGCTTGTGCCCAAGCCGACGCCGTTCCTGCGTTTCGCGGACGGCTCGCTGCCGGACCTGGTCGCAGCGGTTGAACGGCATGTCGCCGACAAGCCGGGCACGTTCAAGGCCAACGGCAAGCTGACCGATCCGAACTTCTGGCGCACGGTGCCCGCCAGCTCGTTCTACCCGTCGGCGCCGGCGAACTACTACGCGAAGTTCTGGCACACGCATGGCATCGACGGCCTTGCGTATGGATTCTCTTACGATGACGTCGGCAGCTACTCGTCGGACATCGGCTGCGATAATCCTCAACGGCTGATTGTCGCGATCGGGTGGTGATCGGCGGATGAGCGCGTGCGCAGTTGCGGTTTCGTGACTGCGCATGCGGTGCAAACCGGGTGGTCATAGCGGCATGGTGCGTAGCCGCATTCCGATCCGTATCCGGTTTAGCGGGGTGGCCGACTGGATGGCCTGCCGTGCTGAATTTGCATTCGGCAGTTCGGCGAACCATACTGGGTTTTTCGCGCATCCTTCAAGGCGGCCTTCCATGAGCCACAACGATTCGCATCAAACCGGCGGCGAGCACGAGCATCCGCATGACCACGAGGGCAGTGCGTTGCCGGAGATGGACCTGCGCGTGCGCGCGCTGGAATCCTTGCTGGTGGAAAAAGGCTACGTCAACCCAGACACGCTGGACGTGCTGATCGAAATGTATGAACACAAGATCGGCCCGCGCAATGGCGCGCATGTCATCGCGAAAGCGTGGAGCGATCCCACCTACCGGCAATCGCTGCTCGACGACGCTACGGCCGCAATCGCGTCGCTGGGTTACACCGGCAGGCAAAGCGAACACCTGGTCGCGCTGGAGAATACGCCGCGTGTGCATAACATGGTGGTGTGTACACTGTGCTCGTGCTACCCGTGGTCGGTGCTCGGCTTGCCGCCCGTCTGGTACAAGTCGGCGCCGTATCGTTCGCGCGTGGTGATCGATCCGCGCGGCGTACTGAAGGAATTCGGCTTCGAATTGCCCGCAGACGTCGAATTCCGCGTGTGGGACTCGACCTCCGAACTCCGCTATCTGGTGCTGCCGATGCGCCCGCCCGGCACCGACGGCATGAGCGAAGCCGCGCTTGCCGAACTCGTCACGCGCGATTCGATGATCGGCACGGGTCTACTCGGCGCGCCCGGTGAACAGCAAGGGGAACGCGCATGAACGGTGCACACGACCTTGGCGGCATGCAGGCGTTCGGCCCGGTTCTGCCTGAACCTGCGGACGCCCCGATGTTTCACGCCGACTGGGAGCGCCTTGTGTTTGCACTCACGCTTGCGATGGGCGCGGCCGGCAAATGGAACATCGACATGGGCCGTGCCGCGCGCGAAAGCCTGCCGCCGGCGCAATATTTCGCGAGCAGTTACTTCGAGATCTGGTTCGAAGGCCTGAGAAAAATGCTCATCGCCGCGGGGCTTGCTACGGCGGAAGAAATCGACGCGGGCAAATCGACGCACGCGCCGGCGCCGGTTGCGCGCGTATTGAAGGCTGCCGATGTGCCGGCCGCGCAGCGGCGCGGCGGTCCGACCAACCGGCCGGTTGCGGGTGAAGCGCGCTTCGCGGTCGGTGACGCCGTGCTCACGCGTCAATTGAATCCTGCTACGCACACACGTTTGCCGCGCTATTGCCGTGGCAAACGCGGGCAAATCGTGTACAGGCACGACGCGCATGTCTTTCCCGACACGCACGCAATCGGGCTCGGCGAACAGCCTCAATGGCTCTATACGGTGCGCTTCGATGCGGCCGAACTGTGGGGCGCGGATACGACCGCGGCGTCGGTGTGCATCGACTGCTGGGAACCGTATCTCGACTTTGCCGATGCGTGACGGACCCGATATGGCTGCCACGCAAGCAGCTTCATCCGCTCCACTTGCCCATTTGCCCGGTCTGCCGCGCGATGAAGCCGGTCCGGTTTTCAGCGCGCCGTGGGAAGCGGCAGCGTTTGCGATGACGCTCGCGTTGCACGAGCGCGGCCTGTTCACGTGGGCCGAATGGGCGGAGCATCTGAACCACGCGATTCACGACGCTCAAGCGGCCGGCGACCCGGACCTAGGCAATACGTACTACGCGCACTGGCTGACGGCACTCGAACGCATCGCCACCGCAAAGGGATGCGTGACGAGCGACGTGCTGCTGGCGCGCAGGCATGCGTGGGATGAGGCGGCGCGGCGAACGCCGCATGGCAGGCCGATCGAGCTTTGATGGTCGCGCCGATCGCGGCGGCTGCGCATCGAGCCAGCCGCGTTCCGCTGCGGCTGCGCCTATTGTGACTGGGCCGGCGCCGAAGCCGACGAATGCACTTGCTGCGGCGCGGGCGCGCCGTTCTCCGCAGGAGACGCAGCCGTCGTCCCTTGCGTGACCACCTGCCGCACGCCAGCCCGGTACTCCGCGACGACCGCACCTTCCTTGTTCTTTTCGACCGCATCCCACGGCGCGTTGCGCCGGAACGTGCCGGTCAGCGTGACGCCCTCCGAGTAGTGGACCGTCGCCGAACCCTCGATCGCGCCCTGCACGAAATCGCCGGCAACCCAGTCGCCGGTCGGCCAGCGTTTCAGACCTTTGCCGTCGGGCTTGCCGTCGCGCAATCCCCCTTGGTAGACAAATCCATCTCCCAGTATCACAGGCCCCTGCATGTCGGGAGGATTCGCGTTTGCCTGGTCGTTATCTGCGGAGGGATCATTCGCGTCGGCGGATGCGGTGAGCGGGAGCGCCGCGGCGACGACGATCAATGCAGCAAGCGATACCCTTCGTTGCCAGTTAGCGGCTAGCACGAGCAGTCTCCTTAAAAGTCGATACCCGGTTTTGCAATCAAGCTAGCCGGAAAATTTTCTCGAATCAACTTTTGATGGATCCGTTTGTGCGCTAGTGCATAGTTGTTATTCGCCGGCGATCCGATGCGCCGACAGCGTTTCGATCGCCTGGCACAGCGCCGAGTGGTCGAGATCGCCGAACCCCAGCGCAACACAGGCATTCATCAACTGCTGGGCCGCGCCGGTATGCGGCAGCGACACGCCGAGCGCCTTGGCGCCTTCGGTTGCCAGACCGATATCCTTCTGATGCAGCGCGATCCGGAAGCCCGGATTGAAAGTGCGCTTGATCATGCGTTCGCCATGCACTTCGAGGATCCGCGATGCGGCGAAACCGCCCATCAACGCCTCGCGAACCTTGGCCGGATCGGCGCCTGCCTTCGATGCGAACAGCAACGCCTCCGCTACCGCCTGAATGTTGAGCGCGACGATGATCTGATTGGCGACCTTCGCGGTCTGGCCGTCGCCGTTGCCGCCGATCAGCGTGATGTTCTTGCCCATCAGTT
>DASXXR010000006.1:0-9638 GCA_036502945.1 Paraburkholderia sp. | reverse complement strand
CATAGGTGTATAACTGAAACCTATCGAATTCATTGCTCTGATTGGTCCCCAATGACGCTCACTGAATTGAAATACATCGTCGCGGTAGCCCGCGAGCGGCATTTTGGCCGCGCGGCCGAGGCGTGTTTCGTCAGCCAGCCTACGCTGTCGGTAGCGATCAAAAAGCTCGAAGACGAGCTCAATGTGCAGATTTTCGAGCGCGGCACGAGCGAAGTCAGCGTCACACCAATCGGCGAGCAGATCGTCACGCAGGCGCAACGCGTGCTGGAACAGACGCTCGCGATCAAGGAAATTGCGAAGCAGGGCAAGGATCCGCTGGTCGGGCCGCTGCGGCTCGGCGTGATTTATACGATCGGACCTTATTTGCTGCCCACGCTTGTCAAGCAGATGATCAAGCGCGTCCCGCAGATGCCGTTGATGCTGCAGGAAAATTACACGCTAAAGCTGATCGAACTGCTCAAGCAGGGCGAGATCGATGTCGCCATCATGGCGCTGCCGTTTCCGGAAACCGGGTTGATGCTGCGGCCGCTATACGACGAGCCGTTTGTCGTCGCGCTGCCGTCGGGCCATGCATGGGAGACGCGGCCGAAAATCGATCCGACCGACCTCAAGCAGGAAACCATGCTACTGCTCGGCAGCGGCCATTGTTTCCGCGACCACGTGCTGGGCGTGTGCCCGTAGTTGATGCGTTTTTCGCAGAACGCAGACGGTATTCAGAAGACGTTCGAAGGCTCGTCGCTGGAAACCATCCGTCATATGGTTGCGAGCGGCGTGGGGATTACGGTGCTGCCGCGGATGTCGGTGCACGAGGTCAAGCCGCACGCGGGCGGCGCCGATTCGGGCCTGCTCAGCTACGTCGCGTTCGATGAACCGGTGCCGGATCGTCGCGTGGTGCTCGCGTGGCGCAAGAGCTTCACGCGGATGCCCGCTATCGATGCGATCTGCGATGCGGTTGCTGCGTGCGATCTGGCTGGCGTCAGCAAGCTTGATTTGCCGGCAGCGGTGAACTGACTGACGGCGTCCGACCGGATGCCGGCCCGGCGGATGGCCGAGTGGCGTGGGCGCGCTGATTCGCGATTAAGACATGTCTTCGAATGACGGCACCCGCGTGCCGGAGTCGGCCGACAGATCGGTTTCGTAGTCCTGGCCACCATAGAACACGCCGATGATGGTCGGTTGATTGGCTTCTACAACAAAGGCGATGACGGCCCGCCCGCGATAGTTCGTTACACGCAATCCGGGCCGTACGTCGTCGCGCCTCATGCCACGGTTCGGGAACGTCTGCAGGCTCTCACAATAAGAAACGATTGCATCGACATAGTCTGCAGCCAGTCGGGGCGACGCAGTTTCGGCGATGTATCGCTCGAGGTTGCCTAGCTGCTCCACCGCTTCTGGAGCGAATCTCACGCCGAATGTCGCCATGCGCTGTTTACTCGCGCGCTTTTCGCCTGGCGGCAAGGACGGCGCGCACGTCGCGCGCGCTGACTGCCCGCGACGGGTCTGCCGCCAGCGCGTCATACGCCGGCCCCACTTCTTCTCGCAGCCAGGATTCCACGACACGGTCGCGCGCGGCCAGCGTGCGCAGGCCGTCGCGGACAACCTCGCTGTCGGTCGCGTACTCGCCGCTTGCGACCTTGGCGCGCACGAGTTCGGCCAGTTCGTGAGGCAACGTGATGCTGAATTGCTGGGTGGAACGCATGATAGCGTCTCCGGGCGATGTAATAGGATTTAATCCTACACTAATTCTGAGCTTAAGTGGCCGTCGGTACCGATTAGCCTTCTGTCGGCGTTGTTGCTATTGCATAGATAAAATTAATTAAATTTCTATTATCAATAGCCTTGCTATAGTCCTCCCACAAGGATCACTCGCCGATCCACCAAGACCGAACCGGAGGAACCCATGCAACAAGCGTCGTCATCCCAATTGCTGTCCGCTCCCGAATCGTCCCAACCACGCACGTCGCCTGCCGCGGGATTCGCAGCCGCCGCAACGAGCCTGCGCACAGTCGCGTTTTCCTTGTTGGTGGACCGCGCGCTGTCCGCCTGAGCGATCACGTTTTACCGACTATCTGGAACGGCTTGTCCACCATCCAAGGAGCAAAGAAGATGTCCAAAAATACCTTGACCAACGCTGCCGGCGCGCCCGTCGCCGATAACCAGAATTCGATTACCGCCGGCTCGCGGGGGCCGGTCGTGCTGCAAGATGTCTGGCTGATCGAGAAGCTCGCACACTTCGACCGCGAAGTAATTCCCGAACGCCGCGTCCACGCGAAAGGCTCGGGTGCGTTCGGCACGCTGAAGGTGACGCACGACATCTCGCGCTATACGAAGGCGAAGGTATTTTCCGACGTCGGCAAGGAAACACCGCTTTTCATGCGTTTTTCGACGGTGGCGGGCGAACGCGGCGCGGCCGACGCTGAACGCGACGTACGCGGCTTCTCGATCAAGTTCTACACCGAAGAGGGTAACTGGGACGTGGTCGGCAACAACACGCCGGTGTTCTTCATCCGCGATCCGCTGAAATTCCCGGACTTCATCCATACGCAAAAGCGCGATCCGTATACGAACATGCGCAGCAACGTCGCGGCATGGGACTTCTGGTCGCGTCATCCGGAATCGCTGCATCAGGTGACCATCTTGATGAGCGACCGCGGCATTCCGCAGAACTACCGGCAGATGCACGGGTTCGGCTCGCACACGTTCTCGTTTATCAACGCGAACAACGAACGCTTCTGGGTGAAGTTCCATTTCAAGTCGATGCAGGGCGTCGCCAACTATACGGATGCGCAAGCCGCGCAAGTCGTCGCGCAGGATCGCGAAAGCGCGCAGCGGGATCTGGTTGCGAGCATCGAGAACGGCAAGTTTCCGAAGTGGCGTTTCTGCATCCAGGTGATGCCTGAAGCGGACGCGGCGACGTATCGCTACAACCCGTTCGACATTACGAAGGTATGGCCGCACAACGACTATCCGCTGATCGACGTCGGTACGATCGAGCTGAACCGTAACGCGCAGAACTACTTCTCGGACGTCGAGCAGGCCGCGTTCACGCCGGCGAACGTTTTGCCGGGTATCGGCGTGTCGCCGGACCGCCTGCTGCAGGGACGTCTCTTCTCGTATGGCGACACCCAGCGTTATCGCCTCGGTATCAACCATCACCAGATTCCGGTGAATGCGTCGAAGCGCCCGGTCCAGCATTCGTTTCACCGCGACGGCTCGATGCGCACGGATGGCAACCTCGGCGGCAACGTGAACTACGAGCCGAATCGTTTCGGCGATTTCGCGCAGGACCGTAACGCGGCGGAACCGCCGCTCGCGGCCGGCACTGTCGATCATTACGACCATCGCGAAGACGACGACTACTACAGCCAGCCGGCCGCGCTGTTCCGGCTGTTCGACGCGGCGCAGCGCGAGCGGTTGTTCGGCAACATCGCGCGCCATATCGACGGCGTGCCGGGCGACATCGTCGCACGTCAGGTCGAGCACTTCCGCCGCATCGACCCGGCTTACGCGGACGGCGTAGTCGCAGCGATGGCGAAGCTCGCCGGGTGAATGCGAAGTAAGCAGCAGCGAAGTATCGACGGCGACGTGTTTCGGCATGCCGCCGCGTTAAAGGCAAATCAAAGGAGAAGATCGTGGTCCAGATGATGTTGGCGAGTATCGGTGGCGCTGGATCGAGGCAGCAGGCACAGCGTCTTTCGAGCGTTGTGTTGACGCGCAAGGTGTTTGGGCTTGCCATTGTCACCAGCGGTTATGCGGTGATTCTGGCGCATGGGTTGGCGCACGTTCTGGCCGGTTGATGGCCCAGTTCTGGCGCACGTGCGCCGGCCAGCCGCTGCGAGCGCCGTCGCGCGGATGTATTGATTTCTACGCTACACTGTCGGGCGTTCGGGGCTCAAGGATTGCGAACAGACAATCCGGGCATGCAGACCGGTTCGTATCACTCTTGAAAGGAGTCATCATGGCCAAAAAAGAAGCCGTTTCGCACGTCAACATTGGTATCAGCGACAAGGATCGCAAGAAAATCGCGGAAGGGCTGTCGCGTCTTCTGGCTGATACCTACACGCTGTATCTGAAGACTCATAATTTTCATTGGAACGTCACGGGTCCGATGTTCAATACGCTGCATCTGATGTTCGAGGCGCAGTACACGGAACTGGCGACGGCAGTCGATTCGATCGCCGAGCGCATTCGCGCGCTGGGTGTGCCCGCGCCGGGCAGCTATAAGGAATTCGCGAAACTGTCGTCGATTGCCGAAGCGGACGGTGTGCCGTCGGCGGAAGACATGATTCGCCAGTTGGTGGAAGGTCAGGAAAGCGTGGTGCGCACTGCGCGCGCGGTGTTCCCGGTGACGGATGCGGCCCATGACGAGCCGACCGCCGACCTGCTGACCCAGCGCATGCAAACGCACGAAAAGACGGCGTGGATGTTGCGCTCGATGCTGGCTTGAACATGTGATGCTGCGCGGCATGGCGCGTTTGCGCCGTGCACTGCGATAACGCAAAGAAAACCCGGCAGGCGAAAACCTGCCGGGTTTTTTTGTCATGCATTCCGTTGCGCGCCGTACGCCGCGCCACGCCGTATCAGATCAACCTCGACATTTGCAGGCAAACCGCCCGCCAGGGCTGCACGCGCGCGTGCTGCACTAAAATAGCGGGATCGCTCTCAACGCATCCGTCATGTTCGCTCGACTCCCGCTGTATTTGCGGCTCGTCCGCATGGACAAGCCAATCGGCAGCCTGCTGCTGCTCTGGCCGACGCTCAACGCATTGTGGATCGCGTCGGACGGACGCCCTACGCCGTCGCTCCTCATCATCTTCGCGCTCGGCACCGTGTTGATGCGCTCGGCCGGCTGCGCAATCAACGACTACGCCGATCGCGATTTCGACCGCTACGTGAAGCGGACGGAGAATCGCCCGATCACGTCGGGGAAGATCAAGGCCTGGGAAGCCGTGGCGCTGGCGGCGGGTTTGTCGCTGCTCGCGTTCCTGCTGATTCTGCCGCTCAATACGCTGACGAAAGAGTTGTCGGTTGCCGCATTGTTCGTCGCCGGCACTTATCCGTTCACGAAGCGTTTTTTCGCGATTCCGCAGGCGTACCTCGGGATCGCTTTCGGCTTCGGCATTCCGATGGCGTTCGCGGCGATACTGGGCCACGTGCCGTTGCTCGCGTGGGTGATGCTCATTGCCAACGTGTTCTGGTCGGTTGCGTATGACACCGAGTACGCGATGGTCGATAGCGAGGACGACATCAAGATCGGCATTCGTACCTCCGCACTGACGTTCGGCCGCTTCGATGTGCTCGCGATCATGCTGTGCTATGCGGCGACGCTCGGCATCTATGTCGGCGTTGGCGTCGTGCTCGGTTTCGGCGCGTTGTACTGGCTGGGCCTTGCCGCTGCGGCGGGATGCGCGGTCTACCACTACATGCTGATCCGCCATCGCGACCGGATGGCGTGCTTCGCAGCGTTTCGCCATAACAACTGGCTGGGTGGCGCGCTGTTCGCTGGCATCGCCGCGCATTACGCCGCTCAGGCGTTCTGATTCACTTATTCCGATGCGATGCTGCGGCGTGGCAGCCGCCGCGCACGCGGCGCAACGCGTGCCCCGCTTGCGCCACGACCCGCGCCGGCAAGCGCGGTTACTGCTTGCCGAATTCCTCGCCCATTTCTTTCGCGCGCGCGTCGGCGGCCAACGCGCCGCGCACGATCGCGTCCTTCACGTGCTGCGCGTCGAACGAGGCGAGCGCCGCCGCAGTCGTGCCGCCCTTCGACGTCACGCGTTCGCGCAGTACGGCCGCCGGCTCGTCGGACTGCGCGGCCAGTTGCGCGGCGCCCGTGAAAGTGGCGATGGCGAGCGCGCGGCCTTGCGCGTCGTCCATGCCAAGGCGCCGCGCGGCTTCCTGCAACGCTTCGATGAAATAGAACACGTAGGCCGGGCCGCTGCCGGAGATCGCCGTCACGGCGTCGATCTTCGCTTCGTCGTCGAACCAGACGGTCTGCCCGACCGCGCCCAGCACCTGCGACGCGAGCGCGCGTCCGGCTTCGTCGACGCCGTCCAGCGCCACGAGGCCGGCCACGCCCATGCCGATCAGCGCGGGCGTGTTCGGCATCGTGCGCACGATGCGGGTGTGGCCGTTCAGCCAGCGCGACAGGTCGGCTGCCCGAATGCCCGCGACGATGCTGATCACCAGTTGCCGTGCCGACAGATGCGGCGCGAGCGCGGCGGCGACTTCCTTCGCGATCTGCGGCTTCACGGCGAGCACGACCGCGTCGAATGGGGCGAGCGCCGCATCCGCCGCCGCACTCGTGGCGACGCCGAACTGTTCTTCGTTGCGCTTGCGCGCCGCTTCGTTCGGGTCGATCGCATGGAGATCCGCTGCGGCGACACCGCGCTTGATGAGACCGCCGATCAGCGCAGCAGCCATGTTGCCGCCGCCGATAAACGCAATTTTCATGATGTTTTGGAGTTCAGGTGGAGTAATCACGCGAGCCGAAGATCGCCGTGCCGATGCGAACCATCGTCGCGCCTTCCAGCACCGCGGCTTCGAGATCGCCCGACATGCCCATCGACAGCGTATCGAGCGCGAGCCCGTCGGCGCGCAACCGCTCGAACAACGCGCGCAACACGCGATGCGGCGCGCGTTGCTGTTCGATGCCGCCGGCGGGTTCGGGAATCGCCATCAAACCGCGCAGACGCAGCTTCGGCAACGCGACGACCGCGCGGGCGACCTCGGCCGCTTCGTCGGGCGCCATGCCGGATTTCGAAGCTTCACCGCTGACGTTCACCTGAAGGCACACATTGAGCGGCGGCAAGCCGTCGGGACGCTGTTCGGAGAGCCGCTGCGCGATCTTCAGACGGTCGATTGAATGGACCCAGTCGAACCGCTCGGCGACAGGCCGCGTCTTGTTCGACTGCAGCGGCCCGATGAAATGCCATTCGAGCGCGTCACGCAGGTCGGCGAGTGCGTCGAGTTTGGTCAGTGCTTCCTGCACGTAGTTTTCGCCGAATGCGCGTTGACCTGCGGCGTGCGCGGCGCGCACGTCTTCGGCCGGAAACGTTTTGGATACCGCGAGCAGCGTGATCGACTGCGGATCACGGCCTGCGGCTTGCGCGGCGAGTGCGATGCGCTGGCGCACCGCGTCCAGGTTGTGGGTCAGAGTGGGCATGGAACCGTGGGCGTTGCGTAGGCGTTGCGTGGGCGTTGTTCGGCGACGCCCAATTATACGGATGCTATCCGGCCAGCATGTGCTCGACCAGCTCGATCCAGTGGGCGACGGGCGTCGACGTGCCGCTTTGCAGATGGGCGATGCAGCCGACGTTCGCCGATACGATGATCTGCGGCTCCTGCGCGTTGAGCCGCTCGAGCTTCTGATTGCGCAGCGTGTACGACAGCTTCGGCTGGGTCAGCGAATAGGTACCCGCGGATCCGCAGCACAGGTGGCTGTCGGCGGGCAACCGCACTTCGATGCCGAGCTCGCCGAGCAGATGCTCGACCTTGCCGCGGATCTGCTGCCCATGCTGCAGCGTGCACGGCGAATGGAACGCAACGGTGTGCACCGCGCGGCGGCTCGTGAGCACCGTGAGCGGTTCCTCGAACTCGGGAAGAATCTCGGCGATGTCGCGGGTCAGCTCGACGATGCGGCGCGCCTTGTCCGCGTAGGCCGGGTCGTCGCGCAGCAGATGCGCGTATTCCTTCACGGTCGCGCCGCAGCCGGACGCGTTCATCACGATCGCTTCGACGCCCTGTTCGACGTAGGGCCACCACGCGTCGATGTTCGCGCGGATGTCGCCGAGTGCGTCTTCGTGATAGCCGAGATGCAAGCGGATCGCGCCGCAGCAGCCGGTTCCTGGCGCGACGATTGTCTGGACGCCGAGCGCATCGAGCACGCGCGCGGTGGCGGTGTTGACGTTCGGCATCATCGACGGCTGTACGCAGCCTGCCAGCATCAGCATCTTGCGCGCATGCGTGGCAGCCGGCCATTCGAGCTGACGATGACGGGCGGGCACCTTGTCGCGCAGTTTCTTCGGCAGCAGCGGGCGCACATGCTGGCCGAGCCGCATCGCCGGCGTGAACAGCGCCTCGTTCGTCATGAAGCTTGCGAGCAGGCGGCGCAGCAATTGCTGGCCGAACGGGCGGGGCACTTTCTCTTCGGTCAGCTTGCGGCCGATCTCGACAAGCCGCCCATACTGCACGCCCGACGGGCACGTCGATTCGCAATTGCGGCAAGTGAGGCAGCGGTCCAGATGCATTTGCGTGCTGCGCGTGACGGGCGTGCCTTCCACCATTTGCTTGATCAGGTAGATGCGTCCGCGCGGCCCGTCGAGCTCGTCGCCCAGCAGTTGATACGTCGGGCAAGTCGCTGTGCAGAATCCGCAATGCACGCATTTGCGCAGGATGGCATCGGCTTCGATACCGTCGGGCGTGTTGCGAATGAAGTCGGCGAGATTGGTTTGCATCGCGCGCTCAGAAGTCGGGATATAACCGGCCGCGATTGAAGATGCGAGCCGGATCGAACGCAGCTTTCAGGCCGCGGTGAATCTTCATCAACGGCGCAGGCAGCGGCGTGAACACGCCCGCGCCGCGGTCGTAGCTGTGGCCGGTGCGGAAGATCGTCGCGTGGCCGCCGGCCTGCTTGGCGCTCATGCGCACGGTTTGCGCGTCCGCGTCGGTGATCCACCAGCGTTGCGCGCCGCCCCATTCCATCAGCTGCGCGCCGGGTAATTGCAGCGGTTCGGTGATGGTCGGCAGCGCCAGACGCCACAACGCTGCTTTCGGTGCGATCGCCGCGAAGAACGGATCCGTTTGCTCGCGCAAGCCGGCCCAGAAGCGCTCAGCTTCGACCGCGTCCACGACTTCGCCGCCCAGCGACACGCGCGCCGACTTTACCGCCGCTTCGGCACCGCCGAGGCGCAGCGCGAGCGTACCGTTGCGCCATGCGCTCGCCGTTAGCGGCAAAGGCCGGCCGCCCCATTCGTTAAGCTTGCGGACGGCGTCGGTGCCGTTCATGTCGAACTTGAGCGTGGCTTCCGCCTTCGGATTCGGCAGCACTTTCACCGACAGCTCCAGGATCAGACCAAGCGTGCCGAGCGACCCGGCCATGAGCCGCGAGACGTCGTAACCCGCGACGTTCTTCACAACCTGTCCACCGAAGCGCAACACCTGGCCGTGGCCGTTCATCACGACTGCACCGAGCACGAAGTCGCGCGGCGCACCGGCCGACTGACGGCGCGGCCCGGCGAGGCCCGCGGCAATGCAGCCGCCTAGCGTCGCCTGCGGGCCGAAGTGCGGCGGCTCGAACGCGAGCATCTGGTCGTGGTCGGCGAGCGCCGCTTCGATTTCAAGCAGAGGCGTACCCGCGCGCGCGGTGATGACAAGTTCCGCCGGGTCGTAGGCAATGATGCCCCGGTGGCTGCGCGTATCGAGGACCTCACCTTGCAGCGACTGGCCGTACCAGTCTTTCGTGCCGCCGCCGCGAATCCGCACTGGGCGTCTTTCGGCGGTGGCCGAACGAATACGTTCGGACCATACGGCGACGATGTCGTCCTCTTCCATGGCGTCATGCTTCGTTGTAATGCTTTCGATTGTACCGGGCGCAGACGGGCTGGCAACCCGGAGCGGACCCGTACGGGTTGTGTTTG
>DASXXR010000005.1:0-1640 GCA_036502945.1 Paraburkholderia sp. | reverse complement strand
TGAACTTCGGCGTCGCGCGCAGCTACGGCGGCGTGTGCCATCTGCGCTTCGACGACACCAATCCGGAAAAGGAAAGCGTCGAATACGTCGACTCGATCATCGACTCGGTGCGCTGGCTCGGCTTCGAATGGGAAAAAGACGGCAAGGAGCAGCTCTATTACGCGAGCGACTACTACGACAAGCTGTACGAATTCGCCGAACTGCTGATCGAGCGCGGCAAGGCGTACGTGGACAGCCAGTCGGCCGAAGAAATGCGCGCGAACCGCGGCTCGGCCACGGAAGTCGGCACGCCGTCGCGCTTCCGCGAGCGTTCGGTGCAGGAGAACCTCGACCTGTTCCGCCGCATGAAGGCCGGCGAGTTCAAGGAAGGCGAACACGTGCTGCGCGCGAAGATCGACATGTCGTCGCCGAACTTCAACATGCGCGACCCGGTGATCTACCGGATCCGCTTCGCCCATCACTACCGTACCGGCGACACATGGTGCGTGTACCCGATGTACGACTACACGCACTGCATCTCGGACGCGCTGGAAAACATCACGCATTCGCTGTGCACGCTCGAGTTCGAAGACCATCGTCCGCTGTACGACTGGATTCTGAACGAGCTGGCTGAAGCCGGCATCTTCACGCGCCCGCTGCCGCAACAAATCGAGTTCTCGCGCCTGAACCTGACCTACGCGATCACCAGCAAGCGCAAGCTGCTGCAACTGGTCAACGAAGGCCACGTGGACGGCTGGGACGACCCGCGTTTGCCGACCATCGTCGGGGTGCGCCGGCGCGGCTTCACGCCCGAGGCGATCCAGTTGTTCTGCGAGCGCATCGGCGTCACCAAGGTCGATTCGTGGATCGACATGAGCGTGTTCGAAGGCGCGCTGCGCGACGATCTCGACGACAAGGCGCCGCGTACTGCCGCCGTCCTCGATCCGCTCAAGCTGATCATCGACAACTTCCCGGAAGGCGTCACCGAGCCGTGCAGCGCGCCGGTCCACCCGCATCATCCGGAACAGGGCGTGCGGGAGTTTCCGATTTCGCGCGAACTGTGGATCGAGCGTGACGACTACAACGAAGCGCCGCCGAAGGGCTACTTCCGTCTGTTCCCCGGCAACAAGGTGCGGCTGCGCTACGGCTACGTGATCGAATGCACGGGCGCGGACAAGGACGAGAACGGCAACGTCGTCGCGGTCCACTGCAACTACTTCCCGGACAGCAAATCGGGCACTGAAGGCGCGAACACCTACAAGGTCAAGGGCAACATTCACTGGGTCAGCGCGGCTACCGCCTGCCCGGCCGAAGTGCGCATCTACGACCGGCTGTTCAAGGAGCCGCAACCGGACGCCGGCGGCCGCGACTTCCTCGAAGCGTTGAATCCGGATTCGAAGCGCGTGGTCAACGCCTACCTGGAACCGGGCGCGCGCGACGCGCTGCCGGAACAGCGCTATCAGTTCGAGCGCCACGGCTATTTCGTCGCCGACCGCGTCGATTCGAAACCGGGCAAGCCCGTGTTCAACCGCATCGTCAGCCTGCGCGACAGTTGGGGCAAGCCGGCGTAAGCTGGAGCGACTGCCGTTCGTAGCGCATCTGAAGTTGCGCATCTGAAGTTGAATACGGCGTGCATCTCACTCACGAGATGCACGCCGTTT
>DASXXR010000004.1:0-11091 GCA_036502945.1 Paraburkholderia sp. | reverse complement strand
CGACCGCGGCTGGCCGGTGCGCTATCTCGATGTCGGCTTTGCGCGCATCGAGGCGCCGGATCCCGTCGCGCCGTCGTTGATGGTCGTTCTCGGCGGCCCGATCAGCGCGTATGACGACGACCGCTACCCGACCTTGGCGCCCCTGCTGTCGATGATCGAAAAGCGGATCGCCGCCGGGCAGCCTACGCTCGGCGTTTGCCTCGGCGCTCAGCTGATCGCACGGGCGCTGGGTGCGCGCGTGTATCCGTCGGGCCGCACGGAAATCGGCTGGACACCTTTGACGCTTACCGATGCCGGGCGCGCGTCGCCGCTTCGTCATCTGGATGCCGCGCATACGTCGATGCTGCACTGGCACGGCGATACGTTCGACTTGCCGTCGGGCGCCACGCATCTTGCTGCAACGCCGGCTTGTGAAAACCAGGCATTCGCGTGGGGCAAGCATGTGCTGGGTCTGCAATGTCATCCGGAAATTCGCAGCGACCGTTTCGAGCCCTGGTTGATCGGCAATGCGGGTGAAATCGCCGGTCATGGAATCGATGTGCGGCAATTGCGCGCGGACACCGCGCACTTCGGTCCGCGCCTCGAGGTGGCCGCGTGGCGGATGTTCGCCGAATGGCTGGATCAGGTCGGCGAGAAGTCGTAGATCTGGGCGGCTTAAGTCGCAGCGTCTTTGCTATCGACACCGTGCTTGCCGGCACGATCGCGACAATGCGGCCGCATTGGAAAGCATGGCAAATCCGGAAACGCACGCGCGATTGAGGCGAGCGACTGTGGCAAAACGCCTCACCGGCGGAAAAAATCGAAGCGTGGACAAGCCGGCTCGATAGGCCCGCGCGTCAAGCGCCGGACGAGCAGGCGCGGTACAGGACGCTGCTGCGGCGAACCTTCCCCGGTGCTATTCTCGAAAGCTGTTTCGTTCGCCTGGACCCTATCCCATGACTGCCTTGTTCTCTCCGCTCACGCTGCGTAGCGTGACGCTGCCGAATCGCATTGTCGTTTCCCCGATGTGCCAGTACTCCGCGGAACGCGGCGAGGCCACCGCGTGGCACATGATCCATCTCGGCCATCTCGCGCTGTCGGGCGCGGGTCTTTTGTGTATCGAAGCGACCGCCGTGGAACCTGACGGACGCATTACTCCCGGCGACCTCGGGTTGTGGGACGACGTGACCGAGGCCGCGCTCGTTCCCGTGCTCGCGGCAATCCGCAAGTATTCCGACATACCCGTAGCGATGCAGCTCTCGCACGCCGGGCGTAAGGCGTCGAGTCATGCGCCGTGGGACGGCGGACAACTGATCCCGGTTTCCGCCGGCGGCTGGCTGCCGCACGCACCGTCGCCATTGCCGCACAAGGCGGGCGAAGAGCCGCCACTCGCGCTCGATATCCCGGGGCTGAACCGGATTCGCGAAGCGTTCGGCGCGACCGCGCGCCGCGCCGCGAAGCTCGGCATCGATGCGCTCGAAGTTCACGCCGCGCACGGCTATCTGCTGCACGAATTCCTGTCGCCGGTCGCCAACCAGCGCACCGACGAGTACGGTGGCTCGCGTGAAAACCGTATGCGCTTTCCGCTGGAAATCTTCGACATCGTGCGTGCTGCATTTCCGGCCGATAAACCGGTCGGCGTGCGCGTATCGGCGGTCGACTGGGTGGAGGGCGGGCTGACGATCGAAGATACGATCGCGTTCGCGCAGGAACTGAAGAAGCGCGGCTGCGACTGGATCGACGCATCGAGCGGCGGCGTGTCGCCGCTGCAGAAGATACCGGTCGAAGCCGGCTATCAGGTGCCGTTTGCGAAGGCGATCAAGGCAGCGACGGGCCTCACGACGATCGCCGTCGGTTTGATCAGCGATCCCGAACATGCGAACCAGCTGATCGAAGAGGGCGATGCCGATCTCATCGCGATGGCTCGCGCGATGTTGTACGATCCGCGCTGGCCGTGGCATGCCGCCGCTCAACTGGGCGCGACCGTGAAAGCGCCGCCGCAGTATTGGCGTTCGCAGCCGCGCGATCAGAAGATGCTGTTCGGCGACATCTCGTTCGGGCAACGTTGAGCGGCGCCGGTCGCGGTAGCCGGATGATGCCGCGCGGCGAGGGTTGAACGAAGCCATATCAACCGTGTACGATGCCGGTTGTGATACGCAAGTGCATCATGTATGTCGACGCGGCGCCTGCAAGGCGCCGCGTTTGCTATCCGCGTCACGAAGGCGGCGCGATGCCGTGCGAGGCGGATGCGGAAGCAAGCGGAAGTAACGAAAGCAGCCAGAACCAGACGGAAAGTCCACCAAGTACTTCACAAGGATTCATTCAATGAGTTCACGCAGGATCGCCGTGCGCCGCTCAGGCGTACACGGTAAAGGCGTGTTTGCCGTCGAACCGATTGGGGCGGGCGAACGCCTGATCGAATACAAGGGCGAACGGATCTCGTGGAAAGAAGCTTTGCGACGCCATCCGCATGACCCGGACGAACCGAATCACACGTTCTATTTCGCGCTCGACAGCGGCGGTGTGATCGACGGCAAGGTGAACGGTAATAGCGCTCGCTGGATCAACCATTCATGCGCGCCGAATTGCGAAGCGGAAGAGATCGACGGCCACGTGTACATCGACGCGCTTCGCGATATCGAAGCCGGCGAGGAGTTGTTCTACGACTACGGCCTCGTCATCGACGCACGTCAGACGAAGAAGCTCAAACGCGAGTACGAATGCCGTTGCGGCGCGCGCAAGTGCCGCGGCACAATGCTCGCGCTCCCGGACACGAAAGAAAAAGACAAGAAGGCTAAAAAGAAGAAGTGATGCTCAGGCCGTATCCGCCTCCACACAGTGGCGGCCGGCCTGGATACGGCATCGAAGTTAGAGATCCATCGGCGCGTCATGCGCCGATTTTTTTGCGTCGTGCGCCACGTCGCGTTCACGTTGGCGGTCCCGTTCCTTCTCCTTTTCCTTTTCAAGGTTGCGCCTTGCGGTGCCGATTACGATCGGAATCCGCACGATGAACCGCGCGCCGCGTTCAGACGCGTCTTCGTAATGCACGCTGCCGTGATGCAGGGCCATGATGTCGTGGACGATCGCAAGACCGAGGCCTGCGCCGCCATCGACGCCGTTTTCGCCCTCGGTATTCCGGTCGCCCCGGAAGAACCGTTTGAAGAGGTCGGGCTGCTGTGCGTGCGGCACGCCCGGGCCGTTGTCCTCGACGGTGACTTCCGCCATGGCGACGCCGTCGATCGCCGTCTCTTCGACGGTCATGGTGATCCGGCCACCGTGGACGCGCGCGAGCGGCACATACTTCAACGCGTTGTCGAGCAGGTTCGCGATCACCTCGCGCAGCAGCACGGGATTGCCACGCGCGATCAGCGGCCTGTCGTTGGACGGGTCGTCGAGGCGCTGGAAGCCGAGATCCACATGCACGGCAAGCGCGCGCGGCACCCACTCGGCGCCGGTATCGAATGCGAGCGTCGCGATGTCGATATTCACGAAGCGTGCGGCCTGTTCGCCCGGCTCCGCGCGTGCGAGCGACAGCAATTGATTCGACAGCCGTACCGCGCGGTCGGCGGCGGCGCGTAGTTCGCGGACGGCGGCGAGCGTCTGCTGCGGATCGCGTGCGACGGCCGCCTGTTCGGCGTGCAACTTCACTGCGGTAAGCGGCGTGCGCAGTTGATGCGCAGCGTCGGCGATGAATTTGCGTTGCGAATCGAGCGCGATCTTCAGGCGGTCGAGCAAGCCGTTCAGCGCGCCGGTCAGCGGTCGGATTTCGAGTGGCACGTAGGTTTCGTCGACCGGCTCGAGCGACGTGTGAGTTTGCCGGTTCAGCGAATCGGCGAGGTCGGTGAGCGGATTCAGTTGCTGATTGACGACGCGCCAGACAATCACCCAGCCGGCGAGCAGCAGAAGCAGCAACGGCATCATGATCGCGATCAGAAACTCAGCGGCGATTCGGAACCGGTGCCGAACCGGCTGACCGACTTCGATGACGATCGGATTGCCGGTCGGTTGATCGACGCGCACCTGCGCGACGCGTACCGTGACGCCTTGATGCTGCGTTTCGAACACGTACGCGTAATGCATGCGGCGTACGCTGTTGCCTTGCAGCGGCAGACTCGGATCGCCGGCGATTTCGGTTTCGCCGTTGCTGATCCGATAGACGAGGTGTTCGACGGGATCCGAGAACATCGCCTGCGCGAGCGGCGGCACCGCGATGCGCGCATTGGGCCCGGCGATCTGGATCTGCTTCGAAATGGCGGTGGCGAGATCGGCCAGCGACCGATCGACCACATGCTGCGTGTATTGCCACGCGAGCCAATACGCGATCAGGCCGCTCATCAACGCGAGCAGCGACAGGGGAGCGGCGAGGCGGCGCAGCAGTGAGCGGCGCAGACTGTTCGCGGCCGGATAGGACATGAGCGAACGCGCGAAAAAAAGTTGACTTCGAACAGTCAACCGCAAGTCTCAACGGCGGAGCGGAGCGGCAAACCGATGACGCAAACTCACGACCAACTGTCCGGCGCGCACCACTGGATGTTTGGCGCCACGCCGCGCTGCCGGTCGAACCTCAATGATACCGGCAACGCGATGCGACTCCGACACACCGTCAGCCTGCCATGGCCCTGACGACCATTACGCAGCCTGGCGGATTTCCTGCAGCAGGTAACCAAAGCCGCGCACGGTGACGATCTCGACGCGGCAGCTTTCCAGCTTCTTGCGCACCCGGTGCACGTAGACTTCGATCGCGGTATCGCCGAGATCGCCGCCGAAATGCGTCAGGTGGTCTTGCAATTGCGCCTTGCTGACGACGCGCCCATGGCGCAGCAGCAGCATTTCGAGCACCGCGAATTCGCGCGGCGACAGTTCGAGCGGCTTGTCGTCGTTGAAGATGCGGCGATCGACGCCCGACAGGCGCACGCCGCCCAGCGACACTTCAGGACGCGGCATGTCGCCATGCGGTCCGCTGCGGCGCATCACGGCGCGGATGCGCGCCTCGAGTTCGGCGGGTTCGAACGGCTTCAGCATGTAGTCGTCGGCACCGGAATTCAGGCCTTGGACACGGTCGTTCAATTCATCGCGGGCGGTCAACACGATAACCGGCGTATGCCGGTTGCTCTGGCGAAAACGCGACAACAGCGTCATGCCGTCGATACCGGGTAAGCCGAGATCGAGGATCACGAGTTCGTGGCGGTTTTGCGTGAGAGCCTGTTCGGCGAAAATGCCGTCGTGGACCATGTCGACTGTGAAGCCGGCTTGTTCGAGGCTGCTCTGGATGCCGCGTGCGATAGGGCGGTCATCTTCAATCAGAAGGAGTCGCATGGGGTTCACTCAAGTACAATGGGTTTAGGCACGTCAGGCACGCGGTTCGCCGGGGCGCCTGCTGCACAGGGATCCGCCGCACGACGCGGCGGAACGATCACAAAAGTCATGTCCGAAATCACGATTCACGAACTCGAAGCTGCGATCAACTTCTGGCGCGCTCGTTCGCCTTCAACAGGCGACGAACTCGTTCTGTGCAAGGAGGCAAGCGCGCTCTCCAAGCCGTATGCGTGGATGATTGTACAGCGACAGAACGTACTGTCGCAGGAAGCTTTGGACGAGATTGCACGTGTTGCCTGGGATTCTTACGTCCGCCTTAAAAACGGCCTGTAGAAGTGAAGGTTTGGTGGCCTGAATACCTCCAAAACCCTTTCACAATCTGCTGCCGCGCGATTGGCGCTACTTTTTCAGGGGTTTCCTTCATGCGCGTTCTGCGCTCTTTGCAACGTCGTCGATAAAGCGCGCAAGTTCGATGTCCCGAATGGTTACGCCGTTCGCTTCGTGAGTGGTTAGCGTGATGTCTACCTTGTTGTAGACGTTGGACCACTCGGGATGATGATTCATCTCCTGCGCCTTGATTGCCACGCGCGTCATGAAACCGAATGCCTCATTGAAGTCGGCGAACTTCAGGTGTCGCTCGATGGCGTCGCGGCCCGCGACGGTTTGCCAGCCACGCAGCTCGCCGAGATGCTTTGCGCGTGCGTTGGAAGTCAGTTTGCTGATCATCGTGTCATCTCCCGTCCGCCACTGCGCGCTTGCTCGTTAATCCAACTATTTTTTCACGGATGCAGTTGTGCTGCAGTGAGATGGGCAGCAGGCGCTTGGGGTGGGCATGAGCGGGAATGCGGACATTTTTTGTCCGCTACGAGAGATCAGGGCCCTCTTAAGCCGTCATGCGATAATCACGCGTCAAATTCGCATAAAACGCGGAGAAATTTCATGATCGAGCTCGATCACTTCGATCTCGCGCTTCTCGACGTGTTGCAGCGGTTCGGACGCGCAACCCACCAGCAACTCGGCGAGCAGGTGCCGCTATCGCCGTCGCAGATCGGCCGGCGGCTGCAGCGGCTGGAATCGATCGGTGTCGTGGACGGTTATCGCGTGGTGCTGCGGCCGGAAAAGCTGGGCTTGGGCGTGACCGCGTTCACCAGCCTGAAGCTCAAGCACCACGGCGATTCGATCATCGAGCAATTTCAGCAACAAATCGACTCGTTGCCTGAGGTGCTGGAATGTCACGCGGTAGTCGGCGATGCGGACTACCTGCTGCGCATCGTCGCACCGGATCTGACTGCGCTGTCATCGTTCGTAATGAAAAAACTGATGCGCGTGCCCGGCGTGGACAGCGTGCGCTCGAACATTGTGCTGACCACGTTCAAACGTAACGGTCCTTTGCCGCTGGGTCATCTGGCGGCGGGTAGCGCGACGGAGTAGACGCAGCGGGAGCGGCGCGCAACGCGCGCTGCTCCCGCTGCATATATCTACTCGACAAGCGCTCTCATGCGACCTTCAATGGCTCCTCGCCGGTCGTCAGCAGGTCGGCATAGGCGACGGCGACCAGATCCGATTCCGGCACGCCCAGCTTCCTGAACATCGCATGGGCTTCGGATTCGCCGCCCTCCTCATCGTCGTCCTGCGAAAGCACGACTTCAAGTTCGATGAAATCGCCGAGACCGTCGACGCGATCCAGGTGGATCCGCGTACGTCCGACCAGATAAACGTGCCGTTCCTTCGAGACGATGCAGCGGGTCGTCAACGCGGTGGCGAGCAGCGAGTGCATCGCCTCCGGGTTCGTCACCGGGCTGCGCGTGTAGTACGAGACCTTCGGTCCGTCGCGATCGTCGCGCTGATAAAAAATCAGCTCGGCCGGCGTGCCGTCGTCGAACTGGCGCAGCTTCAGCCGGCCGCGCGGCACGTCATAGAAGAAGTCCTGCTGGCGAAAGATCAACGGAGCGTCCGGCGAAAGTTCGGCGGCGCGTTCCCGAAGCTGATCGAATTGCGGGGCGCGGGCTTTGATTTCGATGTTGCGTGCCATGTGAAGCTCCTGTTGAGAGATGCGGCGGTTGACGGTTACCTGCGACGCCGCACGGCGAGCGCGCGGCATAAGTCGGACGGAAACCAAACGGGAGAGCTGCAAGAGACGGGCAACCGTCAATCTAGCAAAAAGCGCGTGACGGTGTTTTAACGCGGCGGCGCGGCGCCGCTGTCATGAGAACGGCTCATATCGCCCACTGCTGCTCGATCAGCTTCAGCGCAGCGGCGATCGCAGGTTCCTCCTGATGCGCGGCGAGCGTGACGATCGTCAGTTCGGTCGGCACCGTGATGCCTTCGACGATCGTCAAAGCGTGCGCATGCGCCTCGGCGATCGCAATCGCATCGCGTGCGAGCGTGAGGCCGACGCCGGATTTGACGAGGTCGAGCATCGACGGTTCCTGGTCCACTTCCGCGACCTTTACCGGCTTCACGCCGGCTTCGGCGAAAAGGCGCGTCAGCAGCCGGTTGTGCGCGGACGCGGGCGGTGTCCAGATCCATGGCAGCGCGGCGAGCGCGCGCCAGTCGCGTGCGCCTTTGACGCGGTCTTTCCAGCCGGCGGGTGCGAGCACTCGATACTGAAAGCGGGTCAGCGTGACCGCGTGGAAGATCGCGGCGTCGCGCGCGTCGTCGTCGGACGGCTGGCCGATGTAGTAGCCGACATCGAGCTCGCCGGCCCGGAGCTGATCGAGCACCCAACCGGACATGCCGTGCCGCAGCGCGGTTTCGATGTGCGGCCATGTTTCGACCAGTTGCCGAAGAAAGCCGCCGAGGCGCAGGAATTCCGGATCGAGAATGGTGCCGATTCGCAGCCGGCCGCGCACTTCGTGGCGCAGCGCCGCCGCGGCGCGCTGCACGTCGCCGGCGGCTGCGAGCGCGCGCTCGGCGTGCGGCAGCAGCGCCTGGCCGTCGCGCGTCAGCGTGAGCCCGTGCGACGTACGGGTAAACAGCGATACGCCGAGTGTTTCCTGCAAATGTTTGATTTGCAGGCTGACGGCGGGTTGGGTCAAATGCAGCTGCGCGGCGGCGCGCGTGAGGTTGCCCTCGCGCGCGACGGTTGCGAATGCCCGGAGCAGAGTCAGGTCCATATCCTGATATTAACGCGGCTTATATCGCAGTTGAGCATAACTCATTGGATTTCGTGTGCCGAGGACGATTACGCTTCGGTCATCGCAGGCTTTAGTGGCGGCACCCATCGACTTTTTATCGAAGAGGAACACATGAGCGAGACTGATCAAAACCGGGCGGGCGTGCGCAAGTTGACGCACGTTATCAAGGGGCGCGCAGTAGAAGGCACGAGCGAGCGTTTCGCCGACGTGTTCAATCCGGCGCTGGGCACGGTGAGCGCGCGCGTGCCGCTCGCGAGCGTGGCGGAAGTGGGCACGGCGGTCGCGGCGGCGAAGGCGGCATTCCCTGCATGGAGCGAGACCGCGCCGATCAAGCGGGCGCGCGTGCTGTTCAAGTTCAAGGAGTTGCTCGACCGTCACCACGACGAACTGGCCAAACTGATCACGCTTGAGCACGGCAAGGTGTTTTCCGATGCCAAGGGCGAAGTGATGCGCGGCATCGAAATCGTCGAATTCGCATGCGGGATTCCGAATCTGCTGAAGACCGATTTCACTGACCAGATCGGCGGCGGCATCGACAACTGGAATCTGCGCCAGCCGATCGGCGTCGTTGCCGGCATCACGCCGTTCAACTTCCCGATGATGGTGCCGGCCTGGATGTTCCCGGTCGCGATTGCGTGCGGCAACACGTTTGTGCTGAAGCCGTCGGAGCGCGATCCGTCCGCGTCGATCCGTGTCGCGGAACTGCTGAAGGAAGCCGGTTTGCCGGACGGCGTGTTCAACGTCGTGCATGGCGACAAGGTTGCCGTCGACGCATTGCTGCAGCATCCGGACGTCGCTGCTTTGTCGTTCGTCGGCTCGACGCCGATCGCCGAATACATCTATACGGAAGGCACGAAGCGCGGCAAGCGCGTGCAGGCGCTGGGCGGCGCGAAGAACCATCTGGTCGTGATGCCGGATGCGAATCTCGATCAGGCCGTCGATGCGCTGATCGGCGCGGCATACGGTTCGGCCGGCGAGCGCTGCATGGCGATTTCGGTGGCGGTCGCAGTCGGTCATATCGCCGATGAATTGATCGCACGTCTGACGCCGCGCGTGAAAACGCTGAAGATCATGAACGGCATGGAGTCCGAAGCCGAAATGGGTCCGCTCGTGACGGCCGCGCACCAGGCGAAGGTTGCGGGTTATATCGAAGCGGGCATCACAGCGGGTGCGAAGCTGGTCGTCGATGGACGAGGTCACAAGGTTGCGGGTCATGAGCAGGGCTTCTTCCTCGGCGGCACGTTGTTCGACGATGTGAAGACCGACATGACGATCTATCGCGAAGAGATTTTCGGACCGGTGCTGTGCATCGTGCGGGTGCCGGATTTCGCATCGGCGGTCGCACTGATCAACTCGAACGAGTTTGCCAATGGCGTGTCGCTTTTCACGTCCGACGGCGGCGTCGCGCGCGCGTTCTCGCGGCAGATCGAGATCGGCATGGTCGGCATCAATGTGCCGATTCCGGTGCCGATGGCATGGCATTCGTTCGGCGGCTGGAAGCGTTCGCTGTTCGGCGACCATCATGCGTACGGCGAGGAAGGCGTGAGGTTCTATACGCGTTATAAGAGCATCATGCAGCGCTGGCCGGATAGCATTTCGAAGGGCGCTGAGTTCACGATGCCGGTCGCGAAGTAAGCGTCGCTCTGCCTTTTTGTTGCGCTGATGTCGCGCTTCCTCGCTTGCGAGGAAGCGCGACAGTGTTATAAAGCTAACGCTGCAAGACAAGAACCGTCGGAAGGCGCAAACAAAAAAAGCGAACACGCCGGCCGGCGGATCGCAAAGGAGACAACGGGTGAGCACGATGAATACATCGTCGACGGCAGCGCGGACATCGCAAGCCAGAACTGTCGAAGGAGAATTCGACTACATCGTGATCGGGGCGGGCACCGCAGGCTGCGTGCTGGCGAGTCGTCTGAGCGAAGACCCCGATGTCTCGGTGCTGCTGCTGGAGGCCGGCGGCAAAGACGATTACCACTGGATCCATGTGCCGGTAGGCTATCTCTACTGCATCGGCAATCCACGTACCGACTGGCTCTACAAGACCCGCGAAGAACCCGGCCTGAACGGCAGGGCATTGTCGTATCCGCGCGGCAGGGTGCTCGGCGGCAGTTCGTCGATCAACGGCATGATCTACATGCGCGGTCAACGCGAAGATTACGATGAATGGGCGCGCGTGGCGAACGATGCTTCATGGTCGTGGGACGCAGTGCTGCCCGTATTCAAGCGCAGTGAAAATTATCACGGCGGCGCCAATGAATGGCATGGCGCACGTGGCCCATGGCGCGTCGAAAAGCAGCGCCTCAAATGGAAGATTCTCGAAGCGTTCTCGCAAGCCGCGCAGCAAGCCGGCATCCCCGCCACCGGCGACTTCAACCGCGGCGATAACAGCGGTGTCGGCTACTTCGATGTCAACCAGAAGCGCGGCATTCGCTGGAACGCATCGAAAGCTTTTCTGCGGCCCGCGTTCGGGCGTCCCAATCTCACCATCATTACCGGCGCGGTGACGCAACGCGTGGTGTTTGAAGGCAAGCGCTGCGTCGGGGTCGAGTATCGCGGCAACGATATCGACTACATCGCGAAGGCGCGTTGCGAAGTGATCCTGAGTTCCGGCGCGGTGAATTCGCCGCAATTGCTCGAATTGTCCGGGATCGGCAATGGC
>DASXXR010000003.1:0-7977 GCA_036502945.1 Paraburkholderia sp. | reverse complement strand
TGCCACTGCCGCTTTCGGCCAGATGCGCGAATTCCATGCGCCGGCGCAGCACCGCAAACACCGCTTCGGCAATCACGCCGCGCTCGCCGTGACCGAGCTTCGGGTGTTCGCGAAAGAAGCGGCTCGTCGCCGCATCGGCCGGGCCGGTCAACTTCAGCACGTCCGCGAGCAACGTCTCGGTCTGGCCAATCAAAAATCCATGAAGCCTCATACACCCTCCCGGGCAGCGTCGTTGTTGTGAGTTCCGTCTTCGGCACTGTCGAAGAAGAGCCATTGCGGCTCGGGCGGCGTAAGCGTGACGCGCAGGCCGTCGAGCGCGAGGCGCCCTTCGACGAACCAGCGCACCGCGCGTGGATAAATGATGTGTTCGCACGCCAGCACCCGTGCGGCGAGCGACGCGGCGGCGTCGCCGGCGCGCACCGGCACCGCCGCCTGCGCGACAATCGGCCCGTGATCGAGCTGCGGCGTGACGAAATGCACCGACGCGCCGTGCACGCGCACCCCGGCGTCGAGCGCCTGCTGATGCGTCTTCAACCCGGGAAAGCTCGGCAGCAGCGACGGATGCACATTCAGCATGCGGCCCGCGTAGCGCTCCACGAAGCCGTCCGTCAGCACGCGCATGAAGCCGGCCAGCACCAGCAGATCGGGCGCGAAGCCGTCGATCGTGCCTGCCAGCGCAGCGTCGAAAGTGTCACGGTCAGGAAACTGGCGGTGGTCGACCACCGCGGTGGGAAGGTTGTTCGACGTCGCGATCTGCAACCCCGCAGCGTCGGGACGGTTGGCAATCACGGCTGCGATCTGTGCCGGCCAGCCTTCGCGCAAACACGCGCGAACGATGGCTTCCATGTTGCTGCCCCGTCCGGAAATCAGAATGACGAGTTTTTTCATCGGCGGATTTTACCATCCGACGCCGCCCGAACCGCGCCGCGCCGCCGTGTACAGCGTCGAACGTTTATAATCGATTGTTTTGCGGGCATCTGGCCCGCTTCATTCACTGCCCGCTATCGTGAGAGTTTTTCGGGGTCTTCCCAATGCCGAAAGCCGTGCGCCTTGCGCACTGACCATCGGCAACTTCGACGGTGTCCACCGCGGCCATCAGGCGTTGCTCGCGCACGTGCGCGCGGCGGCCGATGCGCGCGGTTTGCCCGTCTGCGTGATGACCTTCGAGCCGCATCCGCGCGAGTTCTTCAATCCCGCCGGCGCGCCGCCGCGCATCGCGATGCTGCGCGACAAACTGGAGGCGCTGCGCACCAACGGCGTCGATCGCGTGGTGGTCGAGCATTTCAACCAGAGGTTCGCGAGCCAGTCGCCCGATGCGTTCGTCGAGCGAATCATCGTGAACGGGCTGCACGCGCGCTGGCTGATGATCGGCGACGATTTCCGCTACGGCGCGAAGCGCGCCGGCGACTTCGCATCGCTCAAAGCCGCGGGCGAGCGTTTCGGCTTCGAAGTCGAACAGATGGCGACCGTCGCCGATCCGTCCGGTGCGCGTATTTCGAGCTCCGGCGTGCGCGCGGCGCTGGTCGCGGGCGACCTCGACGCGGCGCGCGCCGCGCTCGGCCGCGACTATCTGATCAGCGGCCATGTCGTGCATGGTTTAAAGCTCGGGCGCGATCTCGGTTTTCCGACACTGAATCTGCCGATCGCGCACAAGCGCCCCGCGCTGTCGGGCATCTTCGTCGTGCGCGTGCATGGGATCGAAGCGGAGCCGCTGCCGGGCGTCGCGAGCCTCGGGCTGCGCCCGACCGTCGACGATTCCGGCCGCGTGCTGCTCGAAGTGAACCTGCTCGACTGGCAAGGCAACGCGTATGGCAAACTCGTGCGCGTCGAATTTTTAAAGAAGCTGCGTGACGAACAAAAATTCGTCGACCTCGAAACGCTGAGCGCCGCGATCGCGCGCGACGTAACCCACGCGCGCGAGTGGTTCGCGGCGCTCGGCGCAGTGCGCGACGCGGCGCCGGGCAGCCGGTCGACGGGCTTCTCGACGTCGGCCACCGATCGAATTAGATAACCGCCGTGGTGTGTGCGTGTGCGCAGCGTCGCATGCGCACGCACCACGGCAGCCGCACATCGAAGGGCGTCGCGACGGTTGCGACGAGTCCCGCCGGGCGCACCCGACGCCCTCCCCGCATATTGCGCCACTACACCGGATTCACTGCTACTTCACCATGAGCAACAAGAAAGCCGATTCGAAACCCCAAGCCAAGTATCCGGTCAATCTGCTCGATACGCCGTTCCCGATGCGCGGCGACCTGCCCAAACGCGAGCCGCAGTGGGTCAAGGAGTGGCAGGAGCGCAAGGTCTACGAAAAGATCCGTGCCGCCAGCAAGGGCCGCACGAAGTTCATCCTGCACGACGGGCCGCCGTATGCGAACGGCGACATCCACCTCGGCCACGCGGTGAACAAGATTCTGAAGGACATGATCGTCAAGGCGCGCAACCTGGCGGGCTTCGACGCGGTCTACGTGCCGGGCTGGGACTGCCACGGGATGCCGATCGAGATCCAGATCGAAAAGCAGTTCGGTAAATCGCTGCCGGCCGCCGAAGTGATGCAGAAGGCGCGTGCCTATGCGACCGAGCAGATCGAAAAGCAGAAAGTGGGTTTCCGGCGCCTCGGCGTGCTCGGCGACTGGGACAATCCGTACAAGACGATGAACTTCGTCAACGAGGCGGGCGAAATCCGCGCGCTCGCGAAGATCATCGAGAAAGGCTACGTTTTTCGCGGCCTGAAGCCGGTGAACTGGTGCTTCGACTGCGGTTCGGCGCTCGCCGAGGCGGAAGTCGAGTACAAGGATAAAACCGATCCGACCATCGACGTGCTGTTCGCGTTCGCTGAGCCGGACAAGACCGCGCAGGCGTTCGGCCTCGCGTCGTTGCCGCGCGACGAAGGCGGCATCGTCATCTGGACGACGACGCCGTGGACGATTCCCGCGAACCAGGCGCTCAACGTGCACCCGGAGGTCGTCTATGCGCTCGTCGATACGCCGCGCGGGCTGTTGATTCTCGCGCAGGAGCGCGTTCAAGCGTGCCTGCACGACTTCAGCCTCGAAGGCCGTGTGATCGCCACGACGCCGGGCGCGAAGCTCGCGAACCTGCGCTTCCATCACCCGCTCTCGTCCGCGCATCCGGGCTACAAGCGCACGTCGCCGGTCTATCTCGGCGACTACGTGACAACCGATACCGGCACCGGCATCGTGCACTCGTCGCCGGCCTACGGCGTCGAAGACTTCGTGTCGTGCAAGGCGCACGGCATGGCAGATTCCGACATCATCAGCCCCGTGATGGGCGACGGCCGCTATATCGAATCGCTGGCGCTGTTCGGCGGGCTATCGATCTGGGCGGCCAATCCGCGGATCGTCGAAGCGCTGCGCTCGGCAGGCACGTTGCTGCGCAGCGAAAAGTACACGCACAGCTACATGCACTGCTGGCGCCACAAGACGCCGATCATCTATCGCGCCACGTCGCAATGGTTTGCCGGCATGGATGTAAAACCGCGCGATAGCGACAAGACGCTGCGCGAAACGGCGCTCGAAGGCATCGAAGCCACCGCGTTCTATCCGTCGTGGGGCAAACAGCGTCTCTTCTCGATGATCGCGAATCGCACGGACTGGACGCTGTCGCGGCAGCGCCAATGGGGCGTGCCGATGGCATTCTTCGTGCACAAGGAAACCGGCGAGCTGCATCCGCGCACGCTGGAACTGCTCGAAGAAGTGGCGAAGCGCGTCGAGCAATCCGGCATCGAAGCATGGCAAACGCTCGATCCGCGCGAACTGATCGGCGACGATGCGAATCTGTATGAAAAGAACCGCGATACGCTCGACGTCTGGTTCGATTCCGGCACGACGCACTGGCATGTGCTGCGCGGCTCGCACAAGGATGAACTGCAGTTCCCGGCCGATCTGTACCTTGAAGGCTCCGATCAGCATCGCGGCTGGTTCCATTCGTCGCTGTTGACGGCGTCGATGCTCGACGGCCGGCCGCCGTACAACGCGCTGCTCACGCACGGCTTCACCGTCGACGGCGAAGGCCGCAAGATGAGCAAGTCGCTCGGCAACGGCGTCGATCCGCACGAGGTGGCGAACCGGCTCGGCGCGGAAATCATCCGCTTGTGGATCGCGTCGACCGACTATTCGGGTGAACTCGCGATCTCCGAGGAAATCCTGAAGCGTGTGACGGAAAGCTATCGGCGTATCCGCAATACGCTGCGCTTCCTGCTCGCGAACCTGTCGGATTTCGATTTCGCCCGGCATGCGCGACCGGTCGGCGAATGGCTCGAGATCGATCGCTACGCGGTCGCGCTCAGTGCGGGTTTGCAGACGGATATCCTCGCGCATTACGACAGGTACGAGTTCCACCCAGTCGTCGCGAAGCTGCAGACGTTCTGTTCGGAAGATCTGGGCGGCTTCTATCTCGATGTGCTGAAGGACCGCCTCTATACCACCGCGCCGGATTCCGTTGCGCGGCGCGCGGCGCAAACCGCGCTGTATCACGTCGCGCACGGGCTGTTGCGTCTGATGGCGCCGTTCCTGTCGTTCACCGCCGAAGAAGCGTGGAAAGTGTTCCAGCCGGACCGCGAAACGATCTTCACCGAGACGTATCATGCGTTCCCCGAAGTGCCGGACGGCGCCGCTTTGCTCGACAAGTGGACACTGCTGCGCGCGGTGCGCGGCGACGTCACGAAGGCGCTCGAAGAGGCGCGCGTCGCGAACCTGATCGGCTCGTCGCTGCAGGCGGAAGTCGAAATCCGCGCGAGCGGCGCGCGGTACGACGCGCTCGCCAGCCTCGGCGACGATCTGAAGTTCGTGCTGATCACGTCGGCGGCAACCGTCGTCAACGTCGATAGCGAAGCGGACGAAGGCGTCCACGTGATCACGTCGAAGTATCTGAAATGCGAACGCTGCTGGCATTACCGCGCGGACGTCGGCCACCACGCCGAGCATCCGACGCTGTGCGGCCGCTGCGTCAGCAATCTGTTCGGCAACGGCGAAGCGAGGAGCGCGGCATAATGTCCAGAAGCCTGTCGAAACCGGCTGGCGGGTCGCTTGCGCCGTGGCTGGGCGTCGCACTGATCGTGATCCTGTTCGATCAGTTGACGAAGATTGCGGTCACCAAGGTGTTCACGTACGGCGAGTCGCACGTGATCGCGCCGTTCTTCAACCTCGTGCTGGTGTACAACCGCGGCGCCGCGTTCAGCTTCCTCGCGATGGCGGGCGGCTGGCAGCGTTGGGCGTTCACGGCGCTCGGCATCGTCGCCGCGCTCGTGATCTGCTATCTATTGAAGCGCCACGGCACGCAGCGGCTTTTTTGCACGGCGCTCGCGCTGATTCTTGGCGGTGCGCTCGGTAACGTGATCGACCGTTTGATGTATGGCCATGTGATCGATTTCCTCGATTTCCATGTCGGCACTTGGCATTGGCCCGCATTCAATCTGGCCGATAGCGCGATCACGATCGGCGCTGCGCTGCTCGTGTTCGACGAGTTGCGGCGCGTGCGCGGGTCCCGCTGACGCCGCGCGGTCAGAGGCCGGAGGCCGAAATGGCGGGCCGGCCGTCATGCTTTGTCGGAGGCTTCAGGTGGCAAACGAAACGTCAAACAAAGTGCCGGATCAATCCGCCGACGCATCGGCCAACCGGCAGGCAACCGGGGAGCTTGCAGGCAAGCATCTCGTGTTGGGCATGACGGGCGGGATCGCCTGCTACAAGATCGCCGAACTCACGCGTCTTCTGACCAAGGCCGGCGCAACCGTGCAAGTCGCGATGACCGAAGCGGCGACGCAGTTCATCACCCCGGTCACGATGCAGGCGCTTTCCGGCCGCCCGGTCTATACGAGCCAGTGGGACGCGCGCATTCCCAACAACATGCCGCACATCGATCTGTCGCGCGAAGCGGACGCGATCGTGGTCGCGCCCGCTTCGACCGACTTCCTCGCGAAACTCGCGCACGGCATGGCCGACGACCTGCTGTCGACGCTGTGCATCGCGCGCGATTGTCCGCTGCTCGTCGTGCCCGCCATGAACCGCCAGATGTGGATGAACCCGGCCACGCAGCGCAATGTCGCGCAACTGCGGGCTGACGGCATTCAGGTGCTGGGCCCGGACTCCGGCGCGCAGGCGTGCGGTGAAGTGGGCGATGGACGGATGCTCGAGCCCGAAGCGACCTACGAAGCCACCGCGTCGTTCTTTCAGCCGAAGATTCTCGCTGGCCGGCGAGTACTGCTGACGGCCGGCCCGACGTTCGAACCGCTCGATCCGGTGCGCGGCATCACGAACCGGTCGAGCGGCAAAATGGGCTTCGCGCTCGCGCGCGCCGCGCAGCAGGCCGGCGCGCATGTGCACGTCGTCGCCGGCCCGGTTGCGCTGGAAACGCCGTGGGGTATTTATCGCGAAGACGTTCAGACCGCGCAACAGATGTATGAGGCGGTAATGCGCGCGGTGCCCGGCTACGACATCTTCATCGGCGTCGCCGCCGTGGCGGACTGGCGTGCCGATCACATCAGCCAGCACAAGATCAAGAAGACCACCGACCGTGCGGTGCCTACGTTCAGCTTCGTCGAGAATCCGGACATTTTGTCCACCGTGGCGAATCGGACACACCCGCCTTATTGCGTCGGCTTTGCCGCGGAAAGCGGAGACCTCGATGTGCATGGCAAGGAAAAGCGTGTGCGTAAAAAGGTACCGCTTCTGATCGGTAATCTCGGCCCGTCGACATTTGGGGCCGACGACAACGAAGTCGTTCTGTTCGAGGCCGCCGGCACGACGCGCCTTCCGCGCGCGGACAAACAGACGCTTGCGCGCACGCTGATCGCGGAAATCGCGAGGCGTCTGCCGGATGCCAATCTGATCGGCTGAACGCCAGCCACTTCGAACTCAAGCCCAAAGAACGGGAAAACTCAGCCCATATGGGAGCGCTGCCGCTATGACGCTACTTTCCGTGCTCGATCAAACGCCCGTCATCGACGGGCACTCGGTGGCCGATGCGATCTCCGCGACGATCGAACTCGCGCAACTCGCAGACGATCTCGGCTACACGCGTTACTGGTGTGCCGAGCATCACGGTCTGCGCGGCGTGTCCAATCCGTGCCCTGAAGTGATGCTCGCGCGCCTCGGCAGCGTGACGAAACGCATCCGCATCGGCTCCGGCGGCGTGATGCTGCCTTACTACAGTCCGTTCAAGGTCGCCGAGCAATTCATGATGCTCGAAGCGCTGTTTCCGAACCGCGTCGATCTCGGCGTCGGGCGCGCGCCGGGCGGCGATATGCGGACCGCACAGGCGGTCGCATCAGGCACGTACAATCGCGGCGACATTTTCCCGCAGCAGGTCGCCGATCTGGTCGGACTGATGAAGGGCACGCTACCCGCCGATCACATCGCGCACGGCGTGTTGCTGCAACCGCAGATCGACACGCGTCCACAACTCTGGGTGCTCGGTTCCAGCGATTTCGGCGGCATGCTCGCCGCGCAACTCGGCGTTCGCTTTTCGTTTGCGCATTTCATCAATGCGCACTTCGGCCACGCGGTGGCGCAAGCGTACCGCGAGCGTTTTGGGCCGGGCAACGAAGAGAAGCCCTATCTCGCGGCGGCCGTGTTCGTGATCTGCGCCGACACCGAGCAGGAAGCTGCCGACCTCGAAAAAGCCGTCGACCTGCGCCGCGTCCAGATGGCGTACGGTTTGAACGCGCCGATTCCGTCTATCGCACAAGGCCTCGCGCAGGAATACGGTGCACGCGAGCAGTTGGTTATCGATCGGGAGAAGCCGCGCAGCATCATCGGCACACCCGACACCGTGACCGAACGGTTGCATGCGTTGCAGGAACAATTCGAAGCCGACGAACTAATCGTGCTGACCGTCGCGGGCAGTTATCAGGCGCGGCTGCGTTCTTATGAGCTGCTTGCCGACGCGTTCGAGCTCGCACGCTGAACCCTTTCACTCTCTTGCGGAACCGCATGAAACTCGACCTGAAGATTCTCGATGCGCGCA
>DASXXR010000002.1:0-4649 GCA_036502945.1 Paraburkholderia sp. | reverse complement strand
AACCGGCGTCAAATCCAGGTCGAGACCGAATTGCTGCGCGCGATCGCAGTGTGAGATTTCATGCGAGACAAGTTAACAGCCAAGCATCCGCGTTCGGCCTCGGCCGAACGCGCCCCTGTGCGCCCCGGCAGCGCGTCAGCGCGCAAGCCGGTGCGCCCGAAGCCTGCTGCACCGGGCGACGTTAAGCGCGGCGCCGGCTCGTCGTCTGGCGCAGCCGGTTCTCGCGAACCGCGTGCCAAGGCGGCCTCGCCCACCGGCGGCAAGCGGCCGGCCAGCAAGCCGGCGGGGGCCGCAGGCGAGCGGCGCGCGGCGGGTGACCGTCCGCCGCGGCGCGACGAACCGTCTGCCGGAGGCTCGGGAGCGCCGCGACGCGGCGCCGACGATCGCGATCGCACCGCCCGCGCGCCACGTTTCGCCCGCGATGGCGACTCGCCGCGGCCGTACAGCGGCGCGCGCCCGGCGAATCGCGGCGCGGACGATACGCGGCGACCAGCACCGCGCTCCCCCCGTTCCACGGACGCCGCCCCGCGCGGCGAACGCCCCGCGCGCCGCGAGCGTGACGAAGGCGCATCGCGCGGCAGCGCTGGCGACACGCGCCGTCCATACGGCGGCGCCCGTTCGGCGGATCGCCGCGCGGACGATACGCGGCGGCCGGCGCCGCGCTCCCCCCGTTCCACTGATGCCGCCCCGCGCGGCGAACGCCCCGCGCGCCGCGAACGTGACGAAGGCGCATCGCGCAGCAGCGCTGGCGAGACGCGCCGGCCATACGGCGGTGCCCGTTCGGCGGATCGCGGCGCGGATGATACGCGGCGGCCGGCACCGCGCTTCGGCCGCCCGACGGACGCCGCTCCACGAGACGCGCGCCCCGCGCGCCGCGAGCGTGATGAGTCGCGCGACCGCAGCGACGGCCCGCGCACACGCGCAGCGGACGACCGTGGCGCACCCGGACGAAGCGAGCGCCCATTCGCGCGCCCCGTCAAAACCTCGTATGCGGACCGGCCCGAACGCGCGCCCCGCGACGAACGAGCACCGCGCGCAGGCGCGAAGCGCGGTCCCGATGATCGGGCGAGCCGTCCTGAGCGCACCGAACGCGCCCGTGATAACGAAGCACCAGGCGCGCGACGATTCGCAGACCGCGATCGCGCCGCACCGGGCAAAAAGCCTGCACGCGGCGCTTCGCCCATCGCTCGCACACCGCGCGCCACAGAGGCCGCGCACGAGCGCGCGCCACGCCCCGAGCGCGAATACCACGATGCGCCGGGCACACTACGCCTGTCGAAACTGATGTCGGAGCTCGGCCTCTGCTCGCGCCGCGAAGCCGACGAATGGATCGAGCGAGGCTGGGTGCTCGTCGACGGCGTACGGATCGACACGCTCGGCAGCAAGGTCCGCCCGAACCAGCGGATCGACATCGACCCGGCCGCGCAGAACGCGCAATCGCAACAGGTCACGATCCTCGTGCACAAGCCGGTCGGCTACGTGTCGGGGCAGGCGGAGGACGGCTATCAGCCCGCGATCACGCTCGTCACGCCCGACAACCGCTGGGAAGGCGACCGCTCGGAGATCCGCTTTGCTCCGGTACATCTGCGCCAGCTCGCGCCGGCCGGCCGCCTCGATATCGACTCCACCGGGCTGCTTGTGCTCACGCAGGACGGCCGCGTCGCGAAGCAGCTGATCGGCGGACATTCGGAGATCGACAAGGAGTATCTGGTTCGCGTGTCGTACGGCGAGGTGACAACCGAAGTCGATCAGCACTTCCCGCCTGAAGATCTCGCGCAACTGCGGCACGGCCTGGAACTCGACGGCGTTCCGCTCAAGGCCGCGATGGTCAGCTGGCAAAACGGCGAGCAGCTTCGCTTCGTGTTGCGCGAGGGCAAGAAGCGGCAGATCCGCCGCATGTGCGAACTGGTCGGGCTGCAGGTGGTCGGCCTGAAACGGGTGCGGATGGGACGCGTGACGCTCGGTGCAATGCCGCCGGGCCAATGGCGTTATCTATCGGCCGACGAGTCGTTCTAGGACCGCGTGGCTGCGTGCATGCGAGCGGGAGTGGGCAGCGAACGCGTTGAATAGCCCGCGCAGCGTGCGCGGGCTTTCGTTTCCTGTCTGCCGAACAAAGGCAATGCGCGCAGCGGCAGTTCAATCGTCGCTGCGCGGATCCAGGTCCGGAAAGAGGATTTCCGTGAAGCCGAACTTCGAGAAATCCGTGATCCGCATCGGATACAGCTTGCCGATCAGGTGATCGCATTCATGCTGCACGACCCGTGCGTGAAAGCCTTCCGCGACGCGGTCGATCGGTTTGCCGAACTGGTCGCAACCGTGGTACCGGATCATTGAGAACCGGCTCACGGCGCCGCGCAGCCCCGGCACCGACAAGCACCCTTCCCAGCCCTCCTCCATATCCTGCGACACCGGCGTAATGGTCGGATTGATCAGCACCGTTTCGGGCACGGACGGCGCATCCGGATAGCGTTCGTTATGCCCGAAACCGAAGATCACGACCTGCAGGTCGACGCCGATCTGCGGTGCCGCGAGACCCGCGCCGTTGGCGTCGTGCATCGTTTCGAACATGTCCTTGATGAGGTCATGCAGTTCGGGCGTATCGAAATGATCGACGAGCTTGGCAATGCGCAAAAGGCGCGGATCGCCCATCTTGAGAATTTCGCGAATCATGATGTCTGTCCCTCCAGAAGCTTGCGCATACCCTCTTCGTCAAGCACGGGAATGCCGAGTTCCTCGGCTTTCGCGAGCTTACTGCCCGCTTCCGCCCCAGCCACGACGTAGTCGGTCTTCTTCGATACGGAACCCGCCACCTTCGCGCCGGCCGCTTCCAGCATTTCCTTTGCTTCCTCGCGCGCCAGGTTCGGCAGCGTACCCGTCAGCACGACGGTCTTGCCGGCCAACACCCCCTGCGGCGCCTTCGGCGCGGGCGGGCCTTCCTGCCACGTTACCCTGCCCGGCGCCCGCAGTTGCTCGATCACCGTAAGGTTGTGCTCTTCAGCGAAGAACTGGCGAATCGCTTCCGCGACGATCGGGCCCACGTCGTGGACTTCGAGCAACGCTTCGGGCGTCGCGTTCATGATCGGGTCGAGCGAACCAAAATGCTTCGCGAGATCTTTCGCCGTCGTCTCGCCGACGTGCCGGATACCGAGCGCGTAGATGAAGCGGCCGAGTGTGGTGTGCTTCGCCTTCTCCAGTGAATCGAGCAGGTTCTGGGCGGACTTGTCCGCGAAGCGGTCGAGCGCGGCGAGCGTCGCAAAGCCGAGATTGAAGAGGTCCGCCGGCGTGCGCACGAGGTTCTCATCGACCAGCTGGTCGATGATCTTTTCGCCCAGCCCGTCGATATCGAGCGCGCGGCGCTGCGCGAAATGCCAGAGCGCCTGCTTGCGCTGCGCAGGGCAAAAGAGGCCGCCGGTGCAGCGCGCGATCGCTTCATCGGGCAGCCGTTCGATCGCCGAGCCGCACACCGGGCACGCGCTCGGCATCACGAATTCCTGCGCATCCGCCGGACGCCGGTCGATAAGCGCGCTCACCACTTCGGGAATCACGTCGCCTGCGCGCCGCACGATCACGGTGTCGCCGATCCGGATGTCCTTGCGGCGCACTTCGTCTTCGTTGTGCAGCGTCGCGTTGGTCACCGTCGCGCCGCCGACGAACACCGGCTCGAGCCTCGCCACCGGCGTGATTGCGCCGGTGCGGCCGACCTGAACGTCGATCGCGACGAGCTTCGTCAGCGCTTCCTCTGCCGGGAACTTGTGCGCGAGCGCGAACCGCGGCGCGCGCGAGACGAAGCCGAGCGCGTCCTGCTGATTGCGGCGATTGACCTTGTAGACGACGCCGTCGATGTCGTACGGCAATCCGTCGCGCTTCTCGCCGACCTCGTGGAAGAACGCGAGCAACCCATCGGCGCCGCGCACGACGGCCCGCTGACTGTTCACCGGCAAACCCATCGCGCCATACCAGTCGAGCAACGCGCTGTGCGTACCGGGCATCTCGCCGCCGTCCAGCACGCCGATCCCGTATGCAAAGAACGACAACGGCCGCTGCGCCGTGATCTTCGGATCGAGCTGCCGCAGACTGCCCGCGGCCGCGTTGCGCGGGTTCGCGAACTCGCGTTGGCCGGCGTCGCGCTGCCGCGCATTGAGCCGTTCGAAATCGCGCTTGAACATCAGCACTTCGCCGCGCACGTCGAGCAGCTTCGGTATGTCGCGGCCTTTGAGCGTCAGCGGGATCGAACGGATCGTGCGGACGTTTTCGGTGACGTTCTCGCCCGTCGCGCCGTCGCCACGCGTGGCCGCCTGCGTCAACTTGCCGTCCACATAGCGCAGCGAGATCGCGAGGCCGTCGAACTTCAGTTCGCACGCGTATTCGACAGGCGCGTCGCCCAGCGCGTCGGCCACGCGCTTGTCGAACGCGGCGATGTCTTCGTCGGCAAAGCCATTGTTCAACGACAGCATCGGCATGTCATGCATGACGGGCTCGAAGCCGTCAGCCACTTCGCCGCCCACGCGCTGCGTCGGTGAATCAGGCGTGATCAGGTCCGGGTGCTCGGCTTCGATCTGCTGCAGTTCCTTGAACAGCTTGTCGTATTCCGCATCGGGCAAGTCCGGCTGGTCGAGCACGTAGTACGCGTGGTTGGCGCGTTCGAGCTC
>DASXXR010000001.1:0-2155 GCA_036502945.1 Paraburkholderia sp. | reverse complement strand
GGCAGCGCGTACGGCAGCGGCAGAAACGCGAGCGCCGGGCCTTCAGCCGCGCCGAGATGAACCGAACCGGCTTCGAGCGCCGCCAGCTTGATCTCGACCAGCATGTCGACGCCGCCGTCCGGCGCCGCCGCTGCGTTGACGACCATTCCGCACGGCTGGCCGGGGTCGCCCGAATGGAACAGTTCGAGGCCGGGCACGACGGTGTCGGGTTCGCCCGCGACGTTTGCGAGCGACGTGCGCCGTTTGATCGTGCCGCGATACTGGCTGCGCGCGACCACTTCCTGCCCCGGGTAACAGCCCTTGCGGAAATTGACGCCGCCGAGCACGTCGAAATTGACCATCTGCGGCACGAACTGCTCGACGACGCGCTGCGTGATGCGCGGCTCGCCGGCACGGATGTCGAGCCAGTCCCAGACGGCCGCGCTCACGCGCGTGAGCTTCGCATCGAGCGCCGGCAGGCGCGCTTCGACTTCCGCCTTCGGTCCGACCCACACGTAGCGCAGCCGTCCCGCCGCATCGGGCACACGGATCAGCGAGCCGGCAGGCCCGTCGACCTTCACATGCACGCCGTCCGGCAGCGCGTCGAAGACGCCCGACAGCGCACCGCGCACGTCGCCGGCAAGTCCGATTGCCGCGAGTTCGCCGTTCGCGTCGGCAAGCTTCGCCTTCGCGCGCAGCACGAACATCGACAGCCGTTTTTGCGCCGCCGCCTGCACGTCTCTGGATACCAGCAGGCGGATCGACTCGCCGCAGCGCCACGTGAGGAACGACGCGAGCAACCGCCCCTTCGCCGAGCAGTAGCCGGCGAGCCGGGCGCTAGCGGCGTCGAGATGCTGGGTGTCGTTGGTGAGCTGACCGTGCAGGAAGGTGGCCGCGTCGTCGCCCGTCACGTCGATTACGCCGAACTGCGTGAGCGGCATATACGCGCCGCGCGCGAGCACAGCGTCGAATTCATCGCGAGCGGGACGGGGCAACAGCGGCAACGGCGCCAGCGGCGCGGCGGCAACAGGCCCGGCGGAGCCCGAAGCGACAGGGCTGGAAACGGAAGCGAGCGGTGCGTTCATGGAAGCGGGGGAGCAGTCAATCATGACTTTAGCGAAAGCAACTAGGTATTATATGGGTCTTCACCCCAGCCCTGTCCCGCATGTCCCTTCTGAAGAAATGTTTCCTGGCCGGCGCGGCGCTCGTCGCACTGGCCGCGGCAGCCGCCGCAGGCGGATATCACTGGGCCACCACGCCGATCAACCTGAGCACCCCCCAACTCGACGTCACAATCAAACCGCACAGCAGCCTGCGCAGCGTGACCGCGCAACTGAATCGCGGCGGCGTGCCGGTCGAGCCGGAGCTGTTCGTGCTCATGACGCGGCTGCTCGGGCTGCAGACCGCGCTCAAATCGGGCAACTACGAGTTCAAGAGCGGCGTGAGCCCGTACGACGTCCTGCAGAAGATCGCACGCGGCGACGTGAACGAATACGTGGCGACGGTGATCGAAGGCTGGACGTTCAGGCATATGCGCGCGGAACTGGACGCAAACCCCGCGCTGAAACACGATTCTGCGGGCTTTTCGGACGCGGACGTGCTGAAGGCGATCGGCGCGCCGGAAACGCCGGCGGGCAGCGCGGAAGGGCTGTTTTTCCCGGATACCTACCTGTTCGACAAGGACACGAGCGATCTCGACATCTATCGCCGCGCGTACCGGTTGATGCAGTTGCGCATCGACGAAGCGTGGGCGATGCGCACCGCCGGCCTGCCGTACCGGACGCCGTACGAGGCGCTGACGATGGCGTCGATCATCGAGAAAGAAACCGGCAAGGCGTCCGACCGGCCGATGGTGGCGGGCGTATTCGCCAATCGCCTGAGGGTCGGCATGCCGCTGCAGACCGATCCCACCGTGATCTACGGTTTGGGTGAAAGCTACACCGGGCACCTTAAGAAGCGCGACCTGCTGACGGACACTCCTTACAATACGTACACCCGGATGGGGCTGCCGCCCACACCCATTTCGCTTCCGGGGGTCGCATCGTTGCAGGCCGCGCTCAATCCGGCGCAGACGAGCGCGCTCTACTTCGTGTCTCGCGGCGACGGCAGCAGTATTTTTTCAGACACGCTCGGCGAGCATAACAAGGCCGTCGACAAATATATTCGAGGGCAATAA